>NZ_CP036276.1:7140856-7454332 GCF_007747995.1 Symmachiella dynata | reverse complement strand
GGCCACAAGATTTCGCCGTTTCCCATGTTGTCCTTGTGTTCGATAGCTCCTTCGAGGACGTAAGTCACGATTTCCATATCCTGATGGGGATGCGTGCCGAAGCCGCGACCGGGTTGGACGCGGTCTTCGTTCATCACTCGCAAGGAACGAAAGCCCATGTGCTGCGAATCACGGTAGCCTGCAAAAGAAAAAGTATGGCGTGCCTTTAGCCAGCCATGGTCGGCGAATCCACGCTCATCTGCTTTTCGGATTTTGATCATGACAGTCGCTCTAAATGGTTTCCGTGAGAATAGTTGACTGGTCAACTATATGGTCAAAAAAACGCATCAATCCTCCACCGCGCCGCTACGGACCTGTTCCAACAAGCGGATCAATTCCCGCAGATCTTTTCGCGGCATATGTGCGAAAAACTGTGTTTGCAGTTCGACCAACGGTTCATCAATTTTATTCAGGACGGCCAACCCCGTATCGGTGATTTCCACATAGACGACTCGACGGTCTTTTTCGCAACGGTGCCGTTTGACGTGCTCCGCTTTTTCCAGTCGGTCAATCAAACCGGTGATGGCCGGGACCTGTTGAATCATGCGGCTGGCAATTTCCAACGATGGCAGCGGCTTGGCTTCTCCCCGCAGGATTCGCAATACGTTATATTGCGACGAGGTCAGTCCAAACCGGCGGAACAGTTTCGCCGTTCGGCTTTGCATGTAATCCACGGTGCGGAGGCAATTGAGCGTCGCTTCCTCTTCTAACCGGTCGAACGGTTTTCGTTTTTTGATTTCGTTTTGGAGTTTGCTAGCCATGATTTTCTCTTTCGCGTGTTATCTTACGTGGCAATAGTTTTCATGTCAAGTATTATTCTCGGACTGGTGCGTTTTTTCAAAAACGAGCACCTGCACGATTGAGCGATGAACCACAGTCGCTTTATTTTACGGCGCTTCTTGATTACGTTCGGACAACTGCACGTGTGTCGGAACTGAATGAGATTCCTTGATTCCCTAAAGAAACCCCCATGCTCCGCATCATCGACCAAGGTCTCCTGTCGCGCGAACCGGGACGTGGGGCGTATATGCCCTCCATCTCACAATTGAGCGATGGTTCGCTGATTGCCTGTCAGCACATCGGGCAGGAGTTGGCATCGGCCGATAATGACATTGAGGTCCTCACCACGGACGACGATGGGCAGACGTGGCAGAATCAAGGCAGCATTCATGGCGGTCCGCCCGATGACGGCTGGGCGTATCGCGGGCCGTATATTTACGAGGTGCCCGACGGACGACTGGTGCTGACGGCGACGCGGTTTGAGAATACCGACTCCGCCCTGTTCGACGCTCATACCGAAGCACTACAGCGGCCGGAGATGTTGTTGTATTGGTCCGAGGATCGTGGCGCGACATGGTCCGCTCCACAGGTGGTCCCCGTCGATTTGCCGCCGGAGAAATACACCTGGAACGGCGCTGGGCAAATGCAACAGTTGTCGGCCACGCGGTGGATGTATCCGCTGGAAACATGGAAGCCCGAGGGTTACGAGGGAATACCGGACCAAAAGGCGGCAGCGGTCTTTTCGGCCGATGGCGGAAAAACCTGGGGTGAGTTCACCCCCTTCGCCGACGATCCGACCGGAGCGTTGCTGTTTTGGGACCAGATGAACACGCGGTTGCCGGATGGGCGGATCTATGTGATGTTGTGGACGCATCGATATGGGACCTCCGAAGACATCGCCAATCATTGGGTAATGTCCGCAGACGAAGGCCGCACCTGGTCCGCTCCGGTGGCCACAAATCTGCGAGGACAAGTCTGTTGCCCCATCGCGCTGGCCGATGGCCGGGTGGCGGCGATTTACAATTATCGCCACGATCCGCAGGGGGTGCGGATCGCTGTGAGTGAGGACCTGACGAATTTCGACGTCGATCATGGAACGGTTCTATTTGATGCCGGCGTCGAAGCAACCTTGGGGACGACGGAGCACGAAAGCTTTCTGGCAGAGCACATGTTGATCGGCTTTGGCAAACCGGGAGGCATCCGTTTGGCGGACGACACGCTGCTGACGTGGTACTGGTGTACAGCGGGCGGCATCACCCATACGCGCTGGGCGCGATTGGCCGTGGTATGACCATGCAATTTGCAGGACGCAGCGTATTGCTCACCGGGGCCTCACGGGGCATCGGCCGCGCGACAGCGATCCAACTTGCGCAAAGCGGCGCGGACGTAGCCATCAACTATTGGGCGACCGATGATATCCAACGACAAGAAGCCACCGATGTGGCGGCCGAAATTGAATCGTTGGGCCGGCGGGCATTGCTCTTAGAAGCAGATGTTAGCGACAAAGCGGCGGTGGAGGAAATCGTGCAGCGGACGGTCGAGACGTTTGGCCGACTGGATCACTTTGTTGCTTGTGCCTGTTACAGTGATCGGCAGCGGATGTTGGTTGCGGAGATGGAGGGGTTTCAACGGACGATTGATGTGACTATGTGGGGCGCGTTTCACGGTTTGCGAGCGGCTGCGGCGCAGATGGTTGCGCAAGGGCAGGGGGGATCGATTGTGATTGTCAGTTCCCCGCGGGCGTTCATGCCGCATCCCGGGTCGATGGCCTACAACATGGCCAAGGCGGCGGTGGATCAGATGATCCGCACAGCCGCGACGGAATTGACGTCCGAGCGAATTCGCGTAAACGGCATTCATCCTGGTTGGATTGATACACCGGGGGAGCGGAAGTTTCTCTCCGAAGCGGCGCTGGCGCGACATGCGGCCGAATTACCCTGGGGCCGTTTGGGGACAGCAGACGAGGTCGCCCGTGCGATCCTGTTCATGTTGAGTGACGATGCGGATTACATGACGGGAAGCTTCATGAAAGTCGATGGCGGGATCAGTTTGCCGATGTGGGCAAAGAAAAACGGTTGAGTACTCACCTCCTAACACTTTGTCTCTCAAGGGGCTGTTCTCGTGCGTGGTGTGTGAACAACAGGCTTGCCGAATAATTTGGCTTGACGGAATTCAAGGAAAATAGCACACTCAAGCGGTCTCATGAAATCAGCCTGAAACTTCAATACGAGTTCAGCGCGTTCACGGTCGATTCCTGGTCCAAGGTTCGACGCATTTGTGACATCATGCCACAGGACTTCGTCTCGCGAAGCAATCTTCAAAGCGTCCATTCCTTGAATTGTTGTAATCCTGGTTCCTTTTCGGACATGACGACGGAAGAATTCACAGACATAAGCACACCGCTCCTCCGGCCCGGCGCTACTGTTCATGAGGATCGGGCACCAAACATTTGGATTCTCTAGCGGCGCGCTTGCTTGAATCCTCTCAAACGCCGTGTTGCGGTAGGCCTCAGGCGTCGATCTTCGGCCCAGCTCAGCGAATGCGTATTCAAGTTCGACATCAATCGGTTCTGTTGATTTCTGGTTTTGTGGTTCCCCATTCTGGCAACCTACGGAAAGCACCGGAATTGCACACAGATTGACCAACAACAATACAGCTAAGCGACGAAACGGTTGGATGAACATCAGATACCCCTCGCGTTTGACTTACTGACGAGTGCTCGGAGAATTGTCGGCATCCGTGGCACGCATAAAGAGCCATCATCGCTGGGAACTTGGCCGTAGGCAATGCGTAAAGGAACAAAACTCCTCACCCGCCCCGATTGCGTTGCAATCGCGGCCACCCATTTGTACGGCCAAAGACTTTGTGGGCGGCAGCCAAACGTCGGAAACTTTCCGTGTTGCCGGTCAGAGTGGAATGCGCATATATTCTTTTGCCAAACCGTCACCCAGAATCACACTCTGTACTTCGGCAAGTCCCTCTCGATCGCTGGGCCACATTAGCTTGGCATTTGCGTCGTTCACATTCACCCATTCAAACGCCGTGTGCTCTGCATTGATGGTGACTGTATCGTCTTTGGTTACGAGGGCACAGAACATAGGAGCCGTGTAAAGGGTATCGTTGTCGGGCCGATAGAAACTGGTGAGTGTGCTCAACCGATAAAACTCAGCCGGCACCAATGCGGTTTCCTCTCGAAGTTCTCGCAGGGCGGCCTGCCAAGCCGTTTCGTCTGGCTCCAACCCACCTGAAATCAGTTGCCAGGTGCCCCCCCATGTATTTGTCTTCAGAGCGACGGGCCATCAAGATCTCATGGTCGCCTTGATTTGGGCGAATGACAAGAACATCAACATAGTAGGATTGTTTCATACCTGCCTCCGAGCATGACAATTGCAGTGGTATGGTCAATTCTTTTTGAGCGACCGATGGTTCCCAAGAGCGTGCCCGTTGTTTTCGGACGCGGAAATTGCGGCTTCTTGCGGGCTGTGCCCGCCCCGATTGCTTCGCCATCGCGGCCACCCGTTTGTGTGGCCAAAGAATATATGAGCGGCAGCCAAACTCGGTTGCCTTCTCATCACAATTGGCTGATCATGCCATTGCACGGACAAGAAGCATCACGAGTTTAGCTGCCGCTTTAGAACGTCGAAAACCGGCTGGGTCAATCGCGATTTTCGACGGTTGGTTTTTTAGACGTTTTTCAACGTGGGTCTTCAGTCGTTTCAGAACTCACTGATGTGTCCTGCAGAGACTGATCTGCAAATTTCGAGAACCGGCCGCGACCACCATTACTTTTTGGTGGTGGGGCGTTTGGTCGCAGTCCGTCTCCGGGTTCCAGATGCGGGCGTCGCTTTGGCGGGCTTGTTGTCCGTCGTGGACGCAGCGGCTTGCTTGGCGGCCGGAGCGGAGGGTTCGGGGGCATCGGTCCAGGAAGCAACGTTCCAGTGGCCGTGCGTTTCGGCGACCGTCTTGCCCAAGTCGGTCAGCAGACCGCGGAACTTTTTGGTGGACATGTTGCGGTTGGCCACCACGCGTTGCAACACGAAGCGTCGGTTGCCGGGGATGAAGGAGAAGAATTTTCCGCCGCCCATTTTGTCGTTGTCGTGCAGCAATCGCAGCAAGGCGACACGGGGAATTTCGCGGGGTGAGCTGGGCAGTTCGTCGAGCCAAGCCATGATCCAGACCGTCTCACCGTCATTGCTGAGCACAGCAGACATGGAGAGGACCCATGCTTCTTCGTGATTGGCTTGGAATTTGAAGTCGTAGCGTGTTTCGAGGGTCTTCGGTTTTAGTCCGAGTGCTTTGAGCAGATTTCCCAAGGACTCTTGCGTGAGCTGTCCGCTGGCGGGAGTATCGGCGGCTGCGAGCGGCTTTTGTCCGATCGCACAGAACAATGCCAAACAGGCCGTGAGGGCCACGAATTTGCTTACGTTGATCTTCATCGAGTAGATACTCCTTTAATCGTCTACGACGGTCGACGGGGGCTTGGAATGCGTTGCGGCGGGTGTTTGCATCCCGGGCGTAGTTTCGGCCGGGCACCGTAGCTGGTTTCAATCGGGTCCGCATTCTCAGGTTGTCATCGCAGCGGCTCGATCAGTCATCGGCCGCACAACCATCATCGTCCAGACAATCGTTAGACCTTGGCAGAAAGTGCGCCGGTGCATTCCTTTTTTTAGGACGACACCCTGCAGGCGGATTAATCGGTAGCGACTGCCCAAGTTGCCCGAACTGCCTTACGGGGCGGGTGCTCCCTCATCCGGTCCTTCGGGCGCGTCGTTCAAAAATGGTTTCAACTTGTCCTCAGGAGGTTTGTTCAACTTGGACAAGTTGAGATTGACCGCCGCTCGAAGCCTCTTCCGCATCTCGCCGTCGTCCAGATCATCGACCATCGACTTTGATTCGGACGGAGCTAGGTTCTTGAGGAATTCTTGTAGCGATTCCTCGAATTGGCCCTGTTCGTTGAACAACAGCACCTTGCCGGCATAGCCGAACGCTTGTTTTTCCGGTTCAGAGGCTGGGGCTTCAATGAAGTCCTTAAAGATCGCTTCCGCTTCGGAGTACTTTGCTTCATCAAGATAGAGCAGCGCCAAGCGCCGGTTGGCGACATCGTGATAGTACAGCTCGTCCGGGAAGTTTTCGATCACTGCTTTCCAGGCAGGTTCCGACTTACCCAACTTGAGGGCATAGAAAACCTGCTCCTGGACGGTGTCGAGGCGACGCACGTCAGGATCTGGGATCAATTCGTAGGTCTTCAGCGGATCAGCCGGCAGGGCCAACCAGCCTGCGCCGAAACCGAGCAGAAACAGCGCTGCTGCTGCGTAGAGCAGAGGTTTTAGTTGGTTGAGCAGCGGACGGTCGGGGAGTCGGACGATTGATTGGACCGGGAGCGAGATGGTGGAGAGCGTCGAAGAGGGTTGCGGACCGGCTTCGACGGTGGGCATCGCCGCCTCGCCCCGCAGTGGATGTTCGTTGTCCTGTTCCTCCACCACGCGTTTGAGATCTTTGAGCACCGCATCAGCCGTGCGATACCGGTCTGTCAGTTCCTTGGCCATCAATTTGTGAACGATGCGGCACAGTAAAATAGGCAAGTCCGGCCGCGATTGCTCCAATGGTGTGGCCTCGCCTTTGATGTGTTGCACCGCCACGCTCACGGCGGTTTCTCCGCGAAACGGCGGCGAACCGGCCAACATGTGATAGGCGGTCACGCCAAAGGAATAGAGATCGCTTTGGTGGCCGACGTTGCTGCCGTTGACCTGTTCGGGACTCATGTACAGCGGCGTCCCCATGGTGATGCCGACTTGCGTCAGGTTCACCCGTTCGCCTTGCAGCGTCAATTGCGCCAGTCCAAAGTCGGCGACTTTGACCCGTCCTTTAGGGGTCACCATGATATTTTCGGGTTTGATGTCGCGATGCACGATACCCGCTTGAGCCGCCGCCGAAAGCGCCGACGCGACCTGTTTCATGATGTGCAGCGCCATCGGAAGGTCGGGCGGCCCCTTGCGGACCAGATATTGCCGCAAGTTGTAACCTTGGACGTATTCCTGCGCGATATACTCAAAGCCGTTTTCTGTACCCACAGAGAAGACTTGAATGATATTGGGATGGTTCAGACCAGCTACGGCCAGGGCTTCGGTGCGAAATCGCTTGACGTGCGTTTCGTCGGAGACCAAATCGGGCCGCAGGACTTTTAAGGCGACGTTCCGATTCAGCGAGGTCTGTTGGGCCAGATAGACCTCTGCCATGCCGCCGCGGCCGATCCGCCGTAGGACGCGAAACTCTCCCAGCGTCTGCTCAGTCAGGTCCTGGAATTGGCCGCCCGCCCCGCCATTTTGCGGAAAGATTCCAGTGCCGCTGACATTTGGCAACGCGCGCGTCGGCCCAATATTAGGCTCAGGTCGTTCTGACGAATCATTGGGCAGCGGTGAGTCTGGCATAGATCAGACGATTTTCGGGACACCAGTTCCTGGAACTTGAGCGCACAGGCGCTCACGTATCATACGCTTCCGCCCAGGTGGGGGCAATTCCTCGGCCTTTTGACCTGGTCGCAGCCCCAGTGGTTTTGAACTTGCCGCATGGGTCAGGTACAGTGGGAAGTGCCGTCGCGGGGTTTTGTACAAACAGTTACAAATTTCGCAGGTACGGATCTCCTTCCTACAATCTCCGCCCGAAACCACCGCTTTGATGCGGTTTGATAACGGGTTCCTACCGAGGTATCTGACCATGCCGCTTCGCCTATTTGCCGTTGTCTGTTCTTGGCTGGTTGTCGTTGGAATTACGACGACAGCTGCTGCTCAGGCCTTACCTGGGACGGAACCGTTGACGATCACTGAGCCATTGGACGAAGTGATGGTCGATGGGATTGATCGATTTGCTCTGCGCGAACTGGCCGATTCTGTTGCGAAGCGGGCGGCCCATTGGAACCGTGATTACAGTAGTGAAGCGGCGTATCTCAAAAGTGTCGCCGATAATCGGGCCGGGTTTCGCACGATCATCGGTGCCGTCGATGAACGACCGCAACCGCAAGGGATTGAATTGATCGCCAGTACGACCGATGCGGCGGTTGTGGCCGAAACCGATACGTATCAAATTCTCGCCGTCCGCTGGCCGGCGCTGCGGGGAGTTTATGGCGAAGGCTTGCTCCTGCAACCGAAATCGAAACCGCTAGCCCGTGTGATCGCACTGCCCGATGCCGATTGGACGCCGGAAATGTTTATCGGTCTGGAAGAGGGAGTCGACGTTCCCGCACGTTCGCCGCTGCAATTGGTCGCCAGCGGTTGCCAGGTGTTGATCCCCACGCTGATCAGCCGCGCGAATACGTTTTCCGGCAATCCCGACATCCGCATGACGAATCAAACACACCGCGAATGGATCTACCGCCAGGCGTTCGAAATGGGACGGCATGTGATCGGTTATGAAGTCCAAAAAGTCATGGCGGCCGTCGATCAATTTGAGCGGATGAATGAAATGGAAAACGTCGATTTGCCGATCGGGGTATTGGGGGTCGGCGAAGGGGGTTTGCTGGCACTGCATAGCGGCGCCGCTGATACGCGGATCGATGCGGTGTTGGTGAGCGGATATTTCGAAGCTCGTGAAGAGGTGTGGCAGGAACCGATCTACCGCAACGTGTGGAGCCAGTTGAGTGAATTCGGCGATGCGGAGTTGGCCGGGTTGATTGCGCCGCGTTCCCTGACGATCGAAGCGGCGGCCGTTCCTGAAGTGGCCGGACCACCCCAGCCGACCGCAGGCCGTAGCGGCGGAGCAGCGCCGGGGGCGATTGAAATTTGTACGCTCGGGCATGTCCGCAAAGAGGTCGACCGCGCCGCCGTGCACTACAACAAGCTAAACGCGACCGACAAGTTCTTCTTCACCAGCAGCCGTGAAGGGGATGGACCCTCGGGGACCCCCGCGGCGCTGGGTCCGTTTTTGAAAGGCTTGTCGATTGAAAAACTCAATCCGCCCGCCGCACCGGCAACAGCGGATCGACGGCGGTTGTTTGATCCACAAACCCGCCAGCAGCGCCAAGTCGCGCAGCTCGTGGAGTTCACCCAGGAGTTATCGCGCCGTAGTTCCGGCGTCCGTGACAAGTTCTGGTCGAAAGCCGATCGCAGCTCTGTCGACAGTTGGGAAAAGACCGCCGAATTTTACCGGCAGTATGTCTGGGATGAGTTGATCGGAAAAATCCCACCGCCCGAGATGCCGCTTCATCCCCGAACGCGACAAATTTTCGATACCCCCGGATACACCGGTTACGAAGTCGTGCTGGATGTCTATCCCGATGTGATCGCTGCAGGGATTTTGCTGCTGCCCAAAAATCTCAAGGAGGGAGACAAACGGCCGGTTGTGGTTTGCCAACATGGCCTCGAAGGCGTGCCGATGGACACGATCACCCAGGAAGGCCGCGGATTTCAATATTACAGCGCTTATGCCCATGAACTGGCCAACCGTGGTTTCATCACGTACTCGCCGCAGAATCCCTATCGCGGCAAGGACCGATTTCGCGTACTGCAGCGCAAGTCGAATCCGGTGAAACGCTCGCTGTTCAGTTACATCCTACGGCAGCACGAACGGACACTGGAGTTTCTGGCCGGATTGCCGAACGTCGACCCGCAGCGGATTGGGTTTTATGGACTTTCGTACGGCGGTAAAACTGCCGTTCGTGTTCCGCCGCTGCTGCCGGGTTATGCATTGTCGATCTGCTCAGCGGACTACGACGAATGGATTTTGAAAAACACCAGCGTCTCGGACCGCTACAGTTACATGTTCACCGGCGAGTACGAGATGTTTGAATGGAACATGGGGCACGTCGCTAACTATGCCGAACTGGCCAGTCTCATGGCGCCGCGTCCGTTTATGGTCGAACGGGGCCATTACGACGGCGTCGCCCCGGACGAATGGGTCGCCTGGGAATACGCCAAAGTCCGGCGGCACTATGCGGAGTTGGATATTCCCGAGAAAACCGAAATCGAATACTTCAAAGGCCCGCATTCGATCAACGGTGTAGGGACGTTTGAGTTCCTGCACCGGCATTTGGATTGGCCGCAGGATCGTAAGTAAAACCGTAGATTAAGCTGTGCGAAACGAAACCTCGAATGGTGCCACGGTCGTTGCCGAATTAGCGGTGGTAGTCCGTTGATGATGAACTGTCTATGATGTCCTCTTCAATACCCCAAGGACAGATCGAGAGAAAGCCCTGCTGCAATGCCGTTGGAACTTGTCCGCGTAACCACAAATGATGAAATCTACCTCGACGGCGCCCTGGCGCTGCCCGAAGCCGGGGTCGAGTCTTCACTTCCCGTTGATGCGTTTCTGCTCTTGCACGGAACGGGCAGCAATTTTTATGCGCCAGGTGTGCTGGAATCATTTGCCGAGCAAGCTGTTCAGGCGGGGGTGCCGGCATTGCGGATGAATACGCGGGGGCATGATGCGATTTGTTCGAATCCGGGCCCCTTCGGGGCGCTGCGCGGCGGAGCTGCCTTTGAATCGATTGCGGATTGCCGCAGCGATCTGCATGCGGGGATTAACGAACTGCTCAGGCGAGGTTACCGGCGGGTTGCGCTGGTGGGGCATAGCATGGGGGGCGTGAAGGCGATTTATACAATGGCCCAAGCGACTCATCCGGCGGTGAGCCATGTGGTCACGCTCTCCGCGCCGCGGTTTCAGCATGCGGCGTATATGGCGCATCCGCAAGCGGAAAAATTCCGCAACGATTTTGAGGCAGCCCGTGCGTTTGTCGATGACGGCATGCCCGACCGGTTGATGTCGATCACACTTCCGCTGCCCATGCTGATCACGGCACGTAATTTCCTGGAGAAATACGGGCCGGAAGATTCCTACGACATCGTCAAGCATCTGCCGCAGGTCGGCTGTCCGGTCTTGCTGCTGGTGGGAACCGAGTCGATCACGCGCTCACCGGTCTTTAGCAATCAACCGGAAGAGGTCGGCGCGCTGACGGCGGAATATCCGCAGATCGAATTCCAAACCGTCAAAGAAGCGAACACCAATTACACGGGGCTGTGGGACGTCCCCTTTACACGGGTGCGTGATTGGTTGTCGCGGGGATAGCGAGCCACGTTCTTCTATCACCCCCCCCCGGTTGCGCCGGGGGGCCGCCGTTGGGTTTACCCCTCGCAGGCCAGCACGGCTTGTTCGGTACTGTCGAAAATCTCGAACAGCCGTTGCATCTTGATCAGATCGAACAACACGCGGACTTCGTCGGTGATGCCGCACAACTTCAAATCCCCGCCGGCTTGAGCGACTTGTTGCAGGCAGGCGAGTAGTCCACTCAATCCCGCACTATCAACAAACGCAACGCGGCTCAGATCCAAAATCGCCTGCGTCCGTCCATCGAGTTGCCGAAGAATGTCCTGCTTCACCGCAGCTGCGTTGCTGGCATCCATGTAATCTTGATTGACAGTCAAGACGGCCACGTCGATTCTCTTATCCCGCATAGTTTCCATCCGATTCAGGCTCCGTTGCGTTTCAGCGCTGTCGATTTTTGATTAACGTGGTAGACGAACGTTGCGCAGCGTCTTCGGCATGCACAACTTCGTCGAGAAACTCCTGCATGATGTACATCCCCAGTCCGCCCCGCGTGGTGGCGTCGACATCGGGTTCAGCAACCTCGGCGGTCTCTTCAGGCTCGAAGAGGTCTCCATCGTGTGCGAATGCGATACGAACCCGGTCGTCCAGGACCTCTCCGCTGACATCGATCCTGCGTCCGGTTTCGCCGCGATAGGCATGCCGCATGATGTTGCTGGCTGCTTCGGTGGCTGCCAATTGCACCGCAGTGGTGCTGGGCTCATCCAAGGCGTGGCCATCCAACTCCCGGCACACGTGCCGTACGAATTCCCGCACGCGGGCCAATTCGCTTAAGTCGCTGGAGACGGCAAGCTTGGCATGAGCAACAAGAGGCTTTTCCGGTGCCCCATAGACATTGGCGATCCGTCGCGAGGGTGTGGAACGTAATGTCATCAGTTCTCGGCCCTAGTGCGAATAATGAAAAGAGGAAACGGGTTGCATGACCAGTCGGCAAAAGATGTTGCCACTCAAGTCCCGACGCGGCAAAACGCGCCTCGGAGTGTTGTGCAACCCGTATCGAGGATGACACAAGCAGCTAGAGTTACCTAATCGGCAACCGTGCCCCTGTCTCTCAAAACTACCTCATGGGAACTAGCGAGAGATTCAGAAAAGCTTTTCACGGGACCATTTCATCAATACAAGCCCGCAGGCCTAGCGTGACCCGACTAAACGTTACCACCGTTGGAGCCGGAGAGAAGCGGGGTGGTAAAAAATACCCCCCGGCAGAGCCGGGGGCTGGGAGATTGTGGTTGCCATGCCCGCTTCCAGCCCCCGGCTCTGCCGGGGGGTACGCCGTTTGATTGACCCATCCAACTAGAGCGAGCCGCTGCGGAAGATGCCGTAGATGAGCCATAGCCCCAAGAAGCTGGAGAGCAGGTAGACCGGCACGCTGATCCAAAAGTGGTCCGAGCCGGTGCGGATGATGAGCGAGGAGGCTACGATCAATGCAGCCAGCACCATGCCGATGACAACACGGTTGCTGCTACGATCGACCTCGGTGGTGAGCCGGTCCAGGTCTTGGAATTCGACTTTGACGCGCAGGTCATCACGGCTGATTTTTTCCAATGTCCGGCCGAGATTCACGGGCAAGTCATACAGCACGCTGCCCATTGCTTGTGTGTCGTCGATAAAGCGGGCAATCATGTTCCGCGGGTTATAGCGTTCGCGGACAAGTCGTTGCACATACGGGGCGAGATGCTCGGCCATATTGAAGTGCGAATCCAAATCGCGGCCGACTCCTTCTAAGGTGACCATCGCACGGATCAACAACATCATGTCCGCCGGAAAGCGGATTCCATGAATGGCCAGCACGTTGACAAAATCGGTGAGCATGTTGCCCACATTGATGCGTTCTAAATCGATCCCATAATAGGTCTCAACAAAATCGCGGACGTCGCTTTGCAAAAGCGGATGGTCGATCTCGCGGAAGGGTACTCCGATATTGAGCACCATTTTGACCACTCCTGCGACATCTTGTCGGGCAACGGCCACCATCAGATCCAACAGTTGTTCTCGTTTTTCGTCGTCCAACCGCCCGGTCATGCCGTAATCCAACAGGCAGATCACACCATCGGGCATGACACGAATGTTTCCCGGATGCGGATCGCCGTGAAACAGGCCTAATTCAAAGACCTGTTTCATAAAGATCCGCGCGCCATTGGCTGCGATGTCGACGGGTGAGATACCCCGCGCCAGCATTTTCTCATGCGCGCTGACCGGCAAGCCGTCGACGAAGTCCATTGTGAGCACGCTCTCGGTGGTGTAGTCCCAATGGACGCTCGGCACGAACAGCGTGGCGTCGTTGCGAAACAAGCGGCGAAATTCATCCAAGGTCCGCGCTTCGCGCATGAAGTTAACTTCGCGGCGAATGGTGCGGGCAAATTGGTTCACCAAACCGGTCGGGTCGAAGACTTCGAATTCCGGTAGGTATTTTTCAGCCAGCGCCGCCAATTCCAGCAACAGCGACAGATCACGTTCGATTTCGTCGACCACTCCCGGACGGCGAATCTTCACTGCAACCGGTTTGCCGTTTTTTAATTTGGCAAGATGGACTTGTCCCAGCGACCCTGAAGCGAGCGGCGTCCGTTGAAACTCGTCGAAGGCCACATCGACCGGGCAGCCGATATCGTCGGCGAACTGCTTGATGGCTCGTTCCGGCGAAAAGGTGGGGACCCGTTCTTGCAGTTTGGTTAATTCAGCGATCACATCGGCTGGGAGCAGGTCGGGCCGGGTGCTACCGACTTGTCCGAACTTGATGAACGTCGGTCCCAACTCCTCCAGCGCGCGGCGAATGCGTTGCGCGCGTGTGGCCGGGGGTTCGACCGGTTGCCGGCGACGAAACACAACCCGCCGCCACCATTGGAAGTACCGCATTAGCCGTAGTCGTTCCACGACATCGGCAAAACCGTGGTTTAAGAGCACGGTTGCGATTTCACGACTGCGTCCCAGATTACGCAGAAAACGGATGGGACGGGCTTCGAACAAAATGGCCCTCCAGTGAGCCGGGACGGAAGATCATCGATGCGGCACATCGTTGTGCGACAGTTCGTCCCCCAATACGGATGCCGGCCGTCATGCTTTGTCTTGTACCAGAGAGGAACAACCTCAGGATCGCCATTCTTCGTCCGGACGGGATGTTACTATCCGCTATTGGAGGCGGAGAATCAATCAGGCGGTTCGGCAGTGCAGGCGACATGACGGATCGCCGATTACATCACGGTGAAATAATTAGAACACGCAATGTCGATCGCTTCGGCGGTCATTTTCTTGGGCAACCCTTTATAAGTACAAAAGTTGCGGATCTGCAGCAACAAGTCGCGAGGATGGCAAGCCCGCATTTCGCGTTCAGTTTCGACGTAATGCGTTTGAATTAAGTAATCCACGACCCCTTTGTCGTATTGAAATCCTTGCATTGGTGCCATCAATTCAAACAGTTGATGGAACATGTCTGCGCTGGGGTTTGTGGCTTCGATCTTATAGGGAATCCGCCGCAGAAACGCTTCGTCCACCAGGTCCTTGGGTTCCAGGTTTGTGGAGAAAATAATCAACTGGTCAAACGGGACTTGGATCTTCTTACCGGAAGGGAGATTCAAAAAGTCGTAGCGTTTTTCCAACGGGACGATCCAGCGGTTGAGCAACTCATCGGTCGACATCCGTTGCCGTCCGAAGTCGTCGATGACCAGCGTACCGCAGTTGCTTTTCAGTTGGAGCGGGGCTTCGCACAACTTGTTGGCGGGATTCTGCCGGACTTCCAACTCTTCCATCGTCAATTCACCACCGACGACGACCGTGGGACGCACGATTTGTACCCAACGGCGGTCGTAGGAGCTCATGGAGAGGATCCCCTCCGATTTGTTATCGTCGTCGACTTTTTCGTGGATGGCCGGGTCGTACAGTCGGATGATATCGCCATCGATTCCCAGTGTTCGGGGAATCCAAATCGTGGACCCAAAACAACCGGTGACCCGTTCGGCGATACTGGTCTTTCCGTTACCAGGATATCCAAACAGAAACATCCCGCGTCCCGAGTTAATCGCCGGTCCGAGTTGGTCGAGCATCGCTTGTTCGATGATCAGATCCGAAAATGCTTCCTTCAGGTTTTCTTCGGTCGCCTCCTGCTTGGCGATGCTTTGGACTTCCATCGCAATCAGGTAGTCCTGCAGCGGCACCATGGCGGAGCCAAAATAGGTGCATTCTTCGCTATACCGCCGCGCGCGTTCGCGTCCCAGGTCGGTGAGCGTATATTCGTAGTCCCCCATCGTGGCCGAGTTCTTGAAAATCACAAGCTTATCGGCTTTGAGACTTTTCAACAGTGGATCGATGATCTGAAACGGTATGCAGATGTGCGTGGCCACCGCTCGTCCAGCAGCGGCACCGCGGGCCATCAGGTATTTCAGAACCAACCGTTCGATCTCTTCGAAACCCAGCCCGGTATCCTCGATGGTTTCCGGTTCGGGCGGCGACCAGACGTCGCCTTCCTGTTGATTTTCCGTACCCAGCAGGGTATGCACCCGCTCGAACAGTTCGTTGAGTTGTTGGTGGTCGCGCGGCGATTCCTCGGCGTCGTTTTGTTCCGCTGAATCTTGTCCTTCGTCGCCTTCGGAATCGTCCTGCTCTGTCGCATTGGTTTGCTCGAGGTCGGAAAAGTCGAGGTCGTCAAAATTCGGAATGCCCCCATAATCTGCTGCGACGGAATCGTCAGCGGAGGAGGTGTCCCGTTTCAGTTGCGAGAGGAACTGGGCAGGTGTCAATTTGTCGGAGCTGTCGGTCATGCTGTCTGAAGTCTCAATCCAGGCGCCCTACTTCAGGGCTCGGGGGGAAGGCCAAGTTGAAAGTACAATCACGACGTGGGAGGCGCGATCCCTCCCGAGTAGCAGTTCAAGCCCTATTTTCGCTCATGA
Organism: Symmachiella dynata; assembly: GCF_007747995.1. Lineage (NCBI taxonomy): Bacteria > Pseudomonadati > Planctomycetota > Planctomycetia > Planctomycetales > Planctomycetaceae > Symmachiella > Symmachiella dynata. Next base: position 7,438,541 of record NZ_CP036276.1, on the reverse strand, counting down.
ACGTTACTCGAGTGAAGGGCACCAAAAACTAGACCCCACATGCCTCGGAGTCAAATTTTGCGTGGGCATCTCGTGCAAGTTGCGGGAATTCAACGTTGCCAAAACGAAACGTGCCGACTATGCGGCCAATTATGCGTTGTAACGCAACCAGTCGTCACAGCCGCGACGACCGATGATTTTGACCGGATCGGATCGCACCAACGACACTTATGGCGCGGCGGATTTTGGTCCGCTTGCCAGATGCCGCTCGAACCAATTCTTTGCCTTGGCGGCCACTTCGCCCTCGGCATCAAACCAGATGGAGATGTGTCCCAAGCGAGGCATGAGCACCAATTCGGCATGATCCCGTCCCGCTTCGTATAGCCGCATCGAGTGATACGGCGGAACCAACCAATCGTCCTGCCCATGCATGATCAGCACCGGGGCATCGGTCTTGCGAATCGCTTCCAGAGCGTCGGACATGTCAGGGTCGAAACCTCCTTGGTCGCCGGCTGCATCGACCGCTTCTTCAAAGGTATCGTCCGAGACCCAGTCCTCGATGCCCGGCAGGATGGTCCGCGAATAGTCGGGGACTTCGTCGCGCATTTTGCTAAACGGCGCAACGGCCACCACGGCAGAAATCCGCGGATCGCCGCCGGCCACATGGATCGAAGTTGTTGCTCCATAAGAAATACCATACACACCCAATCGGCCAGCCACCAATTCACGCTCTTGCAACGCATCGATCACTTGCGAGATGTCGCGCGATTCACGGGGTCCATAGGTCAACCATTTCCCGGTCGACGCTCCGTGCCCTCGCAAATCGACCAGCACCGCGCGGTAACCTTCATCAGCGAACATCTGCGCCGTGCCCAGCATCCAAATGCTGCGATTCCAAATGCCGTGCAGCACAAGAATTGTCCCCCGCGGCTCGGCAAAGTTCTCGGGCTCGATCACCGAAACAGCAAGCTTGGCATCCGGCGGCCCGACCTCGACGCGAAACTGTTGATCGACTCCCAGGAGTTTCCGTTCGGGAGGCGAAAGCATGTTTTTCGAGCCAAACGGATTGAACCGATTCGGCGCGCTGACCATGATCTCAGAAAGCAATGACGCGCATCCGGTGACCGGGAACAACAGCATCGCTGCGAGGAGCCCCAACAATCCACGCCGCAATAGCGTTTCAAGACGAGCGCACGGCATAACAGCACCTCGAGGTTGCGAGATGAATGGACGGACAGTCAGGGGAACGAGAGAGAAGCGAGCGCGTCTTTAACAGCGAATGACTCACCGGTCAAGATGGATCCTGTAGTTGGTCGTCACCGCATCTCGTCCAGGCCCAGCGTCTTCGTTGCGGGGACATCCTCAAACATCGAACGGACGAGTTTCAGTACGCCGCGAACCATTTCATCCTCGACCTCCGGCGCCCAGCCGACGGGTGAGGCGTATTGGGTGCGGATGACTTTCGCTTGATACGCATCGAGCCGCACCAATTCGCGGGTGGGGATGTACAGATTATGTTCCCCCATATAGGCGAAGACCATCATCGGCAAACCGACGCGGCGCAGTTGGTCTTTGATCCGCATACCGATCGGCGCGCAGACCTCCCCCTGCATCGCCACAAACGCCATTGGTCCGATGCGGGCAACGATGACTTCTTCGTACTTGCAGGGAAAATCACGCGGTGTTTCGTATTCGCGAACCAAAAACGCATCGTCGGTGCAAACTCGGTCGGTGGTCCGTTTGGGGAAGGGGATGTTTTCGTCGTAATGTTTCATCAACGCACGGATCCAATTTGTCCCGCGATCAGGATGGGGGTAGGGCACGTAGCCGATATTCATGGGCACCCCCTCGGCCAGTTTTCGTGCTTCGTCTAAGGGGATGGGGTCGGCCAACGGCAGCGAGATGACTTCCAGTTTGGCCTGGATTTTGCCAGTCACGTCGCGCATCTTACCCCGCGCGATCTTGAGCACCGCTGCCGCCAACTCTCCTCCCAATGCGCGGACCTGTTCTTTCGTCCCGAACATGATCACGCCCCGATCAGGAAACTGATTTCCGCCACAGGCATCGGCATACATCGCCAGCGCGCCGGGGAACGCTTGCTCCACATCGTCGACGGCATAGCCGGGATGCCCCACATCGATCCGTGTCTGCGACGACTGCAGCGGATGCGTCGGGTGGTTGAACAACAGCGCGACCGGTTTGTCGTCGACGGTGACCTTGAGAAGTTGAATCTCGTAGTCCGTCGGCGCGTGGCCGACACTCTGCACAAAGTGTCCCGGTCCGGAACCGACGGAGACTTGCGCCGGACCTTGCTCCCCGGCAATCGCAGTTTCGATCAATCCGTAGATTTTATCCGCCAACGTGCGGCCGTATTCAAAATTCTCCGGCACGATTTGAATCGGTGCTGCATGATTGTGGGTCGCCAACAAAATCAAATGCGCCGCATCAATCCCCAATTCATCGCGACAGCGCTTGCGCAAGATGGGTGTCGCCACGTCCAAGCAATTCAGATCATACGTCACAATCACCAACCGCTGCCGCCCATCGTTCAACACCAAGACCCGCGCATAGATGTCATGATCCTTCCCACTCGGCTTGCCCCCCATCACCAAGGTTAACGGTTCATCGGGTGTAATCACTGCCTTGGCGGTGCCGGCGGTGAATGGCAGTGGTGCGGAATCGTCTGCTGCTTGTACGGGCATAGCGTGGGTGAAAAACGGAATGGCCAAGAACAGGCATGTTACGGCAAGTGTTGAGAGTCTTCTCATGCTGTGTCGTCCTTTCTCGGTTGCGATCGAATCGGCATCTATCGTACTGCCAACTGATTCGTGGCGGTAGCACAGAGTTCCGCGCCGCCCAATCGGCGAACCCAATCACAAAAATGGTGTCTCACTCGGCGATGTCTTTTCCGATGCCGGCGCTGAAGCGGCCCGCATCTCTTTCGCGACTCAGAACAGAATAGAACCAAGGCCATGACACGCTCACACAGTACGTGAAGAGCCGGCAACGGTTGAAAACGGTTGCCGACGATTGCTGCGCGGATGGTCTGCGCGGCCACGTTGCCTCTCCATGTTTCAACTCAGGCCCACGTTATGTGTATTCATCATGGCCGTCGGAGTTCGAAGGTTTGGCTGGATCGCCTGATCCGCAAATCGGCCGACTGCAGCCCTCGTCATGCGCGAAGCTATTGGCAGATCATTGACGCTGTGCGCCGTTCGAGCGATCTTTTGCGTCCCGCTTCTGTATGGGGCTCCTCGTCTGGTGAGCAAGCCGCGCGCGTTGTCACTGCCTGCGCGCGGATCGCATTGCATAGCGACGATTGGCATGCCGATCAATGGGAGCGGTCGCCTGAACAGTGGCGTCCGCCCTGCGGAAGTGCGCACGAACAGTTGTCGTCGTTGGTGCACCACCTGTTTGATCGATATCCGGTCCCGTCGTTTCTGACCAACGTGTGGTGGGCCGATGGCGAGGAGAGCTGGCCCCGGGAACTGTACCTGCATCTCGCACGCGGCGCCGGCATTCGTAGTTTTCAATTGCCGTTTGAGTTTCCGTTGACTAAACCGGTCGCGCGGTGGTTTGCGGAAGCTCCAGACGGCCTGTCGCCATTCGCGGCATTACGTTGGTCGCAAGTCCGCGCGCTGGGAGGTGATGACCGATTGGCCTGCTTGATTGCCAAGGATACGTTACTTCGCGCACCAACGGTTGATGATGCTTACTGGGAGTCCGTATTGCGGTTTTTGGTGCGCAATATGCCCATTTGTCGAGACGAAATCCAAAGCATCATCAGGTTCATTTTTGAGCAGCGGTTTCGACCGGCCGAATTGATCTGGGGGCACGGAGGGGGCCCGGCGCCGTTGCAACCCGACTTTTCTTTGCGCGGACGCTCCTTGATGTCATTACGGAGACACATGGCAAACTGGCGTGATGAAGTCCAACTCCAGTTGCTGTTACCTGGTGCAAAAAAGTTCTGGGAGCCGACAAATATTGGCGACTTTCATTGCATTCAAAATGATGCCATCTGGACTATTCGCGAGTTGCTTACGGACCGCGACTTGTATATCGATGGGGAAAATATGCGGCATTGTGTGGCAACATACATCAAGGCGTGCTCCCGTCGAAAAACATCGATTTGGTCGATGAGAGTCCGTCGCGGGGACGTTCGGCGTCGCGTCCTAACCATTGAAGTTAGACCACGTTCCAAACTTGTGTGGCAGGCCCAGGGGAAGCGAAATACCGATCCGACGCCCGACGCAATGCAGATTCTCCGCCAGTGGGCGGCACAAGAGCAGTTGGATCTTTCCGAACTTGTTTAATACTGGACTGAGTGAAGTTTGCGATCTACCGCAACAACTGTTCAGCACGGGTTTCCTGCGGGGGGCGGATCTCTTTGAGCAGCATGTCGATGATGTCGTCGACGGTGATCCCTTCGGTGTCGGCGTGGAAATTCGTCAGCAGGCGATGCCGTAGGACGGGATGGGCGATGGCGCGGATGTCTTCGGTGGTGACGTGAAAGCGGCCTGCTAACAACGCGCGGGCCTTGCCTCCCAAAATCAAATATTGCCCCGCGCGGGGACCGGCGCCCCATGAGGCGTATTCCTTGATGAACGCTGGGGCTTCGGTTTCATCAGGCCGCGTGGCCCGAACCAAATTGCGAGCATAGACAAACACGTGCTCCGCCACCGGCACCTGACGGACCAGCGACTGCAGTTCCAAAATCTGTTCGCCGCTGAGGGCTTGGGACAGTTTTGGTGTCTCGGCGCCGGTGGTTTGTTTGAGGATCAACAATTCCTCGTCGGCCGAGGGATAGTTGACGACGATGTTGAACATAAAACGATCGAGCTGCGCTTCGGGCAGCGGATAGGTCCCTTCTTGCTCGATCGGGTTTTGCGTGGCCAACACAAAAAATGGATGCGGAAGGGGATAGGTGTGCGAACCGGCTGTCACGTGCCGTTCCTGCATCGCTTCCAACAACGCGGCTTGCGTTTTGGGTGGTGTCCGGTTGATCTCGTCGGCCAACAGCATGTTGGCGAAAATCGGACCTTCTAAAAACTGGAACGAATTGTGACCGGTTTGCGGGTCTTCTTGTAGAATATCGGTGCCGGTGATGTCCGAGGGCATTAAGTCGGGCGTGAACTGAATGCGGTGGTAGGTCAGCTCGAGAATTTCGGCAATCGTGCTGACCAGCAACGTCTTCGCCAATCCCGGCACGCCGACCAGCAGACAATGCCCTTGGCAGAACATGGCGATCAAGATTTCTTCGACCGTCTGTTCCTGGCCGATGATCACCTTGCCAATCTCGGTCCGCATCCGTCCATAGGCGCCGGCCAATTGCTCAAGGGCTTGTTCTTCCCCCCCGCGCAAGTCCGTGGGAGTCGACGAATTGGTGGTGGCAGCATCGGTCATGGTGATTCGGTACTTGCGGCATTAAGAAACGTCGCTGGCACGTTGCACCAGCCTGCTCTCATCGTAGCCGAACTGGGTGACCGATTGCAAAGACGGAGCATTGCCGTCGAATCGTTTGCTGTGATGGCTCAAGCCGTTTCAGCGAGAACCCCCGTAAACGCTGGGCCTAATACCCGCTTTCAACGGGGAAAGTCCCGTAAACGGGACTGAAGGCGATCGGTTGGTGGGAGCCTGTCGGTGATTTGGCAAGGACGTTCTGGTCACCCATCGCCGGTTCAGAATATGCATCTGCTCTCCGGCAATTCTCAACCGACCCGTGCCATTCGTGCGGCAACTGGGTATTATTCCTCGCGAGGAGGAAAAACCAACATGGCAAATTTACGAGCGGCACAAATGGGGCAGCAGGTCCAGTATTTGGTCTTCGACGTCGAAGCTATCGCTGATGGCGATTTGATTGCGAAGGTGCGGTATCCGGGTAAAGACTACACCCCGGCCGAAGCGGTGCGGGCGTATCGGGATGAATTGATCGAACAGCGGGGCGACGGCAAAGATTTTATTCCGCCGACTTTCATGCTGCCGATCTCGGTGGCCGTCGGAAAAATCAGCGGCGATTTTGAATTGATCGATTTGGTTGTGCTGGACGCTCCCGCCTATCGTCCGCACGTGATCACCAAATTGTTCTGGGACGGTTGGTCGCATTACGGACGTCCCACATTTGTCACCTTCAATGGTCGCGGCTATGACATGCCGGTGATGGAATTGGCCGCCTATCGCTACGGGATCAGTCTGCCAACCTGGTACAACATCCATGACCGTTCCTTCGAACAGTCACGAAATCGCTACAATCTCGAGTCCCACTTCGATTTGATGGACTTTTTCACGAATTTCGGTGCGGGGCGGATGACCGGCGGACTGAATTTGTTGGCCAACTTGATTGGCAAACCGGGAAAAACCGGCATCGACGGATCGCAAGTTCAGGACATGTACGAAGCGGGTCGTGCCGACGAAATCAATGATTACTGCCGCTGCGACGTGTTGGACACCTATTTCGTGTTTTTGCGCAGCCAAGTGATGACCGGGGCACTCAAATTGGACCGAGAACAGGAGATCGTGGCGGCGACAAAGCAATGGCTGGGCGAACGATCGGCCGACAGCCCCGCTTATGCGCACTATTTGGAGCATTGGGGCGACTGGAAACCGGCTGAAGAGCCGGGATAGCGGCACTTCCTGCACTTATGTCCAGCGACCTCAAGTGACTTGTCGGACATCCTCGAGGTGACCAGTCGGTGAGAAAGGCCGGCCGGGCAAAACTTTGGTTGCCCGGCGCTTACATTTTGCGGGAATTCGTGGTTATAATTGAGTGGTCCCATCCAACTTTCCTCATCTTCACTCAGTCAGGAGCATCATGCCCAAATCGCTACGCGCGCATTTTCTGATGGCTGTGAAGGGACTGCGGGACCCGCATTTTTTCAAATCGGTCGTGTTGATGGTCGAGGATGGCGAAAACGGGTCGATGGGGCTGATTTTAAATCAACCGTCAAAAACCTCCGTGCAGGAGGCGTTAACGGACCATTTCGACCTGCCGGGCATTAAGGACTTAGTCTACACCGGCGGGCCGGTCGAGCCATCGGCGCTGTTTATTTTGCACAATGCGGGAGACGTGGAATTCAATGAGCAACCGTTGCTCCCCGGATTGTATGTGGGCAGTACGGCCAATGCTTTTCAGGATGTGGTGCAGCGGATCGCCGATGGCGACAAGGACATCAAGTTTCGGATTTTTCGCGGGTGCGCGGGGTGGGCGCCCTATCAACTACAGGGGGAATTGGCGCGCGGCGATTGGTTGACCGTACCAGCCACAGCCGAGCATGTGTTGCAAGACGATCCGTATGAACTCTGGGAAAAATTGGTTGAGATTGCCGGTCGTCAATCGGGTGTAGTCCCCGCCAGCAACGGAAACCCCGAATTGAATTAGCGGGATCGCCGCCTGTCGGTCATGTGGCCGATGGCTGTTCCCTCAACGAAGCCCCCGAGGATTCGTGCTCACGTAACCGAACACAACTTAATATTTTTTTCAATACTACCGGCATGAGTGCCGGGACCTCTTACGTGTGGTGGGATGGGCGGCGACTCAGTGATTTGTGCACTGGCTTGAACTCCGCCGAACCCCGCTGCCGTATTCAGACAACTGCTATCAACTGACGAAAGTGGCCCATGGAACCCATTGTGATTCGTGATCCAAACTCCGGCGCAGAAGCCAAGATTCTGGCTGAGTTCGGTTTCAATTGTTATTCCTTCCAGGCTCCGGTCGACGGCGAACTGATTGAAGTGCTCGACGCGGAACCCGATTTTTCTGCCGGCGGCGGGCGGGCCAGTGGGAACGGGATTCCCATTCTGTTCCCGTTTCCCAATCGAATCCGTGAAGGCCGCTATCGTTGGAACGATCAGGATTTTCAACTCACCGAACTCGATGGCGATGGGAATGCGATCCATGGTTTCGTATTGGACCGTCCGTGGCGAGTCACATCGTCGGGCACGAATTTCGTCGTCGGCGAATTCCAACTGAGCGTCGATGCGCCGGACCGCCTACCACATTGGCCGACCGATTTCATTTTGGAACTCCGCTACGAAGTTGCCGGATCGACGTTGGGTTGCCAAATCACGATTACCAACCCCAGTCAGGATCCGCTGCCCTGGGGATTCGGCACGCACGCCTATTTTCGCATGCCACTGGCCGGTGACAGCGGAGCGACCGATTGCCTCGTCCAGGCACCCGCGGCCGAGTCGTGGGAATTGATCAACTGTCTGCCCACGGGGAAAAAAGTCCCCGTCGATGAGCATGTCGACCTGCGCGAAGGACGTCGCTTGGGAGATCGCCCCTTGGACGACGTACTGACCGGTGTTGAGCCGCAAAACGGTCACATTGAAACGTTGGCTATGGACGAAAAAGCGGGATTACAGATCTCACAAAAAACCGATTCGATTTTTCGCGAACTGGTCGTCTATACACCCCCCACCGGCCGCAGTGTTTGTCTCGAACCGTATACCTGTGTCACCGACGCGGTCAATCTCGAAGAAGCGGGACATGACACCGGTTGGTTGGTCTTGCCGCCCGGTGAAAAGATTCAGACGTGGATCAATATCGAATTGGGACGCGTGTACGCCTAAGTAGCGCAACCCGTGGGGGATTTCGGGGTAGTCATTCCTCACAAGAACGGTCACGATAGTGAATGTCTCCAGGGGGGTGCGACAAACACAGTCGCATCTCCCACCCAAAAGCTGCTCATACGATTTCCACTAGGACCTGTTACAAGGACCCTGGGTCATGAAGAGGATCGACGGCCGCCTGCTCGCCGGACTATTGCTTTGCTCGCTGTGCGTGATCTGTGTTTCCACCGTGGCGATGGCACAAGAGAGCCAGCCGACGGCCGATGCGCCGCTGCTCAACGAACTTCGCCAGCGGTTGCTCAAGCTCGAACAGGAATTGGACACGCTGAAAAAAAATCAGCGTCCCAGGATTCCAGAAGATAAAAGCCAACAGCGCGTCGTGATGATGTTGGAGTCCTGCTATTTGGGGCGGTACTACAACCGCAGTGCCAATAGTCGACACGCGCGGTTTTTTGTCGCCAAGCTGAATCTCGTCAATCTCACGCCCGAGGCGATCGAGATCCAACGCGAACAAATCGAACTGGTGGCGGACGGCACCTCGATCAAGCTGGAGGAAATTCCCAAACAGCTGTTCAATCAATCGGTACAGATCGACAATCAGTACCAGCAGTTGCGCAACATGCAACCGTCGAAACAGTTGAAACTCTCCCCCGGGGGGATGCAAAGCACATGGGTGGTCTTCGATAAATTGGACGACGGCACGCATGTCCCCGACATGACACTCAAAGTGCAAATCAACGATAAGGCGGTCGAATTCGACGTCAACGCTTCGCAGAAAGAGGCGTTGGGAATGGAAATCGAGCGGATCGGTCCGCGGGGGTCGTTGGGATTGGCCACGATCAACGGCAAGCTGAATACGATCAACATCGGCAGCATGATGGATGACCTGGATCAGCTGGCGACACAACAGGTGGTGCGGGTCGTCTTGCGGTGGTCCGAAGGGGCGGCGCAGCCCGATCAGCAGTTGATGTCTTGGATTATTCAAAACGCGAGTTCGTTGGGCGTCAACGGCGCAACCAGCGAACAATTCCCGCCCATTCCCGCCACCATGCGCGAATTCCATCTCAGCGACCTGCCTCAGAGTAATAACTCGCACAGTTCGCGGTATCGGTCAGGCCGTGGGACTACGCGTCGCGTGCATAAAACAGCCGACGAAGCGGTGCAGGCGGCGCTGGCATCGGCTTATCAATCCTTGCCGCGTGATGAGATTTTGACAAACATTGAACAAGGCCATCTGCTCTCGCGAGTCGCCGCACTGGCCAGCGGCGGCGGTCGGTTGGGCGAAGATAAACTGCCGATCATCCTGGAGTATGCCGACTCGTCAGTCCCGCAATTGCAACGCGCAGCACTGACGGCGCTGGGGCATTTCGGGGATCCGGCAGCTGTGGAGAAATTGGTGTTCTATGTGAAAAAGAACAACGAACCGTTGGCCAGCACCGCGATCGAGTCCTTGGCTGGATCTCGCTATTCCGCCGCGCATGACGCACTGCTGGCGATTCTGAAAAACGAGCCTCCCGCATCGCAAAAGAACATCGTGAGGATCTTGGCAGCACATCCGCGGCCGATTTGGTCCGAAGCGATCTATGAATTCGTTAAGGACCCCCGCGAGGGTTTGAACCAAGAGGCGCTGCAAGCGCTAACACAGGTGGGACACCCCAAGTTGCTGGAGGTCCTCAAGGACGCGCTCTCCGCCGGCGACATGGCGCTGCGGAGTAAAGCCTACACCATTCTGGCCGCGCGGACTGATCATGATAGCGAACAGATTGCAATCGAATACGCCCTGCAACTCCTGGAAGAAGAGTCAATCGATCCCAGTACCTTGAACGTCACGCTCAATTTATTAAATCGCGTGAAAGACAAACGGGCCGCTCCATTGCTGCTTAAGCATTTCTCTAAGCAGTCCAACAAACAAGCCATGATTCGTACGTTGACGATGATTGGCGATAAGGATGTTGCCACGTTTTTTGTTGAACACTTCGAGGGAATGAAATCGCACGAAAAGGGCGAGGTCCTCAAAGCGTTGCTGACGTTACATGCACCGGAATTTCGTAAACTTGCCACCGCGTCGTTGATCAATGAAAACCAATCCGTGGCGCAAGCCGCGGCACAGGTCTTGCAGCAGGATGGGAGTCCTGAATCGGTCGATGTATTGACGGACGCCTTGAAAAAAACGAGCAACAGCAGCACGTTGAGCGCGGTTTGCAATGTCCTGGCACAACTGGCCACACCGCAGGCACGTACGGCGCTGGAAGAGGCGCGCGATGAGGGCGATCCGCAAAAACGCCGTTACGCTCGCAACGCTTTGCAACAGATTTATGAACGCTCCTCCGCCTATCAATTCCTCAGACAGGGACACGAATTGGAAAAGGCGAATAAACTCGACGAAGCGCTGGCTCAATTCGTCGAAGCCATTAAAGCCGATCCCAAAATGCCCGACGGTTACATTTTTCGCGGCAACTTAAATATCCGCCGAGAAAAATTCGCCGAGGCGCGGCCTGATTTTGATAAAGCCTTGGAGTTGGACCGCTGGAATTCTCAAGCGCTGACCGGCGCCTGTGTAGTGATGGTGATGGACGGCGACGATACGGCAGCAGCGGTCAAACGGCTCGAAGAAAACCGCGCCCGTTACGAGGACGAAGCCATCTTCTCCTACAACGCCGCCTGCGTTTACTCGCGGGCTGCCGAACATCTCAAGGCGCAGGAATCGACCGACGAGCGCAAGGCGAAAATCAAAGAATACACCGGCAAAGCCATCGCCGACTTGAAGAAGTCCGTCAAACAAGGATTCGGAGACCTCGGCTGGATGCGCGAAGATCCCGACTTAAAAACACTCCACGAAGTCCCCGAGTTCCGCAAAGTCGCCGGCATGGGATCGGCAGAGCCAAAGACCGACAAGGACCCAACTGAAGAGTAATCGTTTCAACGCACCCTCGAACCGCCTTCCACGGAAAAATTGAACCACGAAAAAGACGAAAGACACGAAAAGCAACCGGCTGCATCACCAAATTAAAGAACGAGGGTGCCACTGGCGGCTTGCCCGCCAGTGCCGTATCAGGTTGGGTTTTCCCTGTCCAGGAAGGTCGGTCCTCGTACGCACTGGCGGACGTGCCGCCAGTAGCACCCCGATCCGGAATGACGAAATACTGAATGTCGCACTGGCTGCTCTTGATTTCGTGTTTTTCGCTTCTTTCGTGGTTTAACTTTTTTAGGTCAACTCAGATCCAGCAACTGTCGCATAGGTTTTAAACGTTAGTAGTACAACGCATGGTTTTTCTCAATCGCATTTACACCCGCAGCGGCGACGGAGGCGAAACGGGACTGGGGGATGGACGCCGAGTCCCCAAAACCGATGCGCGGATTGCCGCCTATGGCGGCGTCGATGAACTCAACACGCTGCTGGGAGTGACCGCTGCCAACGTCGAACTCCCCGCAGCAATCACGCCGCGGATCGCGACCATTCAAAACGACCTGTTCGATCTCGGTGCCGATTTGTGTGTGCCCGAAACCGATACGCCTCCCGAACATCCCCCGCTGCGTGTGACGTCTGAACAGGTGGCGCGGTTGGAAACCTGGATCGACGAATCCAACGAATCGCTAGAGCCACTGACCAGTTTTGTTCTCCCCGGCGGATCCCCAGCGGCGGCGCATTTGCATAATGCCCGCGCTGTTTGTCGCCGCGTCGAAATCGGTGTCTGTCATTTGGCCGCAGCCGAGACGATCAACGAGCATTCGCTCGCCTACCTCAATCGGCTCTCCGACTTGCTGTTTGTTTGGGCCCGGTACTGCAATGACGCCGGCAACAATGACGTCCTGTGGGTCCCCGGCGGCGAACGGTAGTCCATCCTTTTCGTGAATAACATTCCTGGAGCAAATCGTGCATCGACTGCGCTATCTTCTTTGTTTGACATCCGTTTTGATTTCAGTAAAAGCCAATGCGGACGATAACCCGCAGCTGTGGATCCTCTCAGGCCAGTCGAATGCCTGTGGACGCGCGAAACTTCCCGGACCGGCCCCGGATGAGCGGGTGACCATGTTTGACCCCAAGACTGGCGAATTTGTCGTCGCCCAAGATCCGTTGCCCGGTATGGGAACGACTGGAACGGGACCGTGGGTCGCCACCGCACAGGCGGTCGCGCCGCTTGCGGGGGACATTACGATGTTGGGATACGCCAATGGCGGCAAACCGATTTCGTTTTGGCATCCCGGCAAGCCAGGGTATGTCGGCTTGATGCCCTGCATCAAACGCGCCGGCCAAGGGGCGGGCGTGTTTCTGTGGTACCAGGGCGAAAACAATTCCGCTCCCGGAACCTCGGGGGCCCAGTATGTGAAGGAATTGCAGGAACACTTTGCCCGCGTAAGAAAAGCGGCGGACAATCCGGAAATGCTGGTCGTCGTCGTGCAACTTGGTCCCGCGACGAAACCGGGAAACAGCGGATTTATGACGCTCCGTGAAGCGCAGCGGCAATACGTGGCCGACGACCCGCGGGCGATACTCGTTCCCGCGCTGGGCCGTACGCTCAAAGATACGGTGCATTTGGACAATGCCGGTTATCGCGAACTGGGCGGCGAGATCGGCCGCGCGCTGTTGCGTCACCGCTTTGGAAAAACCGACATCGCCTGGCCCGGTCCCGTCTTGGATGCTGCGGTTATCGCCGAGGATCGCAAATCGATTGTGGCGCACTTCGCCGAGGTGGAAGAACTGGCCGGTTGCGACGCAGCGGACTTTGCGTTGATCGACGAAGAGGGGACGGTGCGTTGCACGATGGCGACGCCGGGTAAGACGACCGTCACGCTCATCCCCGAGCGCGTCGTGCGATTGCCGGCGCGGCTGATCTACGCTTTTGGCCAGAATCCCAAAGCGAGTTTGGTTGATGAAGCAGGCAACCGCGCCCCAGCCGTGCAGATCCCGGTAACAACCGGCGAGGCCCCGGAAGACGTGCCCACAGCTGCGGCAAACGGGGCCGGGAAATGAACGGTAGCTGTGTTCTCCTACGCGATCACGAAACCGTTTTGGCAACTCCAAAGAGGCAATTGCTAAACAAGTAGACACCAAAGTCATGGCATAGACGTGGTGGTGGATCAATCGCCGCCATTGCCAAAGATCGCTGTCGAGTCTGGTGTCGAGGGCGTTCAGAGGCATTTTGTGCGCGAAAAGAGCCCAGGCTTAACGGGCCGGGAGAGACGTAACGGTTATTCTGGTAAGGGGTTACGTACCGCGGTTTCGGGTCGTTGCATGCGAGTCGCGGGATATCGCCGGCCAGTCACGCCGCTTCCTTGTCGATGATTTCCGGCACCAGTATAATCTCACCCTGCCGCCGGAACCCTGAGACGGCGGATTACGGGCACCGATTTTGCACAGCTGCGGTGATGATCGCCCTGGGTGTGCGACAATTCGGAAACGCCGTGACTGCGGTGAAGTCGCGGATCAATGAAAAGCGCCCGCGATTCTCGGAATAAGACGAGGGCCGGACGGCCAGCGATCTTCCCCAATGATGACTTCTCGGTCCTTGTGCAAAGCGTGCAAGGGGGCGAGCGCGCAAAATCTCCCTCTGGGATGGGGGAGAATAATGAAATGGAAGTGTCTTGAATTTTTTACGCTGAGACTCAGCTGTGCGGGTACTGGTCCATGAGAATGGCCGGGACCCTCAGCGAGGCTCGTCGCCGGGCGGACTGACCGCTGCGGCATCGGTGAGACATCGCAAATTCGCGCATGACGCGCCGGTTGGTTTCAGCAATTTAACGGAAATAGAGTTCTATCAGAAAGAGAGGCCGTCGTGGCTGCAGTAAAAGTTGGAATTAACGGTTTTGGTCGGATCGGGCGGATTGTGTTTCGTGAGTTGGCTTCACGGCCCGAGGAATTCGATGTCGTCGCGATCAACGATCTGGGCGATCCGCAAAAATTGGCCTGGTTGCTGAAATACGACAGCGTGCAAGGCCGATTCCCCGGCACGGTTGAGTGCGACGGGCAGTCGCTGATCGTCAACGGCAACAAAGTGCTGATTTGCAGCGAACGGGATCCGCGGAATTTGCCGTGGAAAAAAGAAGGTGTCGAAGTCGCCTTGGAATCGACCGGATTTTTCACCAATCGCCAAACGGCTGAAAAACCAGGTTTCGATAGCCATCTGGAAGCTGGTGCCCGCAAGGTGATCATTTCCGCGCCGTGCAAAGACGCGCCGGATTTGACCTGCGTGCTTGGTGTGAACGACGATCAACTTTCGTCGGAACATGACTGCGTCTCGAACGCCAGTTGCACGACGAACTGCTTGGCCCCGATGGTCAAGGTGCTGCACGAAAACTTCGGCGTTTCCGAAGGTCTGATGACGACCGTGCACGCTTATACCAACGACCAACGCGTTTCGGATCAGTTGCACGCCGACCCGTTGCGGGCACGTGCGGCGGCGATCAATATCATTCCCACGACCACCGGTGCCGCCAAAGCAGTCGGCATTGTGCTGCCGGCGATGAAGGGCAAATTGACCGGCCTGAGCCTGCGGGTGCCTGTGCCGGCCGGAAGTGTGACCGACTTGGTTGCCACGTTGGACAAAAAAGCCTCTAAAGAGGACATCAACGCGGCCATGAAAGCTGCTGCCGAAGGCCCGCTGAAAGGGATCATGGAATACAACACCGATCCCATCGTCTCCAGCGACATCGTCGGCAACCGTCACAGCAGCATTTTTGATGCAAGCTGGACGACCGAATTGGGCGGAAACATGGTCAAGGTGCTGTCCTGGTACGACAACGAGACTGGCTACTCTTGCCGGACTTCGGACCTGATTGCCAAGATTGCGAAACTGTAGTCGAAACGTCCGCGGCTGCGATTTGCCGCGGGTTTCGCCGAATTTCTTGCGGCACGGAGGATGAGATGCAAAACTCCTTCGTGTCGCAAGTCTTTTTATATGAGTCGGTTACGCGGGTTTTTCGTTGGTCGGCGGGTGCGGATTGGCGATTTCGCTGGACGTCAGGCGTAACAACAGTCAGAATACCCGATTCTGAAGTCCTGCTGGTCGGTGCGGTTGGTCCGCGTTCAAGTGGCGGAAAATCGCGACAGCATTTTCATTACATATCTGGAGGCAGACTCTCTCCTGGATTTCAAGTTTCTGGCTAGGAGAGACACTATCCGTCACGCCGTAGACACGTTGCGAGAAGATGCCGACAAAACGGGAACTTCTGGGTGTCCATGCGGCGGCCAATGACTTGAGTCGCATCCAACTCGAAACCTCCTGTTGATGAGGACCGGTTTGCACCGTCTGTGCCCGACCGCGTAATTGCCCCAGAATTCGCTCTGACCCGATTGCTTGACGCAGAGCTTGATGATCCCACGGATTGATCGAATAATTGATTGATATGACTCGCAGAACTACCTTTCTCAACTTGCTCAAAAGCGCCCCGCTGATTGCGCCGTCGATGTTGAAATGTGACTTTGGCAACCTGCACCGCGAGGTGGAGCTGTTGGAGTCGGCGAATGTCCCATTGTTGCATTTGGATGTAATGGATGGGCATTTCGTTCCCAACCTGTCTTATGGCCCGATGGTCATAAAGCGGCTGCGCGAATTGACTGAGTTGCCATTCGATGCCCATTTAATGATTTCCGACCCGGAGCGGTATTTGGATGACTATATTGCTGCCGGTTGCGACTCCATCACGATTCATATTGAAGCGGTTCCGGAACCGGTTGCGTTGTTGCAGCGGATTCGGGATGCGGGCGTCGCTGCCGGTTTGGCGCTGAATCCGGGTACGCCTGTTGAAAAAATCGCACCCGCTCTGGAGTCCTGTGACTTGGTGCTGGTGATGAGCGTGGAACCGGGGTTTGGCGGCCAGAAATTCATGCCGTCGGCACTGGACAAATTGCGGGAACTGTCATCGATGATTTCTACCGAGACGTTGTTGTCGGTGGATGGAGGAATTGGCCCGGATACGATTGGATCGACCGCCCAGGCGGGGGCCAAACTCTTTGTTGCAGGAAGTTCGATTTTTGATGCCAGTGATTATCGCGAAGCCGCGACTCAACTTTTTGATGCTGCGTCACAAGCCGCATCAGCGTCCCTTTGAGGAGTGAAACGTTCGTTCCATGTCAAAATCCCAAGCCGTGCTGATTCGTCCCGGCTGTACTGATTTCGACCAGCAAAACCGTATTCAAGGCACCTTGAATATTCCCCTCAATCAACAAGGGCAAGTTCAAGTGAGCCGGCTTGCCGAGGACTTGCGCGATATCCCGCTAAAGCGGATTTATTCTGCGCCGTGTGAACCTGCGCGCGAAACGGCCGAGAGCCTCAGCGCAGATTTGGGTGTGCCGGTTAAGGAACTGGACAGCCTCGCGAATTTGAATCAAGGCTTGTGGCAGGGCATGGTCGTCGACGATATTCGCCGCAAGCATCCCAAAGTCTTTAAGCAATGGCAGGAATCCCCCGAGACGATCTGTCCGCCCGAGGGCGAGGAGTTTACCGATGCCATGGTCCGCGTGGGTAAGGCGATTGACAAGATTCTGAAGCGCGACGTCAATTTTGCTATCATTGCCCCGGAACCGTTGGCATCGATGATTCGCTGGCATGTGTGCGGAGGCAAACTTCATACTGTCGAGCCCAGTGACAGTTGTCGGGATGATTGCCATTGGGAGATTTTGGAGACAAACGGAAAATCGGAAGCACCGCTCGAGAATGGCCAAGGAACACCGGCCAAGCCTGCGCGTGCGAAGACAAGCAATTGATAGTTGGACCAGCCCTCTGTTAAGTATTCATAGAGGGGCGGAATTGTCCGTTTTGAATAGAGCATGGATCACATGAACGACGATCAAACAAACATCGTCGCAGCTAGGAAACGCAAACCGATGAGTTCCGTCCCCGAACCGGATGAAACCGGCCGGAACGGACATTCCCACCGCCCAAAGCGGGGAGTGCCCGAAGGGCTGTGGTTGCAATGCGAAGGTTGCAGCGCCACCGTGTATCGCAAAACGGTCGATAGCCGGATGGGCGTCTGCCCGGAATGCGACTATCATTTTTACGTGCCGACCGCAGAGCGGATTCGTCAACTGTTGGACGAAGGCAGCTTTGAAGAATGGTTCGCGGAATTGCGACCCATGGACCCGCTGGGTTTTGCGGACCGCAAACCGTATGCGGAACGACTAAAGGCCGAGCAAGCCCGGACCGGCTTATCGGAAGCCTGTGTTGTCGGGCGGGGTTACATGCGTGGCCGACCGCTGGCGTTGGGTATCACCGATTCGGCGTTCATCATGGGAAGCATGGGCTCTGTGGTTGGTGAGAAATTGACCCGGACCATCGAACTGGCGACCGAGCGTGAACTGTCACTGGTCATTGTCAGCGGCTCTGGCGGCGGCGCGCGGATGCATGAGGGAATCTTATCGTTGATGCAAATGGGCAAAGTCTCAGCTGCGTTGGCGCGATTTCACGAAGCGGGGGGACTGTTTATTTCGGTGATGACCAATCCCACGATGGGGGGCGTGGCGGCCAGTTTCGCATCGTTGGGGGATGTCAATTTTGCCGAACCAAAAGCATTGATCGGTTTCGCCGGGCCCCGGGTCGTGGAGGCCACTGTCAAAGTCCCGCTGCCCCCGGGATTTCAAACCAGCGAGTTCATGTTGGAACATGGTTTTGTTGACCGTATCGTGGCCCGTGCGGATTTGCGCAGTGAAATCACCCGCGTCATTGACTATTGCGGGAAATGAGGCTGGCGGCTTTGCGGCATCAGGCTTGAGGGGCGTATTGCTTTCCTGGTCCTGGGTGTCGTTTCTAAGTCTCACGATCCGAGGTAGCCGCGCCCTCTAGGCAGCGGTATACTGGAGAGTCCGGATTCCACACATCACGGCTTTGCAAACATCCCCGGTCGTTGCCTTTGTTGAAACGAGCCACGCAACATGCTGCTCATCAAAAAAATCCTTGTTCCGCTAATCAAACGGGCGCGATTGAAGAAGGTCAATATTGACGCACGCTTCATCAAGGAGCGTAAGCTGGGACAAGGGAGCATGTCGGAAGTTTGGCGGGCTAAGGACAAATTGAGCGGCCGCGTGGTGGCGTTGAAAATCTTGGACTTAGAAAAAACGGCGCGACTCGAAGCGCGGTTTGAAGGGTTGGCCAAGCCCTGCGAAGGGGAAGTCGCTATGAAATTGCGACACCCGCACATCGTTCGCACTTTAGAGCACGGCATCACCACCAACAACGAACAGTATTTGGTGATGGAATACGTCAACGGTGTGAGCCTGACGTTGCCTGTTGCTCTGCAGAACGAATTGATGCAATCGCACCGTTTGACATTCATCGTTCAAATCGGGGAAGGGTTGGACTATTTTCACAAACAAGGTTGGATCCACCGCGATTTGTGTCCCCGCAACATACTGGTCGACCGGCAGAATTCCATCAAACTGATCGACTTTGGCCTGGTGGTTCCCAACACACCGCCATTTCGCGCTCCCGGCAATCGCACCGGTACCGCTAGTTATATGGCGCCGGAATTGATCAAGCGGATGCCGACTGACCAGCGGATCGATGTCTATTCGTATGCCGTGACCTGCTATGAAATGTATACCAAACAGTTGCCGCATGGTGTGGATCCGACATTGACGCTGGATATGATTGTGCAGCACATCAATCAAGCACCGATCGACATCCGTGAACTGGTGCCCGACATCGACGACCAAGTGGCCTCGACAATCATGACGGGACTCGCGGCAAAACCGGAAGATCGTTGGGATTCGGTGGGAGCGATGTTGCACCGACTGCGCGGAGCCCAGGAACGCTTGGAACCCGAGTCCGAGTATGAATACGTCGATGACGAAGCGGTAGGCGATGACGACGAATATGAGTACGAGTATGAAGATGACGACGATGGGGAATGGGAGTACGAATACGAGTAACGCCGGCTGAGTCTTGATTGTGGTGCCGGCGCCCCCAAACCAATAAAGTCGCCGACTGGAACTTCCCAACGTCAACGGATTGTCTCTCCCCCCTGTCTTCTTATGCATTCTCTCGCGAACTTGAATCCCGCCCAGCGGGAAGCAGTGACCACGCTTTCTGGTCCGCTCCTTGTGCTGGCCGGCGCCGGAACCGGAAAAACCCGCGTCATCACGCACCGCATGGTGCAGTTGATTCGTAAAGGGACGCCGCCCAAACAAATTCTTTCGGTGACGTTCACCAACAAAGCCGCGCGGGAAATGCTGGCGCGGACCAAAATTTTGCTGGGCGGCAAGGTCCGGCAGAAACCGGTGATCTCCACATTTCACTCGCTGTGCGTACGGATACTCCGCGAAGAAATTGAAGCGCTGGGCTATCCCAAGACGTTTACCATTTTTGATCGCAGCGATCAGGAATCGGCGGCGCGTTCGGCGCTGCGGCATATTCGCGTGGGCGATCAAGCGCTCAAACCGGGCGATTTGATATCACAAATCAGCCAATGGAAATCGGCCGGGGTGGCCGCCGATGATGCCGGCGAGGTTGCGGAAAACGACAAGGAATTCTTGGCAGCGATGGCTTTTCGCCGCTATCAGCAAAATCTCCGCGCCGCCGGCGGGGTGGATTTCGATGACCTGCTGCTGTTAACGCGTCAACTGTTTCGCGAACACCCGGAGACCTTAAAGCGGCAGCGCGAGCGGTTTACGCATGTGCAGATCGACGAGTATCAAGACACGAACGGCATCCAATTCGATTTGGTCGAAGCACTGGTCCGCGAACATCGCAATCTGTGCGTGGTGGGGGACGACGATCAATCCATTTATGGTTGGCGGGGAGCCGAGGTCAAACATATCCTCGGTTTTCACCACACGTTTCCCGGCGCCAAGGTGATTCGGCTGGAAGACAACTATCGTTGTACGGACAAGATCATCGCGCTGGCCAATGAGTTGGTTCAGCACAATCGCGGACGACACAAAAAAACGCTCGTGGCACACAAGCAATCGCCGCATCCGGTGCGATTTCAAAAATATGATTCCGAGGTGGGTGAAGCTGAACAGACGGTCCAGGAGATTCAATACATCATCAACGAGATGAACGTCCCGGCAGGGGACTTTGCGATCCTGTTCCGCACCAACGAACAACCGCGACTGTTCGAAACAGAATTGCGACGACGACAAATGCCTTATTTGCTGTTGGGGACGCAATCGTTTTTTGATCGTCGCGAGATTCGTGATTTGTTGTCCTACTTAAAAGTCCTTTCGCAACCGACCGACGAAATTTCATTGCGGCGGATCATCAACACACCGACGCGGGGCATCGGCGCCGGGACCGTCGAAAAATTAGTCGCCCGCGCCGTGAAGGCAGGCAGTAGCCTGTGGGATGTGCTTCCCGCCGCCGATTCAGCGGGAGAGTTACCGCACAAGGCGGCGCAGGCCATTGATGCGTTTCGAGGATTGATGGATCGCAACCGTCGCCGCTTCCAGTCCAACTCGCACGGTCTGGGAGAATGCGTGCGGCAACTGATCGATGATATCGACTACGAACGCGAAATCGAACGGCTGTATAAAGAACCGACGCAACGCTCGATGCGGATGGCCATGCTTGAGGAGTTGGTCGAAGCAGTCGAGCAGTATGAAGGACAAGCGGACAAGCCCTCGCTGCAGGAGTTTCTGGAAGAGACAGCGCTCAATGGCCGCGATGTGGAGAGTGACAAAGAGTCGCAAGTTTCCAAAGACGCCGTCAAGCTGATGACGTTGCACAGTGCCAAGGGATTGGAGTTTCCCCGCGTGTATCTGGTCGGATTAGAAGAAGGGATTTTACCGCACAAACGGTCGGTGGAGGGGACCGAAGCCAACATCGAAGAAGAGCGGCGTTTGGCATACGTGGGCATCACCCGCGCCTGCGATCACCTCACCCTCAGCCGCGCCGCCCGCCGCACCAAATGGGGCAAACCCCGGACGACATTACCGTCGCGATTTTTGTTCGAGATGTTCGGCGAAAAACCGCCGGCTGCGGTTGTTGAGGGGGATGACGAATGACTTTACGGTTCTCAAGCTTTGGCTCTGCCGGGGGGGGCGAGCGCGACTGGTCTGTAACTCTTTGAGCCTGCGGTGGGAGACCTGCGGTCAGGCCAAGTGCGGGGTCGGGAGACCCGCGCACAACTCAATCGGGAGACCCGAGTGCAACTCAATCGGGAGACCCGAGTGCAACTCGGCGGGAGACCCGCGTGCATCTCAGTTGGGAGACTCTCGCATAACTCGACGGCTAATTTGCACACCACAGACTCGATGATTGCAATGGCACTGCGGGAAGCGCAAAGCCCGGTTCACCGGGCGCCCCGCGTAGCGGTATTAGCCCCGTCGTTTACGGCGGGGTCGTAGGGGGAAATTTGTTTGGAGCTTGAGCCTTGTTTACGAGGCTTCTCGTTGGTCGGCTTGAGCCTGGCGAGTGATGGCTAAAGCCTTGACGGCGAGAACCCCCGTAAAACGGGGGTCAAATTCGTGGGCGTCATGAACCTACACCCCGTCGTAAACGACGGGGCTATGACACGCATCCGCGTGACAAGTCCCGTGAACGGGACTGACCCAGCGTCGGCCGTGGCTGCTATGTTTCAATCTCAAAGCCGGGGCGTTTGTCGCGGCTGACGAAACTTTGTGCTTGTTTGTCGTTGAGGACTTTTTCGGCTCGCGGGTCCCATTGGATTTTGCGTCCCAGTCGGGCGGCGATTCCCGCGAGATGGCAGGTTGTTAGGCCGCGGTGATGGCTGAAGACGTCGGAGACGGGTTGTTTACGATCGGCGACTGCTTCGAAGAAGTTGCGGAAGTGGTCGGTCAGCGGGCGGCCTTTGTAGACCTGTTCCAGTGCCCCTTCGGGCAGTGGGTTGGTGGCGAGGTCTTCGACCGGTTTGCCGGCCAGTCGGCCGCGATTGATGAAAATACGGCCTTCGGTTCCTTCGAATAAGATGCCGTTGTCCAAATCGTGCCGGATGGTCAACTCCATGCCGTCGGCGTAAGCGGCTTTGATCAAAAACTCCGTGGCGGTGTTGTACTGATTGTCGGCGGTCGGATATCCATCCTTGAACGGCACGGGATGTTTGACCATCACCGGATCAATGGAGATGGGACCCGTCTTGGTTTTGTCCATGGCCCAGGTGGCGATGTCGACGTGGTGCGCGCCCCAGTCGGTCAGCTTGCCGCCGGAGTACTCGTACCACCAACGAAATTCGTAATGGGACCGCGACCAGCTTTGGGTTTCGCCATTGGGACCGGCTAAGCTACGGTAGGCGACCTCAGGAGCGGGGCCGAGCCATTGATTCCAGTCGAGCTGTTTTGGTGCATCGACTGCGGGAATTTCTGGGCTCGTGGGGCCGCCGCCGATGCTGCAGGTGACCTGTTTGAGTTCTCCGATCCGTCCATCACGAATGATGGCGATGGCTTTGAGGAACTTTTCGTCGCTGCGTTGTTGTGTGCCGACTTGCACAATTTGGCCCGTGCGGCGGCAGACGTCGCACATTTGCCGGCCTTCGTCGATGGTCAGTGTCATCGGCTTTTCGCAATAGACGTCCTTGCCGGAGAGCATCGCTTCGATAGCGATTTTTGCATGCCAGTGGTCGGGCGTGGAGATATGGACAATGTCGATATCGTCGCGATCAATAATCGCCCGGTAATCGGCGACGACATCCGGCGCGGCTCCGTTCCACTCCTTAACGAGACCTGCTGCGCGTTCGCGGCGGTCGGTGTCGGCATCGCAGACGGCGACAATGTCGCCATACTTGGGGAACTGTTTGCCCGAACCGTACGTGCCGTCCAATCCGGTCGCGCGATGGTCCCAACGGCTCCCGGTGCCGACAGCGGCGATTCGCGGACGCGCGTTTGCGCTTTCAAAACCTGATGCGCGGCCGGCCAGCCCCGTCCAGACGGCGATGCCCGCCCAGGCGGAGGTATGTTGCAGGAAACGGCGACGGTTGAGGGAATTGTGGGCCATGGTTTCGCTCCTACTGTGAAAGACTTACGTAAGGTGGGGCACAGCGATTTTAAGCCACTTCCCCTTGTTTTCTTCGGAGCAACTGCCGGTTATAGAACGCGATGGTTTCCTTGCGGCGCAACATCCCCAGCAGTTTACCCGGCTCTTCGGCGTCGAAGACCGGG
The DNA here is from genome assembly GCF_007747995.1 of Symmachiella dynata. Taxonomy (NCBI): domain Bacteria; kingdom Pseudomonadati; phylum Planctomycetota; class Planctomycetia; order Planctomycetales; family Planctomycetaceae; genus Symmachiella; species Symmachiella dynata. Next base: position 7,414,948 of record NZ_CP036276.1, on the reverse strand, counting down.
AGTTCGTCGAGATTTACCGAAGTAAATCGCTGCAAGGCGGTGTTCAGATCGTCGTTCGGTTTCACGCTGACGATTTTGGTCGTCATGATGTCCTCGGCGATTGCCAGGTTCCAGATGGTCTCGTCGTAGAGATACGTCCGCACATCGCGGGCGGAGAAGATACCTACGACCCGGTCTTGCTCATTGACGACGGGAAAATACGATTCGTGCGTTTCAGCCAACAGGTGCACGATTTGGTCGAGGGTCATCGATTCAGGGACACAGGTCACCGGGCGACCTGGGACAAACACATCACTGACGTGAATGCCTTCGAGCACGTCGACAATAAAATCGCCGCGGTGCGCGGGGGATTCCATCCGGCTGGGGGCCTGTTTTTGATACAAGGTCCAGCGGCGGCAAAACAGAAAGCAGAGCGTAGAGACCCACATGGCCGGCAACAGCAATTGATAATTGCCGGTCATCTCCGAGACCATAATGATTGTGGAGATCGGCGCATGCGCAGCTCCGGCAAAGAACCCGGCCATGCCGACGATCGTATACGCCTGCGGGTGGTGAACAATGTCGGGTGAGTATTCATGAAAGAATTGTCCGACTGCCGATCCAATCGAGCCGCCGATGACCATCGAGGGACCAAAGACACCCCCCGATCCACCGGAACTGATCGTGCAGGAGGTGGTCACGATTTTCCCGAAGGCAATTGCTAATAGGAGTGGGATGGCCATTGTCGTCTGGGACGCAACCGCGTGTTGAATCGCACCGTAACCTGTGGAGAGCACGGCGAGCGCCCGCACATCGCCGTCGAATCCGTAGAAGATTCCTAATCCGATCAGGCCGGCCAGCAAAGCTCCCAGCGCAGGGCGCAGCATGACTGGGATTGGAAGGCGATCGAAAATTTTATGGGTGCCGTAAAACACCTTGATATATAAAACCGCGACAAAGGACAGAATGATCGCCAACAGCGCATAGGGAATGAGTTCCAGCGTGGAACCAACTTCAAACTGTAAGTCTCGTCCAAATAACGGCGTGAAGCGATAATCAGGCGGCAGCGACAGGCTGTAGACGCTGTAGCCGATGATGGAAGAGATGGCCGCCGGAACGATAACGTCCGATTCGATTTCGGCATCTTTATAGAGGATTTCTCCAGCGAACAAAGCGCCGGCCAACGGAGCGCGAAAGATCGCACCGACGCCGGCTCCCATGCCCGCCGCTACCATGATTCGCCGGTCACGATCAGAAAGTTTTAACCGCGTGGCCAAATACGATCCAAAGCCTGCACCGATTTGGGCAATCGGCCCTTCTCGACCGCCTGATCCACCGGTCCCCAACGTGACGGCTGATGCGACGGTTTTGATGAAAGGGACGCGGGTTCGAATAACCCCTCGTTTTTCGTGGAACGCCTCAATGACCCCATCGGTCCCGTGGCCGGCAGCCTCTGGAGCAAATTTGAAGACCAGCCAACCGGAGACAAGTCCCCCTCCAGCCATTACCAGTAGCAGATGCCAAGGTGAAAACTCCGTGTGGGTATGTGGCAAAAAAGTGTACTCACCGACCGGTTCTAACGGCATGTATCCGGCAACGCCGTTGAGCGCCAGGGAGAGCACCAACTGGCTGAGGAACTGAAAGGCAATCGCTCCCAAACCGGCGACAATGCCAATCAAACCCGAGAGAAAGAACCATTTTCCTGTCGACTTGAGGTCAAAGGCCTTGAGGAGATTGTCAAACCGTCGTACGTATTCCATGGACAAAATAACCGACCGGGTGGTGCGAAAGAAAATGCGCGGGTGAGAGAGCCGAATCGGCATTCTATGCGATTCTCGCGCGCTTATCCATTGCACGGCAGAACCCCCAAATGCACGGCAGAATACCCCCAAACCGTGATTAGCTCCCGATTTCGCCACCGTCAGCCAGTCGAGTCGCTGTGCCCGTTCTCTTCGCCGCGAAACTCCTTGCGCAAATGCTCCGCCTTGCGTTCCAGGGCCAGTTGCTGGACTTGTACCTCGGCGAGGGCAGATTGAGTGTGCGTGCGAATGGCCCACCAATCTCCCATAGCCAATAACAGGACCCAAATAACCAACAGCAAGAGGAGGGTGAGCCAAATCACGAATGTGAGGAGATCTTTTCGATTAGCGACCACAATGTCGCCGACCAGCATGACCAGCCCAATTAACGTCAAAATCCCTGAAGTTTGTATGCGTCGGCGATGTTGCCTGCGAAAAAACTCCAAATCCTTATCCGAAATGTTCGGTTCTGATTGCTGGCGGATCCACACCACGCCATGGTGACGGATCAATATCAGCCCCAGCGTGATCAATCCACCTCCGGCGATCAAGATCGGAATGCCCACGGGGATGACTTTCTGGCGGCCAATAGATAGAGGGAACGACGTATTTCGACGCCGATCTTACCCGGTCAACCTCCAGGCAGGCAACCCTCGTCTCGCGCATCAACGAGGGTGCCCTGGACGTTGTGTTTCACCAATCAGCAGTTATGCCTTGGCCGTTTCGTTAACGTCTTGGCAGTGCAGTTGGCCGGTGTTGACATCGTACATTGCACCGACCACTGCTGCCTGACCGTTGCGGACTTGTTCGCTGATGGCCGGACTACGCTGTAAGATCGCATCTACCGAGTGTTGCACATTCCGCTCACTGACTTGATTGACGAACGCGATCTTGTCTTCTTCGGACGCTTGTTCGGCATTGAAGTGGGACAGGCCGTCGATGGAAGGCGATACCTCGTCGACAATATACTTGAGATGACTACAGCCAGCGTCATTGAATGAGAGGCCGCAGATGGCATCCACCGTCGCAGTAACCGCGCCGCAGTTGGTGTGGCCCATCACTAACACCAACGGAGCACGCGCGATGACACACCCGTATTCAATGCTCGCCAAGACTTCGGGGCTGATGACGTTGCCGGCCACGCGCACGACAAACACATCACCCACGCCAACGTCGAAAATCATCTCCACCGGTGCACGAGAATCCATGCAACTCACGACGACCGCCAATGGGTGCTGAGCGGTCGCCGTTGCATTGATCTGGCGAATCGTATGCCGCGTTAAGGTGTTTCCGGACCGGAACCGCTCGTTCCCGGCAATCAGCATTTCCAAGACCTGATCGGCGGTCAGGCGTTCCTGGAGTTCGTGCGTGGAGTAGTCAATGTATTGAATCTCATCCTCGAGAAAGTATCGATTCCGAAATCCTAACAGGCTGACACTGATCCCTCGCGCAGGTGCGGACGTATTTTTAAAATCGTGCAGCAATCCCAATACATCCGGATCGATGTAACTCGAATTGCGGGCATCGATCAGTACGCTGCCTCCTTGCGGAATTCCGTCGAGCGCCTGAACCAGTGAGGCCCGGTTTAAGAAACTGACTTGATTTGAGAGCTCAATCCGCAGCACCTCGCCGCCGACATGATTTTCAACAACGCGGCGCAAGGGACGTTTGACGTTGCTGTAGAGGATGAAACTCAGGCTGACTCCTAAGCCGATGAGAATTCCCACGAGCAAGTCTGTGAATACGATGGCCAGCACTGTAATTAAAAACGGCGTGAACTGATATTTGCCTTCCTTGTACATTTGCCGGAATAGCTCCGGGCTTGCCAATTTGAAACCTGTCACGAGTAGGATGGCCGCCAGGCAAGACAGTGGAATTTGGTTCAAGACCTGAGGCGCCAGACTCACACTAGCCAGCAGCAGACAGCCGTGGATAATCGCCGAGAGTTTGGTTTTTCCACCGGAGTTGATATTCACCGAGCTGCGGACGATGACCGAGGTCATGGGAATTCCCCCGATCAAGCCGGTCGTCATATTGCCCACACCTTGGGCGATCAATTCTCGACTGGGCGGGGATTGTCTCTGTTGGGGATCGAGACGATCGGTGGCTTCGAGATTGAGGACGGTTTCCAGCGAGGCGACGATCGCGATAGTCACCGCCGCGATATAGATCTGCGGATTTGACCAGGCAGAGAAATCTGGATGTGTCAGGAAGCTACTAAATTCGCTCAAGCTTTCAGCCACGGGGACCTGTACCAGATGCGTACTGCCAATCAGCCAACCTGCTCCCCAACCCCGGAACAGTTGTCCGAGTCCAAGACCGACCAGCACGACGATCAACGGGGCCGGCACGGGCGAGTTTTTGAGGAATTTGATCCGGCTCCAGGCAACCAATATGGCGACGGAGAGTATCCCGATCGATGCCGCACCAAGATGCCACTGGCCTTGGAACACCGACAACAGCTCGGTAAACGTATTCTCTTGGTCCGGTTGTGTGAAGGACATTTCTCCTTCGACATCATCGTCGTGGCCCAAGACGTGTGGAAACTGTTTGAGGATCAAGATGATGCCGATGGCTGTGAGCAGGCCTTTAATCACGCTGTTTGGTACAAACATGGCAATGGAGCCAGCGCGCGCCAGACCGGCCGCAACTTGCATCGCTCCGGCAATCATCACAGCCAACAGGAATGCTTCGAAGGATCCCAGCACTGCGATTTGGGCTGCGACAATTGCCGTCAGGCCGGCTGCGGGACCGCTGACGCTGGTATGCGAGCGACTCAGAAAACCAACGACGATTCCGCCGATGATTCCGGAGAGAACGCCGGAAAAAAGCGGAGCCTCGGAGGCCAGCGCGATTCCCAGGCACAATGGTAAGGCGACGATAAACACGACCACACTCGCGGTGAGGTCGTTCACAAGCGTTCCGGATTTTTTAGAGAGTTGTTCCGTCATGAGTCGTATGTTCCAAGAATCTCGGTGAAGAATGCGGCAATCATCGATAAGCCTATCAAGAACCCATTCCAGGCAGCCGAATTTCGTCCACGGGTCGGGACGAAATGGTGACGGTCCAGGGTTGATGTTAGCGTCTGATGAGTTTGGCTCATATTGCAAGCCGCGAAGCGCAGGTGCAATTTTTGCTGGGATTACAACACAATTTTTGCCGTGCTGAGCGAATCACTGGAGGCTGTATTGTCGAGTCGGTTGGCGCGCAAGAAGACATCAACGTTGTGCGTGTTGTAAGCGCGCTGCCTAAATCCGTAACGGCGCACTACAGCCATTGGAAAGCTGATGGCCATTAATTCCTGGACGTCGTCCTGCATGTGAGGCCGCCAAGCAGAGCCGTTTTGAGGTCTGAGGCGGGCGACCGACGGCATGACAGTAGCGGTTGTCTGCGCGGCGCCTTGTTGCAGAATAAGCGAGCAATTCTTCAGCAGCCGCTTCCCCATCGCTTTGACAGGGGCATTCCCTTTCAGCCGATTCCGCGTTTGTCGCCGAAAATAGCTGGAAAAACGGAACGGTGAATAGCTGCGAAAAAGGCAAAAATGTGAATACGCCCAGACAGACCCAGACGGTCAGAAACCGCGGCAATGGTAGCCGAGTCGTGTTTCCCGCACTGCCTAGCATCGAAACCTAATCCTCACGTATTTTCATTTTTCCAACCGTTTCCCGGACGGAAAACGAAACTGCTTCTGCAAGCAAATATAGAGAAGTCCTGCGGGAGTGTCAAAACCAAATTGCTGGCGGGATATGTGTGTCAATGGGTTTGTACACTAAGTCGTTCTGCCTATTTCAACGAACAAAGCTCGTACATAAAACGAGTCTGGTCGACAGACTTGGTTCAACGCGACAACCTGAAAGCATCATGTGTCCGCGAGTCAAAATAGAAGGAATACTAAGCTTATTCGGGCGCTCTGCTGCAGCGGCATGCTCGCATTCGCAGCCTACAACTATCGAAAGTGGCAACCCGTCGTCTGTTCCAGGGTTTATTCACAAAAATCTCAGCAGCAATTGTCGCGTGAGTAGAATAAGTTTGTTACAACGTCTTTTACTATCACCAACCAATTGTGGGGTGATCTCAAACTGCGAAACGTCTGGATTCTTTTTGGCTCGAAAAGGCGATGCGATGAGACTACTGGGGACCGGTCGTCAACTACGCTTGCATGTACCCCTGTCTCTTTTTCTTGCGCTGGGTGGATGTTCTCCAACAAAGCCTGAGGTTAAACCTGCAGCGCCGCCTGTGGTGCGGGTGAGCTCGCCACTTGAGCGACAAGTGACCGACTACGAGATATTCACCGCGCGCACGGCAGCCGTGCAGTCGGTCGACATCAATCCCCGCGTTTCCGGTTATCTGACAAAGATCAATTTCAAGGATGGCGACGTCGTTAAAAAGGGGGACGTCCTGTTTGAGATCGACGACCGGACCTATGCGGCACAGCTCGCACAAGCGAAAGCCAGCCTAGAGTTTTCCAAGGCCAGCCTGATTGAAAGTCAGGCGGAATACGACATTGGTCTGTCCGTCCAAAAGAAAAATAAAGGGGCGATCAGCGAACAGGAACTGACCCGCCGGCTCGGCGCTCGTGATGAATCGCAAGCGTCGGTCGACAAATCCAAAGCCAATCTTGCCTTGGCACAACTCTATTTTGATTGGTGCAAGGTCACCTCTCCCATTGATGGGCGGTTGGGGCGGCACATGGTTGACGAGGGGAATCTGGTCACGGAAAACGTCACTACGTTGGTCAACGTGGTTTCGGTCAAGCCGATTTGGGCCTATTTCAACGTCGATCAAAACACGGCGGAACGCTACGAGCAGTTGGTTACCGATGGCAAACTGAAATCAGCCCGCTCCGGAAAAATTCCCGTGCAGATGGCCGTCGGGGCAGATACCGAATTTTCACTCGATGGCTTCGTCGATTTTATCGGCAATCAACTCGACGCCAGTACCGGATCGATTCAGTTACGCGCCGTTTTTAAGAATGAGGATGAGCGACTCGTTTCCGGGTTGTTCACACGGATCCGCATTCCTACGTCGCCGCCTCATGAAGCGTTGCTTGTGACCGATGCGGCCATCGGCACGAATCAGGGGCAACGCTACGTGCTCGTGGTGAATGAAAAGCAGGAAGTGGAATACCGCATTGTTGATGTTGGGCAAATGCACAACGGATTGCGGGCGATCAAACCTTATCGGACCGTCTCCGATACTGGTCCTGATGGTCAAGTCGTCCAGAAGCAAGTGGAGGTTCTCAAACCCACGGATCAAGTCATTGTCGAAGGTTTGCTCCGCGCCAAGCCGGGTATCAAAGTGGATCCACAAACCGTCGATATGTTGACCCTCTTACGCACTCCCCAATCGGTTCCCCAAGCGGCGAAGACACAGTCGAGCGACAAATAACGGCCAACGGCAATCGAATGCAATTTGAGCAATAGCGGGTTTTAGCGGCGTTCGTGCCCGCGTACAAAGAACGGGGACGCCTACAACAGAACCACGCAAACGTGCCGCCGGCACTCGAATCTCCACAAACTGCGTCCCTGCCGCTTTGCCGGGGTTTAAATAAATATGTCCCGTTTTTTTATTGATCGTCCCAACTTCGCCTGGGTGCTCTCGATTATCATCGTGATTGCCGGTGGGGTCTGCTATCAGACATTGCCCACGGCGCAGTACCCGCCGATTGTGCCTCCCACCATTCAGGTGATAGCGGTTTATCCCGGCGGAAATGCGCAGACCGTTGCCGATTCGGTCGCCGAACCGATCGAAGCGCAGGTGAACGGCGTGGAAGGCATGATCTATATGTCCTCCACCTCCACCAACAACGGACAATACAACCTGATTGTCAGCTTCGAGGTCGGAACCGACGTCAATACGGCGCTGATGCTGGTGCAGACGCGCGTCCAGTTGGCGCTGGCGCAACTGCCGGTCAGCGTGCAAGAGCAGGGGGTGAGCGTCAAGTTGAAATCGGCCAATATGCTATTGGCGATCAATCTGATTTCACCGGACGACCGCTACGATTCGCTCTATCTCAGCAACTACGCGCAGATCAATGTCTTTGACCCGATCTCCCGCGTGCCGGGTGTCGGGATGGCGAAGTTTTTGGGGGAACGCTCCTATAGCATGCGGGCCTGGCTCGAACCGCAAAAACTTGCCGCACTCGATATGACTGCCGGCGATGTGGTCGATGCAATCCGCCAACAAAACGTCGATGTTGCGGCGGGAAATATCGGCCAGGAACCGGTTCCGCCCGGGCAGGAATTTCAATTGGTGCTCAACACTGTGGGCCGCTTGAGCACCGTGGAGCAGTTTGAAAAGATCGTCGTCAAAGTCGGCACCGGCGGAAAGTTGGTCTATTTGAGGGATGTCGCCCGCGTGGAATTGGGTTCACAAAATTCGGACCTCAGTTGCACGCTGACCGTTCGGAAAGATGAAAAACTGGTGCAGTACCCGTCGGTCGCCTTGGGGGTCTACACGACTCCCACAGCCAACGCATTGGCCACCGGCGATGCCGTCAAAGCCAAGATGGAGGAATTGAAGGCGCAATTCCCACAAGGCGTCGATTACGTCATCGCCTATGACACGACCCCCTTTATTCGTGATTCGGTCAATGACGTGATCAACACGATTTATATCGCTGCCGGGCTGGTGATCGTGGTGATCTTGGTGTTTCTGCAAGATTGGCGGGCCATGCTGCTGCCGATGATCGATATTGTTGTCGCGTTGATCGGCACCTTCATGGTCATGAAAATGCTTGGCTTCTCGTTGAACAATCTCTCGCTGTTCGGGTTGGTGTTGGCCGTGGGGATTGTGGTGGACGACTCGATTGTCGTCGTCGAAAATATCGAACGGTGGATGGGAGAAGGTCTGCCGGCGCGGGAAGCGACGCTGAAGGCGATGGCTGAAATCACCGGCCCAGTGTTCGGCATCAGTTTGGTCTTGGCCTCGGTTTTCATTCCGACCGCCTTTGTCCCCGGACTCGTCGGCGAGTTTTATCGGCAATTCGCGTTGACAATCGCTACCGCTGCGCTCTTCTCGGCGACCAACGCGCTCACGATGGCTCCGGCTCGCGCTGTCGCTTGGATCAAACCGCATGGTGGGGAAAACGCAGTCGAACGAGAAGCCTTGCCGCGCGCCGGCATTGCTGTCTTGTTCGGCGTGTTGAGTTACTATCTCCTGCAAAACTGGGCTGCTGATTTCGTGCCGCCGACCGACGACGAATACATGCGCTGGGCAGTGTCCGCCGCTCTGTTTTTACCCGGAGCCGTGGTCGGCTGGTTGATCGGCCCATTGTTGAATCGCATTTTGGCGGTCATTTTTGGGGCGTTTAATAAAGTCTTTGACCTATTCACGAATGGCTACACGCGTCTCGTGGGATTGTCGTTGCGGCTGTGCATCATCGTGCTCATCATCTATGCGGGGTTGTTGGGGCTGACCGGTTATGGGCTGAAGACCGCTCCGAAAGGCTTTATCCCGGCGCAGGATCAAGGATACGTGCTGGTGAATGTCGTGCTGCCCGATTCGGCTTCGGTGCAGCGGACAGAAGCCGCGATGAAAAAGCTGGAAGAAATTGCGCTGGACACTCCTGGCGTCGAATCAGCGATGTCAGTCTCGGGATTTTCCGTCGTCCTGGCGTGCGATGCCTCGAACTGGGGCACCATTTTTGTGATTCTCGACGAGTTCAAAGATCGCACCACGCCCGACACGCAGGCCATGGGAATCATTAAGGCCTTGAACGAGCGGTATCACAAAGAGGTCATCAATTGTCAGGCAAGGGTTCTGGGCGCTCCGCCGGTCCCGGGATTGGGCGGAGCGGGCGGGCTGCAGATTCAAATTGAAGACCGGACGGGACAAGGTTTGCAGGAGCTGCAAGATGTCACCGAATCGATCGTCTCACAAGCCCATGCGCAGCCCGAAATCGGCATGATGCTCTCGACGTTTAAAGCCGACTCCCCGCAATTGGCTGTCGACATCGACCGCGAAGCCGTCATGCAAATGGGCGTGAAACTGCAAGATGTGAATGAGACGCTCAGCGCCAACATGGGCTCGATGTACGTCAACCAATTCAACCGCTTCGGCCGCATTTGGCAGGTGAATGTCGAAGCTGAGGGAAAGTTTCGCACGAATCCTGAGAACCTCAAACTGCTACAGGTCCGCAATTCGCAAGGGGACATGGTTCCGTTGGGCGCATTGATCAACGTCCACTATGTCAATGGGCCGACGTTCGTGATGCGCTATAACGACGTCAATTCGTCCTCCTTAATTTTCGGACCCGGACCTGGTGAGAGCGCCGGCCAAGCGATGGCCAAGATGGAGCAAATTTGCGCGCCCGACAATTTGCCGGGAGGCTTTGGCTATGCATGGACGGGAATCGCCTACCAATCCGTCACCGCTTCGAATACTGGAAGCCTGATCTTTGCGCTCTCGCTGGTGTTGGTGTTTTTGGTGCTGGTGGCACTTTATGAAAGTTGGTCGTTGCCGGTGGGGATCGTGCTTGTCGTGCCGATGTGCTTGCTCAGTTCGGTGGCTGGATTAGTGTGGATTGCGCACAAACCGGTCGACATTTTTGCCCAGATCGGTTTCATCGTCTTAATTGCGATGGCCGCTAAGAATGCGATTCTGATCGTGGAGTACGCCGTCGATCAACGCGCCGAAGGACTCGGTCGACGTGAAGCGACATTGCTAGCCTGCAAATTGCGACTGCGTCCGATTCTGATGACGTCGTTCGCCTTCGTGTTCGGCGTGCTGCCTTTGATGATCGCGACGGGTGCCGGGTGGGAAATGCGGCGGTCCCTGGGGACGGCGGTCTTCAGCGGCATGATCGGCGTGACGTTCTTCGGTGTCTTTTTAACGCCGGTGTTTTATTACGTCATCAGTTGGTTTGCCGAACGAAAATCCCCGCCGCCCACGAAATCCGCCGAGAACGATGCTCAACCGGACAGTCCGCCTCCCGCGTCGGATTCAGTCACTTAAGCGAGTTCGCGTCACAACCGGGCACGATGCCTTGACCGCCATAACAACGCTCCCCCGGACCGCATTGATACCACGGCAGACACAAGGGACGTATGAATCGTGGGCAAGGTTTGGGGCAGTAGTCGTCCACGCAGCCCGGTCTGGTGCAGGAGATACAAGGCAGCGGCTTGCCGCAATAGTCGTCGACACAACCGCGGCAATTTGGCGAAATGCAGGGGAGTGGCTTGGAGCAATAGTCGTCACAACAGCCGCCCATCGCGCTCTGGCAAGGTTGGCAGGTGGGTCGGCGCGACGCATGGCTGATGTCGAAGTGAAACCAACGACCGGCGTCAGCGCACGCCGTGGCGATCAGCATCAAGCTGAGGGTCACCGAGGATATCCGGATCCAACGTCCCATGGGACGACTCCTATCAGTAGTTTCAAAACCCTCTGACGCATCTCACCGACACTAAAATGTAAGCGTCTGGAACAAGCGCAACCGGGTTTTGAAACTGGTTCTAAGCAGAGCGGAGGGTTATTCACTTTGCGGAATCACAACCAGTCCAGGTTCTTCAAGTGACGGGAGTTCGTCCCCTGTTACGTCATCGTCGACGGGGGCTGGGGCAGGGGGGACTGCCGGGACGGCCGTTTCAATCGGCATCATAAACTCAGCTTCCGATTGCAATCGAATCTGCCATCCCCCACCCAGCGAACGATAAACCTGGATCAGGCCCTGAGCGATTGCGCCTTGCGCATCGGCCAACGATTGTTGCCGAGTGACCAGTCTCTCTTGGATTACAACGACGCGGTTATAATCCGTTAAGCCACCTTTGTACTGTGCGAATGCTTCATGAAAGGCGGCGGTTTCGGCTCTGACGGCCCGAGCCGCATCTTCGGCCTGATTCTTTGAGCGGAGAAACGAAACCAGACCATTCTCGACTTCGACACCGGCATTGAGAACCGTATTTTGGTAGTTGGCAATCAATTCCTGGAAGCGGGCATCTTGGACGCGGACATTGTTTGCGATGCGACCATAATTAAGGATGGCCCATTGGAACGATGGTCCGATCGATCCTAAAAACGCCTCGCGGTCCAAGGCATCCCCGACATGCTCTGCGGACCAGCCCAATGTGCCGTTGAGGCTGATTTGCGGATAGAAGTCGGTTTCGGCAATCCCGATCTCTTCGGATTGTGCCGCTGTCAATCGCTCGGCACGACGGACGTCCGGGCGACGATGGATCAAGTCGGCGGGGATTCCCACCACGACTTGTTCGGGCGCGGTTGGGATGGGACCTTCACCCAGCATCTCAGAGAGATCGGTCGGCGGCATGCCCATCAGTATACACAACTGGTTGGTCGCTTGACGCAGGTCGATCTGCAACTGTTCGATTAATGCTTCGGTGCTTGAGACGTCGCTTTGCCCCTGATAGACGTCAACTTCGGTCGTCTCGCCCCCTTCGTATTTGGCGGTGGCGATTTCCAAACTCTGTTTTTGCAATTTCAATGATTGCTCAGCCAGGGCGATTTGTTCTTGAATCGTGCGAATCTGCACGTAGCTGGTTGCCACATCGCCGACTAAGGTCACGATTGCCGCATCGTAATGTTCCACGGAGGCATCGAGCACACTTTCAGAGGCTTCGATCGCTCGGCGAAAACGGCCCCAGAAATCGAGTTCCCACGCCAACCCGAAACCGTAATTCCATTGGCTGAACCAACGCTCGGGTGTTGCGAAGCGGTTAGCGACACCCAGGCTGACCCCCTCGCGTTGATAGCTCCCCTCCATCACCTGCGTTTGCGGGAAGAATTCCCCGATCGCGATTCCCAGGCGAGCCCGTGAACGAAGCACTCGAAAACCCGCCTCGCGGACGGTCAAGTTCTGCTCGTAAGCGGTCTGGATCAGCCCATTGAGGACCGGATCGTTGAACACTGTCCACCAGGCGCTATCGTCTGTGGCGTCGCTGCTGACGCGCTCATCATGGGCGTCGATCCAATGCGTGGCAACCGGTGCCGGCGGCCGCTTGTAGTCCGGTCCCACCTCAAAACCATTGCTGATGTATTCTCCCAAGGGAGTACAACCGCAGCACAGGCAGAGCAACGCCAATCGCAAGGTCCGGCCGACGTGGACGCGCTTGCCCGATTTCTGAACTTTATCAGTAGTCAGCGAGGGAAGGTCCGGGTGACGATTCCGCGGCATCTTTTTCGGCTTGTGCTGCGTGCTCATATCACCCGCCACCCTGATAAATTCGTTGGCAACCCTGCAATCTCGAATCGCCATGACCAGCGCGGTGCGTTCAATCTGCACGTTTGAGCAACCGCCAACCGTCGTTCAAGCATTAGCGCAATGACCCCGGCAACTACTGCCGTAAGTCCCTCGGTAGTATCGACAGAAGCGTTAAGGTTTATCCAGGCAAAATAACCCGGACCATACGCGCGGTGAGCGGTTATGATTTGGGATAAGAACGCTGGTCAACTCATCAGACGAGACAAGAAAATGCCCCAGCGATTCCACAAGCAGCCGCAAAGCAAGCGGCCGCACCACCAACGCACCCAGAAACCGCCCTTTGCTAGAGTTGATCGACAGCGCAAAGCCTGCCCCGATCAACAAAGTACACCCGGCGGGACTCGAACCCACGGCCTACGGTTTAGGAAACCGTCGCTCTATCCAGCTGAGCTACGGGTGCGGAATTGGGCGTCGTTGTGTTGGGACGCCGGAAATGGGCCGGTTCTTGCGTGAGCATTACGGCCAACAGGCGAAATTTTATCAATCAATGGCCAGCCAAACCAGCCAGCAGTGGCGGGAACTATCTGGGTGGTTCTCTGATTTATGACACGTGGCGACCGTTCTGAGTTCGTGACTTCGAGAAAGCTGTGGATTTCCTCAAATGCCTTGACTGTTGATTTTTCCAAAGAGTCGCATGGTCCAATGATTGCGATCGGCAATCTGGCAGTTGGCGAACCGGTTTGCTAAATTGGAGTCATCTTCTACGATCACATGTACGAGCGGCGTTACGATCCCGCTCTCCCCGTTGTGACGAACTCTCGAAAGCAATTCAATGACCACGTCAACACCTGCCACCGCTAATGTTCCCGATGCCCAGGGGCGATTTGGCGAATTTGGCCGGCGATTTGTCCCAGAAACGTTGATGCAGGCTCTGGAGCAGCTCGAACAGGAATACGAATCGGCCATCAGTGATGCGTCCTTCAAGGCCGAATTGGATGACCTGTTGCGGCACTTCGTCGGACGGCCCAATCCGCTGTATTTTGCTCGGCGGTTGACCGAGCATTGCGGCGGCGCGCGGATTTTCCTCAAACGCGAGGATTTGAATCACACCGGTGCTCACAAAATCAACAATACGCTCGGCCAGGTGTTGCTCACAAAGCGGATGGGCAAGACGCGGGTGATTGCCGAAACCGGCGCCGGCCAACATGGTGTCGCCACCGCCACAGCGTGTGCGCTGTTCGGTCTGCCTTGCGTGGTCTACATGGGCGAGGAGGATGTGCGGCGACAAAAATTGAACGTGTTCAATATGCAAACGATGGGGACCGAGGTCCGTCCGGTGTGCAGCGGATCGCGCACACTCCGCGATGCCATTAACGAAGCGATGCGGGACTGGATGGCTAGTGTGGCGGACACGCATTACATCTTAGGTTCGGTTGTCGGTCCGCACCCGTTTCCCCGCATGGTCCGCGATTTTCAATCGGTCATTGGTCGCGAAACCAAACAGCAATGCCTCGAACAAATCGGCCGACTGCCTGATGAGGTGATCGCCTGCGTGGGAGGCGGTTCCAACTCGGCGGGCATGTTTTATCCGTTTGTAGAAGATCGTGACGTAAAACTCACCGGCGTGGAACCGGGAGGTCGCGGACCCAATCCCGGCGATCATGCCTCGACACTCAGCTACGGTGAAAAAGGGGTGTTGCACGGCAGTTACAGCTATGTGTTGCAAGATGCGGATGGACAAACCGACGACGTGCATTCCATTTCCGCCGGACTGGATTATCCCGGCGTCGGTCCCGAGCATAGTTATTGGAAAGACACAGGGCGCGTACAATACGGCCCTGTCAGTGACGATGAAGCTCTGGACGCCTTCGGCACGTTGGCCCGCTTGGAGGGCATTCTCCCGGCGCTGGAAAGCTCGCATGCCATCGCGCAGGTCATCAAAACAGCCGGTGCGCGCAAGCCGGATGACGTTGTCGTCGTCTGCCTCTCGGGTCGCGGCGACAAGGACGTCTACGAAGTCGCACAGTTGATGGGCAAAGACCTGTAGGATGCGTCGCGATGCAACTTTCTATTCGGCACGGCTTGGTTGGAGCCTCGCCCTTCCGGTCACGTTTTTATTTATAACATCCACTATTCGACTCATATTGAAACATCAGATTCCATGGCTACGATTAACGAAAATTATTCCAAGCTCGCTGCTGGATACCTCTTTCCTGAAATTGGACGTCGCGTCTCGGCATTCACGCAGGAGAATCCCGATGCCAATGTGATTCGTCTGGGCATTGGTGATGTGACCGAACCGCTGCCGGCGGCATGTGTGGCGGCGATGCATAAGGCGGTCGATGATATGTCGGTGCGGGATTCGTTCCGCGGGTATGGGCCGGAGCAGGGTTATGAGTTCCTCCGCACGGCGATCGTTGAACACGCATTCAAACCGCGCGGTGTGGAAATCGCCGCTGATGAAGTCTTCATTTCCGACGGTTCTAAATGTGATACCGGAAATATCCTGGACATCTTTGGCGCGGACAACACCGTCGCCGTGATGGATCCGGTCTATCCGGTGTATGTCGACACCAATGTGATGGCGGGGCGGACCGGCGCCGCTGGCAAGGATGGCCGTTATGAGGGATTGGTGTACGTGCCCGTTACCGCGGAGAACGATTTCGTGCCGAGTCTACCGGATGAGCCGGTGGATTTGATCTACCTGTGTTATCCCAACAATCCCACAGGGACGGTCGCTTCGCGAGAGACGCTCAAGCAATGGGTCGATTATGCCCGCGCGCACGATGCGATCATCTTTTTTGATGCTGCCTACGAAGCCTACATCACCGATCCGGAGATTCCGCATTCGATCTATGAGATCGAAGGGGCTCGCGACGTGGCCATCGAGTTTCGTAGCTTCAGTAAGAACGCCGGATTTACGGGGACGCGCTGTGCGTACACGGTCATTCCCAAGGAACTGACCGGAAAAACATCCACCGGCGAAGACCAGCCGATTCATCCGTTGTGGAATCGCCGACACTGCACCAAGTTCAACGGGGTTTCCTATCCGATTCAGCGCGCGGCCGAAGCGGTCTTTACGCCGGAAGGCCAACAACAGATCAATGAGCTGATTCAGTTTTACCTCACCAATGCTGGGTTGATTCGTGAAGGTCTGGAGTCCGCGGGGATCACGGTGTACGGTGGGGTGAATGCGCCTTACGTCTGGCTGAAGACTCCCGGCGGGGCGGGAAGCTGGGACTTCTTCGACCAACTGCTGTCCAAAGGACATCTGGTTGGCACGCCCGGCAGCGGATTTGGTGCCGCCGGCGAAGGCTACTTCCGCCTCAGCGCGTTTAACAGCCGCGAAAACATCGAACAGGCAGTCGAACGGTTTCAACGCGTGGTGGGCTGATGCGGCGGTTGCGTATCAATCGGGTAGATCGTGCACCAGTCGCACGAGATCGACGACAGTATCGACCTTCATTTTTTCCAGCACATGCGCGCGGTGAATGTCGGCCGTTTTGGGGCTGATGTTGAGGTCGTACGCGATTTGTTTTGTGCGGCGGCCAGCGACGAGTAGCTCCATCACCTGAGTTTCTCGCGGCGTCAACGATCGCAACCGTGCTTCGGTCGCTGACGCGCGGACTGCCTCCATGCGTTGCCGCTGATCCAGCCGAATTGCTTGTTGCACGCGTTCCAGCAACAACTCGTCGTTGAACGGCTTTTCCAGGAAATCGACCGCGCCCCCTTTGACCGCCTTGACCACATTGGGAACATCGGCGTATCCAGAAATTACGATGGTCGGCAGCAAGATACGCCGCGCGTTGAGTTCTTTCTGCAGTTCCAGTCCCGTCATGTGATCCATGCAGACATCGAGAATCAAGCAACCTGGACGGCCGGGGTCGTATTCGCGTAAGAACGTTTCTGCGTTGCCGAAACATTCTGCCTGAAGACCGGCGGACCGCAGGAGTCGGTCCAGCGATTTGCGCATGCCTGGTTCGTCATCGACGACAAACACGGTCGGCTTGATGCTGGTAGTATTCAAGATATTTCCTCGATTGGAAGTGAACAACATGCCGGATTGAATTTGGTCGACATGCTATACCCCCGATTTGTCCGGAGCCGATTCTGTGGCGTTGTAAGGCAGGGTGAATGTAAATGTCAGACCGCAATCCACATTGGGCGACGCGCGTAATTGGCTGCCGTGTGAACCGACGATCGAACGACAAATACTCAATCCCATCCCCATGCCGTTTTTTTTGGTTGTAAAATAAGGCGAAAAGATCTTCGCGTATAGGTCGGGAGACAAATTCTTGCCGTTGTCAGCGATGCTCACAAGAACACCGGTTTCCACCGCACGGGCACGCACGATCACTTCCCGTTCACTGCGGCGATCTTCCAACAACGCATCAAAGGCGTTGCGAACCAAGTTGACGACGACCTGCTGAATCTGAATGCGTTCGACATACACTTCCGGCAAATTCTCTTCCAAATCGAGCCGTAAGACAATTCCATGCCGCCGGATGTCGGAATCGAACAAGCGGGTGACTTCGTGGACGAGGTCGCGCAGGTCGACGGCTGTCCGATTGGGTTCGGCTTTAGAGGCAAACCGGTGCAGACTGTGCAGGATCTCTCCGGCACGCATGGCTTCGGCGGCAATCTCCTCGATGATCTCCAACACTTCGTCGTTGGGCAGCGTTCCGTTGCGTAGACTGCGGGCGACCGCATGCGCGTTGTTGGCAATCGTCCCCAGCGGTTGATTGATTTCGTGTGCCAGACCTGAAGCCATCTCGCCCATCGTCCCCAGCCGAAGCACATGCGCCAAATCGGCGTGCAGTTGCCGCGTTCGTTCTTCAGCGCGGCGCCGCACCGTGATGTCGCGATCGATGGCAATAAAACCAGTCGGGTTCCCGTTGGGGTCATTGACGAGGGAAATCACCGTTTCGGCCCAGAACTTGGTGTCGTCGGTACGATGCTGGCGAAACTCGCCATGCCAGGATCCCATTTCGCGAACCTGCGCCATTCGCCGAAGTTCCCCTTGCGAACCATCCGATCGGGCAACTTGCGTAATCGGCTTGCCCACCACTTCATCGGATTGATAACCGTAAAGGTTTTCCGCTCCCTTGCCCCAATAGACAATCCGGCCGTCCAGATCGGTTGCTACGACCGACTCGCGTACGCTATCGAGCAATTGAGCGTGAAAACGTAACTGCCGGTTCGCGTCGACCAGTTCGGCCGTCCGTTCTTGCACGCGTTGTTCTAGCGCGTCGTGCGCGGCTTGGATTTTGGCTTCGACCCGTTTGCGGTCTGTGATGTCATCATAAATGTAAGAAAACCGGGGCCGTTTTTCCGGCGACTTACCGATCATTTTGACCGTTCCCGACAACCAACGCTGGCTGGGGTCATCCGGCCGCATATATTCGAAACGGACTGTCTCGCCGGTCTGCTCTGCTTCTTGATACTTGGAGACCCACAGCGCGCTCTCGGCCGGACTGATGCCAATTTCGCGAGCGGTTTTGTTTCTCATTGCCTCGGGAGTAGTTCCCAGGTGCTGGGCCGTGGCCTCGTTTTCGGAGATCCAACGAATGTCGTCGCCGTCCAACTCGACGACTCCCATCAACATCAATCCGCTCTCATAGAAGCTGCGAAGGATCGATTCCCGTTCCTCCAGAATCATCTTCGCGCGTTTTTGCGAAGTGATGTCGCGTGACGTGCCGATCATGCCCCGCGCCTTGCCTTTGTCGTCCTTGAGCAGCCAGCGGGTCGATTCCAACCACCGCACTTCACCGTCGGCGCGAATGATCCGATATTCGTGCGGAGTACTAGGCACCCCTCGGAAAATTTGTCGCAGTCGATCTCGTACGGCAACACGGTCATCGGGATGCACGGTTTCTAGAAACGATTCCTTGGTCGGCACGAATGTTTCCGGTGACCGACCATGCATGCGATACAGCTCTGCCGACCAGGTTACGGTTTTTTCACCCCGTTTCCATTCAAAACTTCCCACACGGGCGATCTTTTGCGAAGCGGCCAACAACCTTTCGCTTTCGCGAAGCTGAATTTCCGTTTCCCGCCGTGCAGTGATGTCGGTCACCACCGACAGCGAACCGTCGAACCTGCCTTGTGCGTCAAACAGCGGCGTGGGGGAAAAGATTGCCGAGACATGCCGGCCTGTCCCGCTGGTCCAGGTCATCTCATATTGGGAGGCTCCGCCGATGCTACGTTTGGCGAACTGTTCGGCAAGAATCTCATGGTTTTCCGCTCCCACAATATCCCACATCGACCGGCCAATCACTTCGTCCATCTTAGTGCCGCCGATTTGGCAGAGCTGCTCATTCACCGAACGGACAATTCCTTGAGGATCGACGACGATCAGTCCATCCTTCATGATCTTGGCCAGTTGGCCGTTGACGATCTCCGTATTTTTTATCTCGTATTCGGCCTGTTCGCGGCTGGAACGGACCCGGGCGACGACTTGCAGTTCGTACACCGAATCGTCGGCATTCATGACGGGTGTCACAAAGCCGTGCTGCCATCCCGATTGCCCCTCCGTCCGCACAACCTCGCAAACGTGCGACGTGACTTCCGGTTTCTGGAACAAGGATTTCATCTTAGCGCGGGCCCTGTCCCGCAGCGCCGGCTCGAGAAACACCACATAGTCGCGGCCCAGCAACTGTTCCTCGGATTCGTTGAAGTATTCGCAGAACATGCGATTGACGAATGTCAGTGACAACGACTCGTCGATGCGGCAAATGATCTCGGTTTGGTTGTTGACGATCGATTCATATCGCTGTTCTCGTTCAGCGATAGCATCGCGACTTTGCTTGAGTTGCGCGGTCTCTTTTTCAAGCTCCTCGATCCGCGCGCGCAATTCGGCAGTCGCATCCGCGCCGGTCTCAAAAGCTTGTGACATCTCACGCCCCTCTCAATTTACAACGTCCATTATGCCCTCTGAACAGGCCTCACTTCTATTATTTCCCGTTCGATGCCTTCGCACCACCCAAGTTCCCGATTTTCACCCCAGAGAGTCATCATCGGGCAGGGAGAAATTTACCATCGCGGTGAAATTCTTACATGGATTGTCGCTGGCAACACAACTTGAGAAAGCGATTCAAAAAAAATGAATTGACGTAAGTGCTGTCCTGGTCCGATCTCCAAATATCTCAAACGCAGCTGCCAGGAATGTTCTCGGCAAACCGGCACGGCAACTGCATTAGTCCCCTTCAGAACACGACGGGAAACACTCTCAAGTGTTCACACAGAGTCTATAAGCTGGTTTCTATCATTTTGAGCGGTGGAGAGAGTTAACGAGTGCAGGCCGTTACGCTAGGCCCGATCATCCCTTGATCACCGACGTTTGTCCGCCCCGGCGAACAATGTCGTTTAAAAACCGTAACAGCTCAGCTCGGAAAATGAAAAATCGGCAAATTATTGTCACACCAGCCCGAGGAGTCGGGCTTATCACACCCCACATCACACCCCCCGATCACGTCCCCCACAGGCCGAAAGGACCCCCCGCCTCCTTTCGGCCTCTCGCCTTTCTTTGTGGCCACTCACTCTCCGATTGGCCTGCAATTCTGGCTGCCCTCGCCGAATTTTCTCTCAGTCACCGCTTGATTCTGCGCGGCGAACCACTTCGCGCAGCAGGTGTCCTGACAGTGAAGAGAAGATTCCCTTCTTGATTGCACACAGGCGGCGACCTAAAATACCACTGCAAGACAATTCGAAACCTTCTGACGCGTCCCGCTGTCACGGGAGTGCCAATTTGCGAAACAAATGCAATCAGGTTTTGAAATGGATTCTCGTCAGCGACGAATCTTGACCACGTATTTCAAATTGAAAGGCGGCAACTTCACTTGGCAGATCCTAAACGCGAGGAATTGAGCGTCCAGCAACGGCGAGCGGTGCTGGTCGCCGTGGTGCTTCCCGAGCAAGAAGCGAGCGAACTTCATCCACTGGACGAGCTGAAGGGGTTGGTGAAAACCGCAGGTGTCGAGGTCGTGGGCACGCTGACGCAGCATCGCAAGCGTCCCGACCTGAAGACCTATCTCGGCAAAGGCAAAGTTGAGGAGCTGGAAATGCTCGTCAAAATGCAAGATGCCGAGTTGGTGATCTTCGACAACAATCTCACCCCGGCGCAGGGACGCAATCTGGAATCCGCGCTTGATGTGGTCATCGTGGATCGTAGCGAACTGATTCTCGACATCTTCAATACGCACGCGCGGACCTACGAAGCCAAACTGCAAGTCGAGTTGGCGCAATTGCTGTATCAGCGGACCCGACTGAAGCGGATGTGGACTCACTTGTCGCGGATCGAAGGGGGGATTGGTAGCAAGGGGCCGGGTGAACAGCAACTCGAAACCGACCGCCGGTTGATCGACAAACGGGTTTCGGAATTGAAGCGCAAGCTGAAAGTCGTCGAAAAACGCCGGGCACGCATGGTCTCCGCACGGGATGATCAGATGACCGTCTCACTGGTGGGCTACACCAACGCCGGAAAAAGCACGCTGATGAACACCGTGACCGGTGCGGGCGTGCTGGTCGCCGATCAACTGTTTGCCACGCTCGATACGCGGACGCGGCGGTGGAACGTACCGCATTGCGGGGACGTGCTGCTCAGCGATACCGTCGGATTCATCCGCGATTTACCGCACAATCTGGTCGCCTCGTTCAAATCGACATTGGAAGAGGTCCGCAACGCCGATTTGTTATTGCACGTTGTGGATGGCACCCACGTCGATGCCGAACAACACATCGCCACCGTCAACGAAGTTCTCAAGGAAATCGGCGTTGATGGCTCGGAAGCGATCCTCGTTCTCAATAAGATCGACGCCATCCACGACCGGTCGGTGTACGATGTTCTGCGGTTGGCGCATCCGGAGGCAATCTCCGTCAGCGCGGCCGAGGGAACCGGCCTGGCGGCGTTAGCGGAACGGGTCGCCGAGCGATTGGGAGACGGGTATCTCGATGCGGAAGTCGAAACCTATGTCGGCAACGGACGGCTACTGGCCTATCTCGCAGCCCATGCCGATGTCACCGAAACCGACTATTCTCAAGAATCACGTGTGACGGTCAGTTGCCGTATCCCACGTCGGTTTTTGCACGGTGTCGAAGGGGACGATACGAATGTCGCCCTGCTCAATGGATACGCCCCGCCTGCCGACGCGAATGGTTTTTCGATTGACGAGCCGATCGCGATTGAAGAAAACGAATTCACCGCGCAATAAAAAAACAGGCCGCAGCGACAAGCATCATGTCGCGCGGCCTGTTGTATTCACTTCGCTGGCAGATGCGTTTCACTGCCCGGATCGTTCAGCTGTCTAGTCCGCTTAGGCGGAGAAGCTGCTTCCGCAACCGCAACTCTTAACGGCGTTGGGGTTGTCGAACGTAAATCCGCGTTTGTCCAGGCCTTCATAGAAGTCGACCGTGGTGCCATCAAGGAACAAGTCGCTCCGTTTGTCGACGGCAACAGTTACACCGTGTTGTTCGGTAATGTGGTCTTTGGCAGCGTCAGAATTCGTGTCGAATCCCAAGCTGTACTGATATCCGCTACACCCGCCGCCGGCGACACCGATTCGTAAAACCGTGTTGTCCGGGTGTTTTTGATCGGAAATGACCCGCTGGATTTCACTGGCGGCTTTTTCGCTAATGATGACTGACATGACTCTGTAGGCTCCGTTTTGATTTCGATTTTCAACAATCGATCACGACCGAATGGACACACCATCCAACGCGTTTGGTGCTGCGATTCATTATAGCAATGTCCGGCGAACGGAAAAAGCCGAGCATAATCTTGCGGGGAAATCACAGCTGGTGCGTCTCTGTAATGTCTTGTGTGGAAGGAGGTTGCGGCGAATAACCTTGCTGTGAACCCATGTGGATAATGCCCTGTCTTCCCAACAGGACTTTTCTAAATTTGCATGACCTGTTGACCGTGGGTAAAGTAAACGATCCGCTGCATTGTCGAAAACGATCTCGAATTCCCCCGCGCGAGGGACCGTTTCCATGTCAGACCCACCACCGATCACACCGCTCAGCGACGCCGAACCGGGCCAACAGGCGGATTGTTTTGTCGTGCTGGCCGCCAAGGATCGCGCCAAAACGCGAGACGGCAAGCCTTATTTCCGTGTTAGCTTTCGTGATGCGGCGCGCAAGGCGACCGCCATGATTTGGAACGACACGCGCTGGTTCGCTGATTGCGAGTCGTCTTGGCAGGCGGGTGGTTTTTATAAGATCCGCTGCCGCTACGAAGAAAACCAATACGGCCCGCAAATTGATCTGTTGCAAATCCGCGAAGTCACCGACGACGATGCCGACGACGGTTTTGATCCTGCTGATTTTTTCGTCACAACGCGATTCGATCCGCAGGAGATGTTTGCCGAATTGCTGGAAATTGTAGACGAGCACATCACCGACGCACCGCTTAAGCAACTCGTTGTGAATCTCTTAATGGACAATGAAGCACAGGTCAAAGACTCAGCCGCTGCTGTTCGCAATCACCACGCCTTTCGCGGCGGGTTTTTAGAACACGTCCTCTCCGTCACGCGGACCTGTCTGTTTTTGGCGGACAAATATCTTGCCTACTATCCCGAGACCGAGCCGCCGCTCTCCAAGTCGCTGGTCGTCGCCGGTGGGATTTTGCATGACATCGGCAAGCTCCGCGAGTTGGAATCCCAACCGCAAGGATTCGCCTATACTGCCGAGGGACGTTTGGTCGGGCATATTTTGTTGGGCCGCGATATCGTGCGGGAATACGCCAGTG
The DNA here is from genome assembly GCF_007747995.1 of Symmachiella dynata. Classification (NCBI taxonomy): domain Bacteria; kingdom Pseudomonadati; phylum Planctomycetota; class Planctomycetia; order Planctomycetales; family Planctomycetaceae; genus Symmachiella; species Symmachiella dynata. The sequence goes on along the minus strand of NZ_CP036276.1, from coordinate 7,391,271 downwards.
CCATTGATGAACTGGATGCTGAAACATTACTGCGGTTGGAACACATTATCATCGCGCATCAAAACCTGCCCGAATGGGGTTCGCCGATCGCGCCGCACACGCCGGAATCGCTGCTGGTGCACTATGCGGATGACATCGATGCCAAGTATCATATGATGGCGACCGCCTTGGAATTGCCACCCGAAGAGGGGGAAGAATTCACCCCCCGGGACAACCCGCTACGGCGAGCCATCTTCCGCGGTCTAAACGACACCCAAACGTAACAAGACCGTAGGTCAGGCTCCCGCCTGACGGCACAACCCAAACGCGTCCCACACATCGGAACGACTACCCACAATTGCGTCAGGCGGCTGCCTGACCTTCTATGAAAGTTCGTTGCTTGTCAAGTGGCGATGCTGTGATGACGTGCGTCCCCATTCTTCTATCCGAGCAAGGGAATTCTCCCAGCCCAAGTGGGTGGCTTCGAGGTGATGTGACAGCCCCATCTACAGGACGAGCGTAGCGACACGGCGGCCGCCGGCCCAGGTCAGGCTCGAGCAAGTCAGCATCAGCACGGGTTAGCAATCATCATCAACAATCGTCACTTGCATTCACTTTTTCATTATACGTTCGATGAGCCTCGTTCGTCTCGCCGTCGTCTCGGCCTGCACAACCAGGAGGTCGAGAGGACGGCGTGGCGGGCGTGGCGACCCTCGTTTGTTGAGCTGGAGTTGAGGTCTGGACATGGCGAACGCTTTCTTAAACGGAAATGGTTTTCATTTGATGGTACAACCAACGCATCCAACGGTTGCCGATCGCCGCCGCCACCACGCTGCCCGGCTTGCCGCGTCGACGCAAACGCGTGTTCATCTTCGACAGACGCAGGTCGTAACGGCCCAGGCGATGGGCGGTCTCGATGATCACACGCCGCAATTCCGGATTCCCCGCCTTGATCAAACCGGCGTCCGCCTGGCGGTTTCCGCTGGAGGCATTTCGCGGAGTCATGCCGCAAAAACGAGCCAACTGTTTCCCCGTACGAAAGCGGTCGAACCGGCCGATTTCCGCACGCAACGTCACAGCCGTCACCAAGCCCACACCTTTGATCTCCAACAGTTTTTGGACGATCGCATCATCGCAGGTCGCCGCGCAGAGACGTGCTTCGGCTGCGCGGATCTCCCGTTCCAATCGCTGCAGCGCCTCTAGATGCTGGTCCATCACCCACCGCATCTGAGGCGAGATTTCGTCTAGCCCGGCCAGCCAGTGCTGCCACGCTTTGGTCCAGCGGCGTTGCTCTGCGACGATACGTTCCTCGCGAAGCAGAGCCGTGATCCGCAACTTGACGTTTCGCCGCGCGGCGGCCAACTGTTGACGATACCGCACCAGCCTCCGCAGATCCCGCAACGACTCCGGTGGCATCCAGACCCGCGGAAGGTACCCCACACGTTCCAGGTCTGCCAACAAACGCGCGTCGCTGAAATCGGTTTTGTCGGGGCTTTGTTTGAGTTTGGCGACGTAGCCGGCATGGGCCAGATCGACGGACCAACCCGTGTGGCGGACCAATTCTTCAGCAAAGTTGGCTGCTCCGGTACAAGCTTCGAGGGCGACGAAGACCCGTGCGGATTTGGGAACCACCCCGCGCACCAGTAAGGCGACATGCTCCGCACTGTTCGGCGATTTGAGGTTAGCCAACACATTGCCCTCGCGATCCAACACGCAGACCTGAATGAACGACTGGTGGTAGTCGAGTCCGACAAAAAACGATAAACTGGACATGCTCGTTGCTCCTGATAGGACCAAATTGTTGCGTGAAATCAAACTTGGTTGTATCACAGCAACGAGCTTTCATCCCCATCTACGACTGATTGAAGCGACGAGATTATGCGATTTACTAAGATGCACGGGGCGGGGAATGACTACGTCTACGTGAATTGTTTTGACGAGCAGCCGCCGGCTGATATTGCTGCCACGGCGATCGCCATGAGTGATCGGCACAAGGGAATCGGCGCCGATGGTTTGATCCTAATTTGCCCGTCGGAGCAAGCCGATGCCCGCATGCGGATGTTCAATGCCGATGGCAGCGAATCGGAAATGTGCGGCAACGGCATCCGCTGTGTCGCCAAGTACGTCTACGACCACGGCATTTGCGCCCAAGAAAATCTGAAGATCGAGACCGGCAACGGGGTCTTGGATTTGAAGTTGGAGGTCAGTGGTGGCATCGCAAATCGCGTCCGCGTGAATATGGGCCGTCCGATTCTCAAAAGCAGCGAGATCCCCACCACGCTTGCCGGTGATCCGCCGGTGAACGTTCCGTTGCACGTCGCCGGTCGCGACTTGATGGTCACCTGTGTGTCGATGGGCAATCCGCACTGTATTACGTTCATCGATGAACTGAGCGACGAATGGGTCCACGGCGTCGGACCGGACATCGAGAACCACCCGGCGTTCCCCAATCGCGTGAACGCTGAATTTATCCAGGTCGTTTCGCCGAGCGAAATCAACATGCGCGTCTGGGAACGCGGATCGGGAGAAACCCAAGCTTGCGGCACCGGAGCGTGCGCGTCATTGTTGGCGGGCGTTTTGGCCGGCCTCACGGAACGGCGCGTGTTGTGCCATCTGTTGGGTGGCGATTTAGAGCTGGAATGGTCCGAGACCGACGAGGTCTTCATGACGGGCGAAGCGGTTGAAGTCTTTCACGGCAAGTGGCCCGTGGCGTAACGCTTGGCGGCTTACGCCATTGGTTAACAATAAATGTCAGACTCTGGGTGGCTAGGGACGAGCATTCGCTCGCCCCCAGGTCGTTTGACATCCTTCCGCCTTTTAAACTGGGGGCGGACTTTGTCCGTCCCCAGCCACCCAGATCGTAGGGTTGGCGCTGAGCCGGTCGATATTTAGTAGTAGGTCATGCTGTGCATGACGAATCGTGATGGATTTACATTTTCTAGAGCACTGTCATGCACAGCATGACCTACGGATTGTTCAGAGCTTGGGAATACATTTGCAACTCGTTCCGAGCGGTTCATCGGCCTGGGCCCAGACGCCGCGGTAGAGTTGTCGGTAGCCGTTGGCTTCTTCGGTTTTGCCTTGCAGCTCCAGCGCACGGCTGAGGCCGTACAGCGACCAACCGTTGCGGGGCCATTTGGCTAGGTCTTCGCGGTAGACGCGTTCGGCATCGGCATATCGTTTGTCGGACAGGTAGACCGCTCCCAGCGTGTGACGAACCGGCTGCAGCCATTGGGGTGGTTCGCCGTAGTTCAATCGATCCTCGACGACTGCCGCTTGTTCGAGAAGTTCGGCCGATGTTTTCCAGTCCCCTTGTTGCAGCGAGATTTCGGCGGCAATGAAGTATTCACTGACTTCCAGAATCGTGTGTGCCGGATCGCCGAATGCCATGTGCTCTGCAGGAATTGCCGCTTTGGCTTTGCGGAACTCGGCCTGTTCGCGGGCAGCGGCGGGGAAATCTTTTTTGGCTGCGTAGGCGACCGCGCGATGCGCCCGCCAGATGGCTGTGGTGAGAGGAAGATATTCCGGCGGTGGCGGCTCGGCCAGAATCGCGTCCCAGCGGCCGAATCGTTTTTGCACGTCATACACCGAACACATCCACAAATCGATGATCGGGCCGACTGCTTCTAGCACTTCCGGGGGAACATTGTCCCACGTCGCCCGGGCAGCGGCCAGCGCCTGTTTTTCGCGGCCGGTCATCATCGAGGTGAAGGCCAGCATGTGGGCGTTGTGCACCATGTAGGTGTGTTGCATCGCATGGTTTGCGGAGCGTGCGCGGTATTTGGTGTCGGAGCGGAGCGCCTTTTGATTTTGCACGATCGCTTCGTCCCAAAATCCGGTCTTCACATGAATGTGCGACGGCATGTGCAACAGATGTCCGCTGGCAGGGACGAGATCACTAAGCCGCTTGGCAGCGGGGAGCGCGCGGTAAGGATTTTTGCTCGGCTCGACGGCGTGAATATAATAGTGATTGGCACCAGGATGGTCGGGTTCTATTTCCATCACACGTTCAAGCGTGGCGATGATCTTGTCGGTCCCTTCGGCCGGTGTTTGATCGAGTGCATATAACTGCCACGGTTTTTGAACCATCAATGCTTCGGCATAAAGCGTGCCGACATCAGCGTCGTCGGGATAGGTTTCCCAGACCTTGGCCATCGCATCGGCATACGCCTGTTCCAACCCGGATCGATCTTCCGGCCACGGTTTGGCGTAACGGTGGCCGAGTGCCTCGATGAGTGCGCGCTCGACGGGAGTCGTGTTTTCGATGCGGGCCTGTGCCTGTTGTAGTGCGTCCCAAGCGGCGGCGGAACGCTCTTCGGTCATGATTTCGTCGTTGTAGTTCGGCCCTTCGCAAAAGGCGATCCCCCACCACGCCATCGCGCACTGGTCATCCAATTCCGCAGCACGCCGAAACGAGCGGATGGCCTCGTCGTGGTTGAAGGCATACATCCACGTGAGCGCTTGGTTGAAATATTTTTGGGCTTCGGGCGATTTGGTCGTGATCGTGCGACGATGCGAGCCCATGCCTTCGAAGAGTTGCGGTTGATCGGTCGGTAACTTGGGTGTCGGTCGTTTGGCGACTGCCTCTTGCCCCGTGGCTGTGGAGAACCAATTTCCGGCGGTCCATCCGCAGCTTGCCAGTGCTACCACCAACAATGAAATGCAAGCAAATTTCTTCATCACGATTCCCTTCAACGAGCGATTGAATCGACAAACGTGGAACGCACGTACGGTTTTGGTTGAACGCAATTGAAAATCGACGGCAGGCTGATTCTGGCCTGAGAATATGCTATCCGGACAAGCGAAGGAATCCAAAAGTTCGCCCGTTTTTCATATTTGACCTCGGCGAGAGCCCTGGCATGGCTGCCAATTCCAGTTTGCCGCAGCCGCGATTCAATACAGCCCGGCCAGCGGTTGGCCTTCGCTGATCGCATAAGGGCGGCCCAGCCCGTCCTGATAATGTGACGCCGGGTCGATGCCCAAGGCGGCGAACATTGTGGCGGTCACGTCCGCGGGATCGGTTTTGTCCACCGTGGGGAATGCCGCAATCTTGTCGGAGGCTCCGTAAACCATGCCCGGTTGAATTCCCGCTCCAGCCATGACGATGGAATAGACCGCCCCCCAATGTTTCCGCCCGGGTGTCTCTCCCGCGAAACCTTTTTCGAAGGCAATCCGCGGCGCGCGGCCGAATTCTCCCATGCAGACCACTAACGTAGTGTCCAACAGGTCGCGGTTTTCTAAGTCCTCGAGCAACGCCGAAAATCCTAAATCGAAACGGGGCATCAGGTAGTTTTTCATTGCCACGAAGATATCGTTGTGCGTATCCCAACCGTAGAGGTCGGTATCGTTGGGCGCGTCGTCTTGTCCCCGCGCGTTCTGATTAAAAAAGACGGTGACCCAAGGGACCTCGGCTTCGACCAAACGGCGGGCGAGCAAGCAGGCTTGTCCCGCGCGATTGCGGCCGTAGCGATCACGCAAGGCGTCGGTTTCTTGCGTGAGGTCAAACGCGTCGCGGCAGTTCGGCGAGGCAAGCATGCGATACGCCTGTTCGTACAATCCGCCGACATCCCCAATGGGCTGACCGCGATCGAGTTGTTTGGTAAAACCGTCGATACTCTCCAGCAAGGTCTTCCGTGCATCGAGGCGTACCGTGGGCAAGCTCGGTTGCTGCGAAAGCCCGGGCAAGCCGACCGCTTTCTCGTGCACGTCGCCCAACACGAGCGGATCGTAATCCCGCCCCAAAAACCCACCCGATTGTCCCGGTCCAGCAATCAAGGGGACAAACGCGGGTCCGTTGATGTGCACAGCGGAATACGGAAACTGAGACGTGGGCCGTACCCGCGCCAGTATCGAACCGTGTGTGGGAGCATCGGTCGGTGCGGGTAGAGGGTTGGAGGATTTGCGCGTATGAAATCGGCCCGTCAGCGCCAGGTAGGTTGCTGAACCGTGGTCGAGATCATCGTGCGACATGCTGCGAATGATCGCGTAACGGTCGGACAACTTGGCCAGTCGTGGAAAGTGTTCGGAAACCAACGTGCCGGGAACAGCTGTGGGGATGGCTGCGAAATCGCCGCGAATGGCCGCAGGAGCTTCGGGTTTGGGGTCCCAGGTTTCCAGTTGGCTTTGCCCGCCATTGGCATAGACCACAATCACCGACTTAGCCCGCCCGAAACCGGAGAGCTGTTGCGTCGACTTCGCCTGAAGCGGCGCGGCGCCGACAAACGGCCACATCAGCCCACCGAGTCCGCAAATCCGCAACAATTCGCGGCGGCTCGTCGAGGGCCACAATCCCTGCTCATCGGTGGTCAAGCGCAACACGTTCAGTTGTCCAACATGAGGAGTGTTCGTGGAGTAACTCTCGTTCCCAAACTCCAGTTTGGGAACGCTATTTTTGCGAAGCTCCGCTTCGCTCGTGAATCAGTTCCGTTGAGATTCGGCAGCTCATTGCCACTGGACTCGAAGCAGAGCTTCGAGAAATTGGGTTCCCAAACCGGAGTTTGGGAACCAGGGCGATGGAGACGTTTCCGTTTCGACAGTCTCGTTAACAGTATACCATACTAGGGACCCCCTTTTGAGCCCTACTGCACCGTACACCCCGTGTTCCTCAAGCCTGTCACCTCAAGCCGCAAGCCTCCCCGTCTATTATGTACGACCCAGCCCATTTGATCGAAGACCTACAACAGCCATCGGCATACGACCATCCAGTCGATGCGGTGGAGTTGATTGAAACGCATATCTCTTGGGTCCTGCTAGCGGGTGAGTTTGCTTACAAGATCAAAAAGCCAGTCGATTTTGGGTTTGTCGACTTTTCTACACTGGAAAAGCGGCTGAATTGTTGCCGCGAGGAGATGCGACTCAATGGACGATTGGCACCACAAATCTATTTAGAAATCGTGCCGGCCATCTTGGACGAAACCTCCAAGCCGCGGCTATTCGGGACTGGGACAGCCATCGAATACGCCGTCAAAATGAAACGGTTTTCGCAAGACGCGCTCTTTGACAAGATGCTCCAGTGCGGAGAATTGCTGCCGCAGCACATCGACGCGCTGGCGGTCGAGGTGGCCGAGTTTCATCGCACGACGGATGTCGCAACTGCGGATGACGAATACGGGGGACCACAAGCGGTGTGGGAACCGGTCGCTGAGAATTTTCGCCACATCCCGGCATCGTCCGTATATCCACAGCGGACTGAACAAGTCGAGTTGATGCACAAGGCAGCGGAGCGAGAAATTCATAGTCGCGGCGCGATTTTCCGACGGCGCAAATCCACGGGTATGATTCGTGAATGCCACGGAGATCTGCATCTGGGCAACATGATTGTACTGGATGACAACGTTGTGCTCTTCGATTGCATCGAGTTCAACGCTGGATTGCGGTGGATCGATGTGATGAGCGAGATCGCTTTTACGGTCATGGATCTTGAGGACCGTGACCGCCAGGATCTCGCCTATCGTTTCCTCAATGCCTACCTGGAACAGACCGGTGATTATGCGGGACTTGAGGTCCTGCGGTATTACCTACTCTATAGGGCCACCGTCCGTGCCAAGGTGGCCGGCCTTCGTTTGGCGCAGGAAGCAGATGCCGAAGCACGGACCACTGATGACCAGTTGTGTCAAAGTTATCTCGACTTGGCTGAGCAATCCCTGCAAAAGCCGCCGCCACGGATCGTGCTCACACATGGTCTGTCAGGTTCGGGCAAGAGCACGGTGTCGCAGGAATTGTTGCAGATGCTCCCGGCAGTGCGGTTGCGCTCCGATGTAGAACGTAAACGAACATACCCCGATGACAAATTAGCCGACATCCGTTATTCCAGCGAAGCAACCGCCGCGACGTATCGACAAATGTGCGACGGGGTGCGTGCAGCCATCAACGGGGGATTCACAGCAATTGCCGATGCCACATTTTTAAGTCGCCAGCGGCGCGAAGAATTTCGCGACCTTGCCGATGAATTGGGTGCGGCGCTGGTGATCTTGGATATTACCGCCCCGGAAGAAGTTTTGCGACAGCGGGTCGCAGCGCGGGCAGCAGCAGGAAAAGACGTCTCCGAAGCCGGCCTATCCATCCTAGAGCGACAACTAAAGCAGCGCGAGATGCTAGGCGTTGACGAAGCGGCTCAAGTCATCGAAGTCGACACCAGCCGTTCGGTGGATTTCAAAGAGTTAGCGCAACGGATCCACCAACTGTAGGGCGCTTGACCCACCACCCCCCAAATATGCGCGGTCAATATAACCACCGGCGGTCAGGACGGAGCCATATCGCAAGGCCCAAGCACAACAATCGCATAGCCGGCGATTAGAGGATACCGTCGCCAAAGGTTTCGTTTTGATTACTTGAAGCCGACTGAGTCATGGATGCCTTCGCCGTGCTGGGCGATGTGGCGGGGGTTTGATGCGGCGAACCGGGCAACTGTGACCCCGACTCGATGCGACGTACCCGACTCGTTTCAGCCGACTCAGCGGCTGGTTCCGATTGCGCAGGTGTTTCCGGTTGTGGTTGAGTCCGTTGAGGAGGCGTGGCTTCGGCGTCTTCGGCCAAAGCGGCAAAGGCATCCTCGCCGTAGTCGTCGTAACGGCAGATATAGTCCGGTTGATTGGCCCGCACCATTTCTTCGCTGAACGCCTCGAGCACACAGGTTTGGATCATTTCCCGGCAACGGGAATTGATGGGGTGGGCGATGTCGGCGTACAGTTTGGCACGGCCGTCATCGTCCTTGCAGGCGCGGTCTTCCTGCAATTTGGCGCCGCACTGGTTGCAGAACAGTGCTCGCAAATGATTCTTGGTGTTACATTGGGGGCAGTGATCGGTCAATTTGCGGCTGGGCATCGCCACGAATGAACCTTTCGCGCCTTCGATGATTTTCAAGTCACGAATGACAAAACAGGAGTCGAATGTGATTGAACAAAAGGCCTGCAGTCGCTCTTGCGGATCGTCCATCAACTTAATCCGCACTTCGGTAATTTCCACGGCCATTCTCCTTCCATCTCCTAGGGCCGGCTTTCGACGGTGAACACGCTTCCGATACGCGTCGCATGGAGACGAGCCGCCACCGTCCTGGCGTGCTTCCTCTGGGTACAAATTCCAAAATAGCTCGTCCCGCTGCCTGACATCATGTGTCCTAGGACCGGCAGCCTGGCAAATGTCCTCCTCAACTGTTCGACGTCTTGATTCAACGTCGCTGCAGGCTCCAACAAGCAATTGTGCAGTTGTCGTCCCGCAAGTCCTAAATCTCCCTTCGCCAACGTCATTGCCAAGTCGTCAGCTGACCACTTGGATCCCGTCGGCCGGCAATGTTTAAAAACTTCAGCAGTCGATAATCCCGTGTGCGGCCTGACGATGACAAAGTACAAACGCGTCGCCCAACGGATTGGTTCGACGATTTCACCTCGTCCACGACAGATGGCAGCCCGCGATGACAGGAAAAAGGGGACGTCGCTACCAAGCCGCGCGGCCAGATCATGCAACTGAGCTTGGGACAAACCCAAACGCCAGATTTGATTGAGGCCTAATAATGCGGCAGCGGCGTCAGACGATCCTCCCGCCAAACCGGCGGCGGCTGGAATCCGCTTGTGCAAGACGATGCGAGCTCCCGCCGAAGTCCCTGTCGCTTCACGAAGCGTCTCCGCTGCGCGAACCACAAGATTCGTGCGTCCCTCCGGTATTTCACTCTGTTGATCAACAACTGATTTGCCGCCACGGGCAGCCCCGTGACCCCAAACCGAAAACTCTATATGTTCAAAAGATGCTGGTTCCAAGTGGAGTGTGTCATACAATCCAATAGGAACCATCAATGTTTCGAGTTCGTGAAATCCGTCCGCTCGACGTCCCAAGACCTTCAAAAACAAATTCACCTTGGCCGGTGCATGCACCGTGAGTGAATTGTTGCCCAAATGGCAAAGCATGGATTACGTCCTATGAACCATCCGATAGGGCGAGCTGCCTGATGTGAAATGAAACCCGCTGGCTGCCCCGCCGGGAATACTTCTCATCATGAGAGCTGTTTCCAACAGTGGTTCAAACCGCGACGGACAAGATGGGACCGTCGCTACCTATCAATACGCCGTAGACTTTATATCAAGAATGCTAAGGTTTTCGCGGTTTTCCGTCAAGACGGTTCCCGGAATCCGCTTCAGAGTAAACAGATATCCAACCCGCCGGACATGCTCAATGACATGCAGCCTGCCTAACCCCCCAGTCACTGAAACAACAATTGTGCGGCCTGAGTTTTCCATTTCGCGTCGCAGCTTCTAGCTAAGTTGGCGTATAAACACCGCTGGTCAAAATCGCGTCGAGTCCTTACGATCCAGCCTGACGGCGCATCGGTCGCCGGATGATGCATTTCTATCGCGACTCAAATTGGACGGTGCATACATGGCGGTATCCCCTTCCCCGACTCTTGCGGACTCCTCTGGTTCCACGGACTCAAACTGCCAGTGCTGTGTCGTCGGTGGGGGACCGGCGGGGGTGGTGTTGTCGTTCTTGTTAGCGCGACGTGGTGTTGCCGTCACGTTGCTCGAAGCTCATCAAGATTTCGATCGTGACTTTCGCGGTGACACTCTGCATCCCTCGACGATGGAATTGATGGACCAGTTGGGACTGGCCGATGCATTGCTGGAATTGCCGCACACCAAGTTGCGAACGGTCAGCATGCAGACACCGTCGGAAACAATCACCTTTGCCGACTTCAATGGTTTGAAGTCTCGCTTTCCTTTCATTGTGCTCATGCCGCAAAGCGAGTTTCTGAAGTTCTTGGCCGACGAAGCAGCGAAGTATCCGAACTTCAAACTCATCATGGGGGCCAATGTTCAAGAACTGATTCACGAAGACGGTCTCTGCGTGGGGGTCAAGTATCGCACCGCCGAGGGTTCCGAAGAATGTCGCGCTCCGGTGACGGTTGCCTGCGACGGCCGGTTTTCCAAGCTCCGCAAACTGGCCGGGCTGACACCGGTCAAAACAGCGCCGCCGATGGACGTGCTTTGGTTCCGCATGCCACGCAATCCGGATGACGGCGTGGACCTCACGTTTCGCATCAACAACGGACACATGCTGGTCATGCTCGAACGGGGGGACCATTGGCAGTTGGGTTATCTGATCATCAAAGGTTCATTCCATGATGTCCGCGAACAGGGGCTAGAAAAATTCCGCGAGTCGATGGCCGCACTCGCTCCCGAGTTGGTCGACCGCTTGGAGACCATCACCGATTGGAAACAGATCACGCCGCTGAACGTCGAAGCCAGCCGATTAACACAATGGTCCAAGCCGGGCCTGTTGTTGATTGGCGATGCGGCGCACGTGATGTCCCCCGTCGGCGGCGTGGGGATTAACTATGCCGTGCAAGATGCGATCGAAACGGCCAACGTACTCTCCGAGCCGCTACTCAAAGGCAACGTGACCACCGCAGATCTGGACTTGGTGCGAAAGCATCGCGAATTCCCCACAAAGGTCATCCAGCGATTTCAGGAAGTCATCCAGAAGCGAATCGTTCAAGCCGGTTTAGACGATTCGCAAACCTTCCATACGCCCTGGTTCTTGAAACTCCCGATCATCCGCAACCTTCCCGTCCGCCTAATCGCCTTTGGCGTCAAACGGTCCCAGTTGAAACAATGATCGCAGACCGGTCGGTTCAATGGGACTGATTGGCGTCAGCGTCGTAGGCGGAATTCGTGGTCGATTTGGCGGTCGCCATCGCGGTCTTCTTGGATCACGATCCGGCCGTTCGCGTCGGCTCGCATGACGCGGATGCCGGGGCCGTTGCCGATTTGCTGAATCCAAGGACCGTCGGCATTGACGACTGCTTTCCACAGGTCATCCACGCGCTGTGGGTGTTGGTTGCCCAGAGCGGGAGGCTGCGGACGTTCCTCGATTTTTTTCACACCCCAATAGGCCATCGAACCGGCAGCCAACGTTGTGAGCAAGATGGGAATCCAGTTCAAGCCGGTGGCGGGCATCGTACTGGGCAGAGCGGTGAGTGGATCGATTCTTTCGTACTCGTCCTCGGGGCTATCACTTACGCGGGCGTTCAGATAGGCTGTGGCGTTCTCGGCCTGTGACTCGTCGACCTGTAACACATAGTCGTGCCGCCAGCGTCCGGTCAGGGCGTCAAACTGTTCTTGGATGATCAGCCGCGACTCGATCTGGGCAGAGTGTTCCAGGTCGTCGGCGAAATAACCCGCCTCCGCAGAATTGGAAAACCGCGCGACAGCGACCAGATTTCCCGTTGAGGTATTCCGGGTCTCCTCATGCGATTCTAGGTCGCTGGGAGCCGTCTCGGCATCGTGGGTGGTCACCGGCGCGTGGCAGGAGACGCAGACCGGCGAATGCACTGACAACAAATGTCCGCAGCTATGACACTGACGCATCGAACACCCTTGCTCAAAACGAAATTCAAATCTGCTGTATTCGACCCTCATGCTCCGCGGTCAGGCCACGCTCCTATCATAGGCAGCCAGGGGCGATGCTTCCAGAAGATAATTTCGACAAAGCGCCGCACGCGGCAGAATCCAGCCGTGGTAATCAGCCAATTCTCCCACAGTTTTCCGATTTGGCCGGGTGTCTTGGCGATTTTGGCGCGATAAAAAAATCACCGCGAGATTGGCAGAGGGCCTATCTCGCGGTGATTGTCAAAAGTTCTGCTGATTGAACGGGTTACAGCGTGTAGCCGTCCCGGTAATGGTTCCTGATGATTCCAGCAACTTCAGGAGCGTTGGTCGCTTTGAGGTTTTTGGAATCCCATTCGATTTTCTTGCCATCGGCCCAAACCGCCAAGTTGCCGAGCAAAATCGTCTCGGTCAACGGTCCGGCGTAATTGACGAAGTTCGACGTGGCTTCTTTGCGTTCGCCGGTGATCGCCTGATGGTATTCGGTGAAGTGACCGGGCGATTCTTCGAACTCGACATTCGGTTCGCTGACTTCGCCGGTTGGCAGCAACATCCAGTTGTCGCCGTAATCGCCGTAGGAATACAGCGTGCCGTTTTCACCGACAATAATGGAACCGCTATCGTGCTTGAAGTCCTCGCCCAACAGCAAGGCAACGTCCGGTTTGTAGCCACCGTCGTACCAGATCAAAGGCAACGCCGGACGGGCTTCATTGGCCGGGAATTGGAACACGATCTTCGATTGTTGCGGGTAGCTGTCGCGGTTGTGACCGGACGATTCCGCAACGATGGAGGTCGGATTCCGCAGGTCCAAGCCCATGAAGGGCATGTTGACCGTATGGCAAGCCATGTCGCCCAACGCTCCGGTTCCGAAATCCCACCAACCCCGCCAAGCGAAGGGATGGTAGCCAGGGGCATAGGGACGTTCCGGTGCCGGTCCGAGCCAGAGATCCCAGTGGACTTCCTTCGGCACAGTTGCTGTCGCAGGGCGTTCGCCCCCTTGTTTCCAGACAGGCCGGTTGGTGAAGATGTGCACTTCTTTGATCGTGCCCAATCCACCTTCTTTAATAATCGCAGCAGCTTTCCGCAGACCGGATTTGGCCGTTCCTTGGTTGCCCATCATTGTGGGAACGCCGGATTCCTTGGCGATTTCGGCCAAGCGACGCGCTTCGTAGACGCTGTGCGTCAGCGGTTTTTGCGTGAAACAGGCTTTGCCCATTTTCATCGCCATAGCGCTGGCCGGCGCGTGGGAGTGGTCCGGCGTGCTGACCGTGACCGCATCGATTTTGTCGCCCATCGTGTCGAGCATTTCGCGGTAGTCGACGAACTTCTCGGCCTTTTTGAACTTTTTCGAGGCTTTGTTGAGGTTGTTTTCGTCGATGTCGCAGATCGCAACCACGTCGCCGTGCTGACCGGCATCGGCAGAGTCGCTTTTACCTTTACCGCCGACACCAATGCAGGCATAACGGACGCGTTCCAGCGGCGAAGGTTCTTTGGCGAATGCTTTCGGGCCACCACTGACCCACCAAGCGGCTCCCAGTGCCGTCGTCGTTTGAATGAAATCACGGCGTGTCGTATCTTGACTCATCGACCGGTTCCTTAACTAAAGAATTTACAATATGGCGGGCGATGACGCCGGCCGGTTACTATTTATGACGGAAATACCCGAAACAAAACGACTCGGCGGGAAAATCCGTACCACTCACAACGATTCAATCTCAGCCTATAAATAGGCTAACGTTTGACCTGACAGTTTGGCAACGCTGCCTGCAGTTTCTCGACACCCTCATCGGTCACTTCCGTCCCGCCCACATCCAGAGCAGTCAGCTGCGTCAGTCCTTGCAGTTTTTCCAAGCCGGTGTCGGTTAGCTTGGTTTCCCGCATGTTGAGCGACTCTAGGTTTGTGAATTTGGCGAGCTGTTCGGCACCGATGTCCGAAACCATGGTCTTTTCTAGGTTGAGCTTTTTCAGTTTGGTCAACGGCATCAAATGGACGAGTCCCTCGTCGCTAACGTCGTCGTACCACAGGTTTAAGTCTTCAAGATTGGTGAAGGGGGCCAGGTATTGCAGGCCATCGTCGCCGACAATCGTTTCACTCAAATCCAAGATGGTGAGGCCTGTTGCGTCCTGCAAATGCTCCAAGCCGGGGCCTTCGACCGAGGTGTCGCGCAGTTTGAGGTTCTTCAGATTTTTCATGCCAGACAGATACTGCAGTCCCTCGTCGGAGACTTGCGTGCGAAATAAGTTGAGGTCGACGACATTCGTCAAATCCTTGAGGTATTTCATTCCCGCATCGCTGAGTTTCGTATCTTCCAGCGCCAATGCCTTGAGTTTCGTCATGCCTTGCAGGTGTTCGACACCAGCGTCATAAACACCGAAGGAACGGATTTTGAGGTTCTTCAAGTTTTTCAGCGACTTCAAATGCTCCAATCCGGCATCACCAATCAGCGTGCAACCCCGCAAGTCCAAGAGTTGAAGATTGGACAGTTTTCCGATCGGTTCCATTCCTGCATCAGTGATATTCGACGAGTTATACAGTAGGTGGAGTTGCTCAAGGTTCTCGAGTACAGCCAAGTGCTGAAGGCCCGCATCACTCATGCCGCAACGGCGCAAGCGAAGAATCTTGAGTTGTTCGAGTTCCGCGACTTTGGCCAGACCCTCATCCCCGGGCTCGGTTTTTGCGAGATCGAGGTCCACCAGAGAGGGCAGTCCGCTCAAAGCGGCCAGATCGTCCGTGGTATACTCAAGCGATTCCAAGCTGACTGCTGTGACGTTGCCAGCATCGTTCTTGGTCAGTTGGGCTCCCAGTTTTTCCAGTGCGGCCACGACTTGGGGATCATCGGGTTTCACTTCTGGTGGGGAAGGAGGTGCAGGCGTTTCGGTTTGCGCGGCCTTGTCGGGAGCAGGCTTATCCCCCTCCGTATTGGGGCAGCCGGTCAAACAGGCCAAACACAAAATCGTACTCAAACCGAACCGAACGTTCATTCCAGTATCTCTCCGGGCAGATTTCAAATTGCCGTTCCGGACGTGATGCCGTACTGCGGGCAGTATGCGTCACAACGGAACGTGTTGATACGGATTTTCCCGGCCGTCACGAGGCACCCGCGGTCTATTGAGGGAATACGTTGAGAATCGCCAAAGCGCGGGAGGGAAAAGTCGGGGTTTTTTATTTTAACCCGACGAAACGGATGTTGCACGCGACAGAACAAGATTCTTTGCCTCGGAGTAGTACAATTTCCGCTCTCTGCCTGGTTTTTCTAACCGGACTTCTCGGAATTCGGGCACCCAGCTATGATTTTCACGATGACAGGCAGGGACGCGTGCTGTGGACGGTTCCCGCAGCACAGAAGTGCAAATCGTGTTCTCAGTTTAAGTATTTCCCCCGACGAGGCTCAGGATGACCCTTTCGAAAATCGCTAAACTCATCAAAGACGGCCAACCGGAGCAGCAAGTTGAGGTGGCCGGCTGGGTCCGCACCAAACGCGAGTCCAAACAAGCCTTCGCGTTTTTAGAACTCAACGACGGCAGTTCGATGACCGGCCTGCAGGTGATTGTCGATGACTCGGTCCCGGGATTCGCCGAAAGCATCAAGGCGATCACCACCGGAGCCAGCGTGCGCGTCTCCGGCATACTCAAGGAGTCACCCGGTAAAGGGCAGAGTATCGAACTGCATGCGGCGGAGCTGACGGTGTTAGGCACGGCCGACGCACAAACCTATCCTCTGCAAAAGAAGCGGCACAGTTTTGAGTTCCTCCGCGAAATCGCGCACCTGCGTCCGCGGACCAATACCTTTGGAGCGATTGCCCGTGTGCGCAATGCCCTATGCGCCGCCATACACAACTTCTTTCAGTCACGGGGATTTTTATACATCCACACGCCGGTCATCACCACCAGTGACTGCGAGGGAGCCGGCACCATGTTTCAGGTGACGACGCTCGACCTCGCCAAGTTGGCGCAAGTGAAAACAGAGATCGATTACGGCCAAGACTTCTTCGGCAAGCAAGCATCACTGACCGTCAGCGGACAACTCGAAGCAGAAACATTCGCCAGTTCCGTCGGCGACTGTTATACCTTCGGCCCCACGTTTCGAGCAGAAAACTCAAACACAACGCGGCATCTCGCAGAATTTTGGATGGTCGAACCAGAGATGCCGTTCTATGAGTTGAACGACAACATGGACTTAGCAGAGTCGTTTATCCGTACAATACTTGCCGATGTGCTGGCTGCCTGTCCGGAGGATATGGAGTTTTTCAATCTACGGATCGAAAAAACCATTTTGGAAACGCTCCGCAACATCATCGACAACGACTTCATCCGCTTACCGTATACCGAAGCCGTGGAGATTCTGCTGGCAAGCGGACAAGAGTTTGAATACCCGGTCTCGTGGGGAATCGACCTGCAATCGGAGCACGAACGTTTTTTGACCGAGCAGCACTTCAAACAACCGGTGATTCTGTACGACTACCCACGAAGCATCAAGCCGTTTTATATGCGGTGTAATGAGGATGGAAAAACGGTCCGGGCGATGGACGTCCTGGTCCCGCGCGTAGGAGAAATCATCGGCGGCAGCCAACGTGAGGAGCGCCTGGACGTGCTGACCGACCGCATGGCGGAGTGCGGTTTGGAGCCCGAAGATTATTGGTGGTATCTGGATTTACGTCGTTACGGCAGCGTCCCGCACAGTGGATTCGGACTGGGATTGGAGCGGACCTTGCTATTGTTGACCGGCATGGCCAACATCCGCGACGTAATCCCATTCCCACGAACGCCCAAGAATGCGGAGTTTTGAGACAGGAAAACTGGAGGTTTTCAAGAAATTTGCCGATAAGAGTGTGAGAATCGCGGTCGAGACCCTCGACGTTTAGTGATTCTCTGCTATTATAGAAGTCGATCCGGTGACAAAGCATACACCCGCCGGAATCGCCCAATGACGCGGGGTGGAGCAGTCTGGTAGCTCGCGAGGCTCATAACCTCGAGGTCGCAGGTTCGAATCCTGTCCCCGCCATTTTTTCTAAGTACCGCCGAAACAAGCACTTGTGTTACCTGCCGGCGGTCGGCAGTGCGGCCTGAAGTTTCAACGAAATCCGGTAGTCTACCGGATTCGGTGAAATGGAGGTTGCATCCCATGCCGAAATCTTCCACGCTTCGCGTCCCTTCCTACCGTCGCCACAAGCCCACTGGGCAGGCTGTCGTCACGATCAACGGTCAGGACATCTATCTTGGGAAGTGGAACTCTGCAGCCAGCAGAGCCGAGTATGACCGCCTCATCGCTGAGTTCCTGGCCAATGGTCGGCAACTCCGCAGCGAAATCGAGAGCACGGTCGTCGAGATCATCAATGCTTACCGGAAATTCGCCGAGCGGTACTACCGTAAAAACGGCGAGGTCACTCGTGAATACGGTTGCATCAAGGAAGCTCTGAAGATCGTCCGGGAGTTGTACGGCCGGACAAACGCCAACGACTTCGGGCCGCTGGCATTGAAGGCCGTTCGGCAGCGAATGATCGACAACGGCTGGAGCCGTGGATACATCAACAAGTCGATCGGTCGAATTCGCCGATGCTTCAAATGGGCGGTTGAAAACGAACTCGTCCGCCCCGATATGTATCACGGGCTGATGGCCGTTTCCGGCTTGCGGAAAGGCCGTTCAGAAGCCCGTGAACCGGATCGGGTGCTACCCGTGGACGATGCGACCGTGCAGGCCACATTGCCCCATCTGACACCCGTGGTGGCGGATATGATCCGTTTTCAGCGGATCACTGGTTGTCGTCCGCAGGACGTTTGCAATCTGCGCCCCTGCGACATTGATATGTCAGCGGACGTCTGGATCTACCGACCACACACTCACAAAACCGAACATCACGGGCAGGAACGACTCATCCCCATCGGTCCGAAAGGGCAGGACATCTTGCGACCGTATCTGTTGCGTGAGAAAGAAACGCATTGTTTCCGCCCTGTGGATTCGGAGAAGAGTCGCCGCGCGGAACAGCACGCGAACCGCAGGACGTCGTTGTCGTGCGGCAACCGGCCCGGCACAAACCGCAAGCGGAAACCGAAGCGAACCGCGGGTGATCAGTACACCACCGGAAGCTACCGGCGAGCGATCCACCGGGCGTGTGATCTAGCCTTCCCGGCACCCGAACCACTCCGCCGCCGCGACGGTGAAAGCGTTAAGCAGTCGCAAGAGCGGCTGACGGACAAGCAGCGAGCCGAACTCAACCAGTGGCAATCAGACCATCGGTGGAGTCCGAACCGCTTACGCCACTCCGCCGGAACAGAGATCCGGAAACGGTACGGGCTGGAAGCCGCCCAAGTCATCCTGGGACACGCATCAGCTGACGTCACGCAAGTCTATGCCGAACGGGATCTGCAGAAAGCGGTGGAGATTATGCGGGAGGTGGGCTGATACGAAAAAGCGGCATTGGCTTGTGCATATCTCGTCGTAAAATAGTGCGATGCGGCCACTCAGAGCGGCCGCACGATGGGCACAGGCGCAAGGGGTAAATCATGGACGGATCAGGCACGGCGGATCAAGTAGAGAGGGCGGCGCAGTCCCCTGGTGTTTCCACGGCGGGGGCGACTCACACGCGCGAGGTTGATCCGCTGACCGTGACGCGGAGGCTTCAGCGTGAGGGACGATGGTATGGGCAAATCGAGCTTGAACGCGACGAGATGATGAGGATGTCCAAGAAGCGGTTTCCCGACAAAGCCTCAAGGCAGCAATGGGTTTACGGCGAACTCCACCGTATGTACCCACCGATCCAAAATGGGAAGATTTCCCATTCTGATGCTGGCCAGATCCAAGGACTGTCGGCCATTCCAGACGCATGGCCGGAGCTGCCTGCCAACGCTTCGCTTGCTGCTGAAGTAGCATGGGTGCAGGCGAATAGGCTGCGGATCGTCGAGGAGCGATCATCGGGTGCGACCCTGGTTCATCTGGCCCGGGCTTTGTCTCCTGCCCCCTCGTGGGCTGCACTCGGTTGGTTGGAGACCAGCATCCGCTCGTATGCCAAGTACGTGGACGTGGCAGCTAAGGCCACCGCTTCGGGTGATGATGAGGCTCTGGTGTGGCGGCACGAGCGCATGGCCATTGTGGAGGTGGAGCGACTGCTCGACGAGATGAGAGAGGACGAAGGCTGATCGTCGAAAAGTCGATTGCCGATCCGACCGGAAATCGAACCAACTCCCCCCGGTGGTCGCGCTGGGACTCCTACTATCTCCCCCTCCAACCGGGCCCGGAAATCAGTGTCAAGATGGGCAAGGAACGAGTGTGTGTACTGGATGGTCGCAATGGAACGCACTGAGGGGGCGCGGGCAGAATGCCTAGCCGGGATATTCGGCCGACACGTTACTGACGGTCGGGAAGTGCAGCGGTTGTCGGACCGAAGCAGTGTGGGGACGCGTCGTTGGACGCACAGGACACGCCCTCCTATGCGCTTTGGCGGAAAGTGGTTGTTTTCACATTGACTGCCCAACTGCGTGAATTTTCTTGGTACCGGAGAAGCATAAGAGTTAAAATCGCGTCGGTTTGACCAACCTCAGCAACTTATCTTGGAAACATCCTCCGCAACTTACCTCGGAAGTCCAATCCTCCCGATTGGGGTGACCGGAGCGAGCTATTGCCGCTAGAAGTTAGGTTTTCAAATTCAAATCTTGCGGCCTCAACCATATTGCAGTGGCATCGCATTCACGTTGCGTTAGTGTTTAGTTCTGTACTGGAGAATGAATAGAGAGAGGCAGAAGAAACTCTTTCAAGGGAGTAATCGACCATCGAATTGCATATGGACGTCACTTGATCTCATACTCCAGTCACGAGTAATTTAAGCAGCGTCGCAAGCTGTGCGTAAACGAAGGGCGAGCGCGAGCGGCAATGGATGGGCAGTTATTGGCAGTGCTTGCCGCACTGAATTGCTCGTGTTTGCTCGGTTCCGCCTCGGAAACCTCAAGCGAGATTCGTCGATGATTAATTGGAACGAGCGCATCGAGGAAATACTGCGGCGGGTGTACGAAACCGATCACGACGAGGATAAGGCTGCCCTGGAATACACCGACAGCTTCCAGCGCGAGGGATTGCGGAAGGCGCAATTTGTGATCGACCGCCTCAAAGGCACTAAGAGCCTGACCGACGAACTGCTCAAGGATTTCACAGCCCTAAGTGTCGGCGGCGCCGATGGCTCGGATCTCCTCGCGATAGTCAAGGGCACGTCGATCCGCCGCGCAATTCTGCTAGAGTACGATAATGCAGCAGCAGAGTTGGCAAACAGGCATACAAAACCCCTAATCGAGGCCGCGGGCGGTAGCCTCCATGTCATCGTAGGGGATGCGGTCCAGCAATTGGAGCCGATCGTTGCCAGGCTCAAGACCGAGCGAAAACGAGGCAGCACTGGTTTACTGTCTGTCTTCTTTGGGGTACTACACGAATTGCCGCGCCGCAGCCTCAAGTTCGAACTCCGCCATTACATTTCGCGACTAGCCACTGCCTTCAATCGAAACCTGTTTTTCCTGTCTGAGCCATGCCTACCACCGAATGTCGAAGACGAAGTGGAAGTGCGAGTGTCGACAATTAGCGAGGACCGGCTATCCGAGCTTCTGGATCATATAAATGCCCACCTCTTCAATAACGAGCATGAGATATTGAAGCTGTCCGACGGATACGTGCGCGCCGGATTCCCTCTCGTCATGGAAATGTTGCACAAACTCCTGCGGTTCGACACGATCCCCCGCTTACGCCACGAGATGGGAGAGCGGCTAACCCAGTTCACATCTGACCAGTTTGTGGCGGCCCTTCAGATTGCGCAGCCTCTTGCCTTCATCGAACGCACAGAGCTGGTGAGCCAAGGATTTCAACAAGCCTTCTGGTCCGCAGATGTCGAGTTGCGAACCATAAACGCCCAGCCGCTGGTGACACCATTTAGCCACGTGCGAGTCTCGGCAATGTCGCTCCTGCAACAGCCTCGGCTTCGGGAGCAAGAGCAGCTTGACAAGCGCGAACAAGAACGCCGAGCCGCGGAAAGACGGCCGGAGCGGCCACCCGCGGACCTGAAAGCATTTGGCTATGCCGATTCTAGCCTCGCGGATGTGGATTTTCCTATGCCGACCGATAGCCCGGTAACAGAGATTATCCTCGCCCTTCGTTCATACAGTTGGTACAAGCAAAGTCCCGCGATCGAAGAAATCTTCACAAAGCTGAAGTGGACTGAGCGAACGGTGGACGAGGCGTTTGTGCTCGGTCGCAACATTTATCAATGCGCCGAAGGCAACGAGAACCGTGCGACGGAGGTGATGAATGATCTTCGTCGACAGCTTGCGAAAATCCCGGATGGATGGGCTGTGCATGTCCTTAACGGAATGTTCTACGAGGCATATTTCGATCACGAAGGGGCCTTTAGGGATATCAAGCTCAAGAAAAAACACCTCGCAAATCTCTTCTCGATCGAAAAGATTGGCAAGTTCACAAACAGCATAACGTTTATTCGCGCCGCACTCGAACCGCACCGTAACCGGCTCGGCGTGCTCCCCAACGCGTCACCGGAACGCCTGGAAGCGAAGATTGTACTCGACCTTGCCGAAGACCCTGCCGTGATAACGAGTATTACGTGTAACGGAGTTGAGCAAACGATTCCGTCGAAGGAGGACGCCGCTGACCCCGCTTGGGAGCTTTCGTATCGTCCGGTCGGAGTCGAAAATTTCAAAAGCAAGCTAGGAGAATTCTGGAACATCCCAAAGGGCCGTCTGCAAGTGAGTTTTGATAAAGATGTTTCGGAGATTAAGAAAACTCGGTTGCCAAAAGGAAGAACTATTCAGAACTTACAGATGTAGACGCGATGAGGTTGAGTCAAGGCCCGTTTTCAGTTGTCGTCCGTGCGTAAGGACGAACCGTCATTTGCAGCTGGTAGTCGAGGTGCAACCTGCTTCGGTCACATCGTTCTGCGCGGATTGCGTGATGTGGAGATCACGCCTGAAGCCACCGTGGCCTCCCCTTGAACACTTCTTTGCCATGCCATTCCGTAAACTCCCCGCGCGGCACAAACTCCGGTCGCTGGGGCGCCCGCAGATCGCTGCCGTGGAAGCGTAGCAGGTTCTCCTCCAGCCCCGTTGATCCGTTGGCCCTTTCCGAAACGACGATCATCAACTCGCGATTGATAGTGAACGCGCCGAGATCGAAGACTTTGTGGTGCAGGGCGCAGAGTGCGATACCGTTCATTTCCATGTCTGGTCCGCCCGCCTGATGCCACTTGATGTGTGCTGCTTCCAAGGCAATCGATTGTGAGCCCAGACGCACGTCGAACCCGCAGATCGCGCATCGATACTCGTAGGCCGTCAAAATGCGGTCGCGGAACCGGGGGTCGCGCGGTCGACGTTTGGAGATGGATCGAGATTCGGCGTCGAAGCCGACGGCGGCGAGGATTTCCGGATGGTACGACTCCGGGAAGTGCCCTTCCAGAATTGTTGTGGCGATCTCTACGGCCAGTTCGGGATTCCGTTTGAGCGCTGCCTGCACGTCGTCCGAGAAGCAACCAATCGAGTGGTGTTTCAGGAGTTCACCGCGCGTGAAATTCTGCGCTCCCTTTCGGGGGATCGGTTCCCCGTCCATCGTCATCTTCCAAACGCCGTCGCTCTGCAGATGGAAGAACGGTAATTCAGGGTGGTAGGTCTTGCGATCTGGGCCGAATTCCTGGAGCAACTCCGTGAGCACTGGTGCCGCGGTTTCGAAGGAGATGTTCGGTTCGCCCTGTTGCCATCGGGCCAGTGCGTAGAGCACAAGCAGCGGCTTATGCGGAGCCCGTTGATCGCCTTTCTTCCAGACGTTCAGCGAGTCGAATTTGGCGAGGACAGCCTGCTGCGTCATGCCGAGTACGCCTAAATGAGTTGCGGGCAAAAGGTTTGACTCTGTCCACGCTATCAGACCGGGATGAGGGCGGCAATAGGTGCGGAATTCGTCCCTCGTCCCCGGCACCCGCGCGTGGGGCGGCTGAAAGGGTTTCTCGGGCACTCCGTAGCATGCGTCTATTGCAGTGGGTACGATGGTCGTTGCCAGATGCTCGTCGAGGTCGCTTCTCGACGGATTAAATCGGGCCGGGGGCGGCCGCTTTCCCTGGCTCGTTGCACCCTGCCCGCCACTGGCGTTGGCAGTCTTGGACGATCTGAGCGGCCAGCCAAGGTGACCGATGTTATTCGTTATCGACAAGCCGCATTTTCAGCGGGTCATCGCGATAGTGAGAGACGACCGGCGGAAGAAGGATCAGGGACTTGCTGGGCCATTTCTGCGCCTGGAGGCTAGGGACGACTTCCTCAAGCTCGACGGGCTGGAAGTCTCCGGCAAGATTCCCGCCACAGTTTATGAGCCGGGCGTGCTGTTCTTGAAGGCAACGCTCTTTCGCAGGCTGCTGCCGACGTTCAAGGGCGAGAAGTGCTTGACGATTCAGGTCACGGGCGACGAGTTGCTGATGGGATACGTCCGCCTACCACTTGAAGCAAACGAGATGCTGCTGTACCCGAATCCCAACCAGGCGCCGCCGGTGCATCCGGGGGGCAACACTCTGGAAAAACCGGCTCCAGTGAAACGGAAACGGAAACGGAGACGGGGACGGCGGTGGTGCGCTGGACAACTGACCCTATGGCCGGATTTCGACATTGAAGTGAGCCAGGACGACAACGGCTGATGATGACCGTTTCGCTCTTTAATCACCGCCGCGGCTGATACAATGGCGCTGTCGGACGACGGTCCGGTGTTCTCAATTCACGGCTGAGATCGTTGGACGGCAATCGCAGTGACGGAATCGCTAACGCTCAACAAGAGTCCCCCCAGACAAAAGCGCGATCAGAGGCGCTTCAGGGCAGCCTGAAACCTGGCTCGCCTTCAACCACGATGAGACATCCGCTCAAACATCATTCGTACCCATAGGATGCCTCGCCCGAGGTCCCAAAATGGCCGCCAAGTACGCATAGCCGGGGTGCTAGATTTTCTCGAACAATCGCTCAGCAAGTTGCCAGTCAAACTCCATTGTTCTTATCTCGCTTGGATGATCTGTACTATAGGTCTTACCTGTTCCCTATGTCGCATCAATTCTGCAGCCAGAGGGATTAAGTCGATTGGGAATCGAGTTTGTGCGAACTGATATGTGTTCAGTTTAGACGCATCAACCCACGTCATTTTAGTTGTTTCTTATCGCTATCGACCGGATACGATTATTCACAGCTAATCAATACTCTGTTCAGCCAGCCCACGGGACTGTACCTGATTGTCAAACATAATCCACCTTGGTAAGGTTTGCTAAAGTCGTGAACGTGGACCTTGAGGCGTCTGGGTTTAAGGAGACTGGCAGTGGAGAACTTGAGAGATTTCTTACGCATCTCGGAAGCAGCGGAGTACCTCGGTGTGTCGCCGAACACGCTCCGCAACTGGGAGAACGCTGGGAAGATCGCAGTGCATCGACACCCTGTGAACGGCTACCGGCTGTTCAAACAGCAGGAACTCGATGACTTGCTCGATCAGGTGCGTGAGCCACCCGGTTCGCAGGAAGAGAGTCAAAAGCCGAAGTGATTGGTCGGATTGAGTTGAACAACAGGCAGCTTGAGTGACATGCCGGGAACGGACATCGACAAACTGAAGGAAGCGATTGAGCAGGCTGAAGCCCGCTACGAGAAGCTCGTGCTTCTCATTGGCGAGAGCGGCAGCGGCAAGACGCAGCTTCTCCGTGCTTTGGTCGATGCAAAAGCCTGTCCTCTTGTGAATGTCAATCTCCGCCTCAGCCAGAAGCTGTTGGAGATTCCTCGCCGGAAGCGTCCAGCAAAAGTCTCCACGCTGTTTTCCGATTTGCTCGACGAAGAGGAAGGTAGCCCCATCCTACTCGATGACATTGAACTGTTGTTCGATAAGGCGTTGCAGACGAACACCCTGACCCTTCTGCGGCATCACTCAAAGAACCGAATTGTCGTCGTGGCGTGGAACGGAACCTTTAGCGACGGCGTGCTCACTTACGCCGAGCCGGATCACCCGGAATATGTGCAGGAAAAGGATGTCGAAGCAATTGTGCTTTCGATTGCCAGCCCCGCAGCAGCAAGCCATTGATGGTTGAACCAAATGAAATACTCAGAACTTATTGACTTTGAACCGATTGAATCCGTTATCCAACTTCGGGAAGCGGACTCGCATGACAAGGCTCGCAGTCTGGTTGAGACATTCGTGATCTCCGCCAAGATGGCCGAGAAGCTAACGGATGTCGTCTTCCCGAATCTCCAGTTCGACGAGCCATACGACAACAAGGGCCTGTTAATTGTCGGCAACTACGGTACAGGTAAGTCGCACCTCATGTCTTTTATCTCGGCGTTGGCCGAGCATGAAGACCTGACCGGTGCCTGTCGCAATCCGGCTGTGGCGAAAGCAGCCAAGCCGATCATCGGTCGATTCAAAGTGATCCGTTCCGAAATCGGTTCCACACAGATGGGTCTGCGTGACTACATCTGCGGGGAACTTGAAGACAGTCTCGCCAAGATGGGAGTCACGCACTCGTTCCCACCAGCCGAGAAAGTCCGCAACAACAAGGACGGCCTGACGGAGATGATGGGCAAGTTTCACGAGAAGTATCCCGATCATGGACTGTTGCTGTTCGTGGACGAGTTGCTGGACTATCTGCGAAGTCGAAACGATCAGGAATTGATTCTCGACTTGAACTTCCTGCGTGAAGTCGGCGAGGTTTGCAGCACGCTGCGTTTTCGGTTCTTGGCCGGTTTGCAGGAGATGCTGTTCGAGAATCCAAGGTTTGCGTTTGTCGCCGACCAGCTTCGGCGAGTTCAGGCACGCTTCGAGCAGGTTCCCATCGCACAGGAAGACGTTGCTTTCGTTGTCTCCGAACGGTTGCTGACAAAGACCGACAAGCAGAGAGCATGGATTCGAGAGCATTTGGAAAAGTTCACCCCATTGTACGACTCGATGGCAGAGCGCATCGATGCGTTCGTCGAACTCTACCCTATTCATCCGGCTTACATTGAACGGTTTGAGTTAATCTCAGTTGCGGAAAAGCGTGAAATTCTCAAGACGCTTAGCGCCGAGATGAAGCAACTTCTGGACAAAGACGTGCCCGCCGACGAAACCGGTCTGGTCAGTTACGACTCATATTGGAGTGAACTGCGGGACAACCCATCAATCCGCTCTCTTCCTGATGTATCGGAAGTCATCGACAAGAGCAAAGTTCTTGAGAACCGAATTAAGCAGGCATTTACTCGCAAGGCATACACGCCGATGGCGTTACGAATCAGCCATGCCCTGTCGGTCCATCGCCTGACCACCGACGACATTCAGGCCAAGATCGGTCCCACGGCCAGTGAGATTCGAGACGACCTATGCCTTTATCACGAGGCACTACCGGAACGAAACAGCGACTTTCTGCGAACGACGGTCGAGTCCTGTCTGAATGAGATCGTGAAGACGATGAGCGGCCAGTTCATCACGCACAACAAAGAGAACGACCAGTATTACCTCGATCTCGAAAAGAACATCGACTACGATACCGAGATCGAAAAACGTTCTGAAAGCCTCTCAAAGAGCGAACTCGACCGCTACTACTTCGAGTCGCTCAAGCGTGTAATGGAATGTGTAGATACGCCCGAATACAGGACAGGCTTCCGTATTTGGGAACACGAACTCGAATGGCACACGCATAGAGTCTTCCGCAATGGCTACCTCTTTTTCGGTGCTCCCAATGAGCGACCAAACACGCAGCCGCCTCGTGACTTCTACTTGTATTTCATGCAGCCGTTCGAGCCACCGAAGAAGAACTGGAAGGCCGACCTGCAAGACGAAGTTTTCTTTCTGCTCAAGCATCCCGACGAAGCGTGCGACCGAGCATTGCGCCTGTACGCCGGTGCTCAGGCAATGGCGGCACAAGCGGGAAGTGCGACCAAGAAGAATTACATGGACAAAGCGGACATGCACCTGAAGTCACTGACGAAGTGGCTTCGGGAGCACATGCTGACCGCCTTTGATGTCGTCCATCAGGGATCGGCGAAGAAAATGGTCGAGTTCCTGAAGGGACATAAGACAGGCGGCATGACCGTCCGCGAGATGGTCAACCTTGTCGGCACTGTCGCTTTGGAATCGACGTTTGATGAACGATACCCGGAATACCCGAAGTTCTCCGTGTCGCTCACGACCAACAATCTTGATGATGCTGTCGCCGATGGTATTCGAGCATTGTCCGGCGGGCTGCGAACCAACTTAGCAACAGCAATTCTTGACGGGCTTGAGCTAGTTGATGGCGACAAGATTCGACCGCACGAATCCCGGTATGCCAAGTCTGTGGTCAAGAGGCTGGAAGCCAAGCCACAAGGACAAGTCCTCAATCGCAGCGAATTACTCGAAGAGAAATATCAGAACGTCGAAGTTGGTATCGACTATAAACTGGAGCCGGAATTGCTTGTTCTCGTTCTGTTGTCGCTGGTTCACAGCGGCACAATCACTTTGCGACTGGTGGGCAAGGAAGTCATCGATGCCTCGTCACTTGCCGATGCGGGAAAGAAACCGGTCGAAGACTTCTGCAAATTCCGACATGTTGAACGACCGAAGGACATACCGCTCGATGCGCTTGTTGAGTTGTTCGAGTTGGTTGGGCTGCCCGAAGGACTCATCAAAGACCCGAACACACGGGAAGCTGGCATCATTCAGTTGAACGAAAAATCGAGCGGCGTCGTTAACCGAGTCGTTTTTGCAAAACAGCACGCACAGTCCGGTTTGCCGTGCTGGGGTCACGAACTGATCTCGTTGGAGAAGCGTGAAGAGTATCGGCAGCAACTCGATAATCTTCAGAGCTTTCTGGAGAAGTTGAAGTCGTTCAACTCGCCCGGCAAGTTGAAGAATTTCACAACGTCGGTAGACGAGGTAAAGGCGTATGGCAAAAGCCTCGATCTGCTGGGTGAACTTGAAGCAGCGAACGCTCTCGTCAGTGAGTTGAATCCACTGACTTCGTATCTCACTACAGCCGGTGCGGTTCTGCCAACCGGCGATCCTTGGATCGCCAAGTCGCAGAAACTTTGTGACGACTGGCAACCACAGCTTCGTGATGCCGAGAAACGCCGTGATCCCGGCTTTCGGCAAAAACTCGTTCAGGCCATCGAAAAGTGCAAGAAGGAGTTTCAGGATCACTACCTCGATCTGCACAAGAAGAGCAGACTTGGCGTCAATGAAGAGACCAAGAAAAACAAGCTCGAAAAAGACGACCGACTCGAACGACTCAGGGCGTTGGCACACATCTCCGTCCTGTCATCAGGCAGCCTGACGGACATGACCGGACGACTGGGCAATCTAAAGGTGTGCTACAAGCTCGGCAAGGAAAACCTTGAAAACAGCCCGGTGTGCCCAACTTGCAACTTCCGGCCCAGTGACGAAAAGAGCGCTGTTACGGGGGCCGCACAACTCGACGCCATCGACGAAGAGATGGACAAGCTTCTTGATAGCTGGGCCGAAACAATTGTCTCCAACCTCGGCGATCCAACCGTACAGGAAAGCATCAAGCTACTCGACCCACCGCAGCAAAAGGCCGTCAAGAAACTGGTGAAGGATGGCGGTCTGCCCAAGAAGATCAGCACGGAACTTGTCCAAGGCATCGAAAGCGCCTTGTCCGGTCTGAGGCCGATCAAAGTCAATCCAAACGCATTGCTCAGCAAGCTGAGTGATGGCAGTGCCTCCTGTACCGTCGATCAATTCCGGGAACGCTTCAACGAGTTTGTCAACGACATGATCCGAGGCAAAGAGGTCAACAAAATCCGCATCGTGATCGAGGTCGAGGGATAACCAATGGCAAAGAAGTCACAAGAGAAGCAGGAAAAAGAACTGTTCAAGAATAAGCTCGTTCCAGCGAAGGCAGGGTCGGGCGAGCTTTTTGAAGTGGACTATGACTACGGCTCAGAGCCAGTCGAATGCCTTGGGATTCAATTCGCAAACGACGGCGCAAGACGAGCCCACTTCCTCAACTTGCTGGCAGAAAAATTGAAGGAGACGGATTTTCGGAAGATGCCCGGATTCCCACTTGGAGATGACGAGCACATCCTTGCGATGTCTGATCCACCGTACTACACGGCGTGTCCGAATCCGTTCTTGAAAGACTTCGTTGAGCATCACGGAACTCAATACGACCCCAAAACCAAATATCACCGGGAGCCGTTTACCGCAGATGTCAGTGAAGGGAAGACGGACTCGATCTACACCGCACACTCATACCACACCAAGGTGCCGCACAAAGCGATCATGCGGTATTTGCTCCACTACACCGATCCGGGCGATGTCGTTTTCGATGGTTTCTGCGGCACGGGGATGACAGGTGTTGCTGCTCAATTGTGTGGGAGCAAGAGTGCCGTCGAGGGCCTCGGTTATCGAGTCTCCAGCGGCGGCGAGATTTCTGAGGAGAGACCGAACCCCGAAGGAAAAGCCGTTGCAACAACCTTCTCGTCTCTCGGCGCAAGAAAAGCAGTGCTTAACGATCTTGCGCCGATTGCAACGTTCATTGCCTCAAACTACGGCAGTCCCGTTGACGCCAAAGCATTGAAGAAGGAGGGCACTCGCATACTCAGCGAGATTGAAGACGAGTTCGGCTGGATGTACGAGACGTTGCACTCGGATGGCAAGACAAAGGGACGTATCGAATACACAGTGTGGAGTGAAGTCTTTTCATGTGAAGAATGTGGCGGTGAGATTGTCTTCGTTGACGAGGCATTGGATAGCAAATCGGGCAAAGTAAAGAAAGCGTTTCCATGTCCTCACTGCGGCGTTGAGTCAAGCAAGAACAACCTGACGCTACTCTATGAATCTAAATTCGATAGTGCCTTGGATAAACCAGTCCCGCTTCCGAGACGTGTACCGGTTGCAATCCACTACTCGGCGAAGGGCTCGAAATACGTAAAAACACCTGACGACTTCGACATGGATGTGTTAAAGCGAGTTGATGATCTTCCGATGCCGACGCACATGCCGATGCTTGAGTTACCGGATATGCAGATGCGTCGTGTTGGCCGAATGAAACCAGCAAACATAACTCATCTCCACCACTTCTTCCTTCCTCGTCCTTCACACATTCTATCGGCACTATGGGAGCGAGCATCCCAATGCCCTGAGCGACGGCTAAAGAACATGCTCTTGTTCTTCGTTGAACAAGCTGTCTGGGGGATGTCCGTATTGAATCGATATAGCCCGTCGCACTTTTCGCAGACAAACCGTGCATTGAGCGGTGTCTTCTATGTTGCATCGCAGCTTTCTGAAGTGTCACCGTGGTACAACTTGGAAGGCAAGTTGAAGCGTCTCAGTAGCGCTTTCGCATCGCACATGGTTGAAAACGGAAATCAGGTAATCACTACACAAGACTTGGCATCCGTCTGCCTTGCCGAAGACAGCATTGACTACATTTTCACTGATCCTCCATTTGGTGAGAATATCTATTATTCGGACCTGAACATCCTCATCGAATCGTGGCACGACGTGAGAACTGCGCCATTGCAAGAGGCTATCGTTGACCGTGTGAAAGATAAGACGCTCCTCGACTACCAGCATTTGATGAGTGAGTGTTTCAAAAACTACTGTCGAGTCCTGAAGCCGGGAAGGTGGATGACTGTCGAGTTTCATAACTCTCGGAACAGCGTGTGGAATGCGATTCAGGAGGCACTTGAGAATGCCGGTTTTGTGGTTGCGGACGTTCGGACGTTGGACAAGAAGCAGGGTTCATTCCAGCAAGTTGTGAGCGGTAATACCGTAAAGCGAGACTTAATTATCTCTGCATACAAACCAAACGGTGGCTTGGAGAATCGATTCAAAGAGAAGGCTGGAACCGAGGATGGAGCATGGGACTTCGTAAACACACACTTGAACCAGTTACCGGTGTTCGTGGTCAAAGCGGGAAAAATAGAGCCAGTTGCCGAACGTCAAGGAAACCTTCTGTTTGACCGAATGGTGGCTTTTCATGTTCAGCGGGGCGTATCGGTGCCACTTTCCTCAGCCGAGTTCCGTGCAGAGCTTTACCAAAAGTTTCCAGAACGAGATGGAATGCACTTCCTCCCAGAGCAGGTGGAGGAGTACGACCGCAAGCGAATGACCGTTGAGAAGGTTGCTCAGCTTGAGTTGTTCGTCAGCGATGAAGCCAGTGCGATTCAATGGCTGAAGCAGCAACTCAAGCAAAAGCCGCAGTCGTTTCAAGAGCTTCAGCCACAGTTCATGAAAGAAGTTGCTGGCTGGGAAAAACACGAACGAACTCTCGAACTCTCAGAGCTACTGGATCAGAACTTTCTCTGCTATGACGACAAGGATGACGTGCCCAGCCAAATTCATGGATACCTGTCGAGCAACTTCAAGGATGTTCGTAATCTGCCCAAAGGCGATCCCAAGCTGAAAGCCAAAGCCAAAGGTCGTTGGTATGTGCCCGATCCTCGAAAGGAAGTGGACTTGGAGAAAATTCGGCACCGGGCGTTGATGAAAGAATTCAACGAGTACCGAGAAGCGACCAAAAAGAAGCTCAAGACCGTCCGAACAGAAGCGTTGCGAGCAGGTTTCAAGGAGTGTTGGCAGAAGAACGACTACAAGGCCATTGTCGAGATGGCTGAGCGTGTGCGTGAGGAAATCATCCAAGAAGACCCAGCACTGCTGATGTACTACGACAACGCCGTGATGCTAAGTGGGGAGTGACGTAAGTGAACCTGGAACAACTTCAACGAATGCTGGACGGTCACGAGTGGGATGATGTCGAGTTCAAGGAAGCTCGGCGTGCCGTGCCCGATAAAATCTACCGGTCGGTTTCCGCCTTCTCGAATACGGCAGGTGGTTGGGTAGTCTTTGGAGTGAAGGACGACGACGGGAATCTGAGCGTAGTGGGTGTCGTAACTGTTGACAGAGTGCAAAACGACTTCATTACCGCTCTGCGGAGCGCAAATAAGATGAGCCGTCGCATTGAATTGGAAGCTGAATTGCTCGATCACGAAGACGGAACGGTACTCGCCTTCTACATTCCAGAAGTCAGCCGAGACGACAAGCCTGTTCATCTGAAGGGTGACTGGCGGGAGTCATACATCCGACGTGGCGCATCGGACTTGAAGTGTTCCGAAGAGGAACTGCGTCGATTCATTCGAGATGCAGCCCAAGAACGACCTGACGGCGACATTGTTGAATTGCCCCCGGATCGGTGCTTCGATGATGACGCATTGAAATGGTATCGGCGTGAATTCGACAAGCGCAAGACAGGCCATGAAGATAAGTCGCAAGTGGAGTTTCTACATGAGTGGGGACTCGTGGTTGAGAAGGATGGCCAACTCAAGCCAACGGTTGCTTCGATCCTGCTATTTGGAACCGGTGCCGCCTTACGACAGGTTCTGCCGAGGCCGATTGTCGATGTCCAGTGGATCGACGCTGAGTGTGACGAAGAGCAACCGGATGAAAGATGGTATGACCGCATCGTTGTTGAAGAGAACCTAATCAAGTCGTGGAAGGAATTGATCGAAGGCTACAGGAAGAACAGTCCTGAGAAGTTCGAGATCGACCCGGATACACTTCAACGCACCAACGCTACGCCCGATTACATTACCTTTCGTGAAGCAGCCATAAATGTCCTGTTGCATCAAGACTACGCAGACCATGCTCGAAAACCGTCGATCAAGTTCTACCGAGACGTTTGGGTCTTCTCAAATCCGGGAGATGCGTTCTCGACTGACGAGGAATTGCTTCAGCCCGGCGACAAACCGGTACGAAACCCCCTGATCGTCAACGCTTTCCGCCGTATCGGGTTGAGTGAGCAGGCAGGTACGGGGCTCCGAGAGATTCTCAAGAGTTGGCGGCAGCTTGGGTTCGACCGGCCTAAGATCAACAACGACAAAGCCGACAAGAAGTTTGAACTGACTACTCCTCGGTGGGAGCTTGTGACGGACGAGCAACTTGTCATGCAAGCAATGCTGGGTGTTGACCTGAATGAGCACGAAGCAAGTGCGTTTGCTTTGGCGATACGGTCTGGGGAGCTAGACCTACTTGGTGTGAAGACGGTCACGGGACTTCTTACTACCGATGCTGAACAAATCATGAACCGTTTGGTCGTCCAACGGCTTGTTACGCCAACTCGTGAAGGAGAAGTCAAGCATGTTCTCTTAGCTGAGCACTTGCGTGAACGGTTCTCCAAGGACGACGCTGGAGTTCTATCCGAAGAGCAATGGTCCGTCATCGATCTGTGCGATGTACCGCAATCACTTACGAATTTGATAGACGTGATGAATGTCGAGACGAGCCGCCAGCAGTTTCGCAGACGACAGATCGCACCTTTGCTCGACAGCGGGATTCTCAAGCTGACCCAACCTGACACTCCGAGTCACCCAAATCAGAAGTACGTGCTCACCATAATTGGCGTCGATTTGAAAGCTCGCCGGTTGAATCGCAAAAAGGAAGGAGGCTGACGAGCGTCATGGGTGCTAAATCGCTCAGTGACAAACTTTGCGTTGGCTCTTGGGCGTTCAGCCAAGAGTATCGTGAGTCTGTGCGCATACTTGAATCGCAAACGATCTGGGATCACACCAGCTATCTCGTCTGGCGTCCGAATGCAGAGGCTGTTGCCTGGGTCACGGCAGATCGACTTTCGCCAATCGACGAACCACGGTTGCAGTCGTTCGACAACCTGTTGTATCGAGTGGGAGCAGCACGAGTTGTTGAGGGACTGGCTGAAGATGTATTGCTCGCTCCACTGGAAGCGGGCGTCATTCCTTTGCCGCACCAGTTGGCGGCGCTGTCCAGAGCCATGTCTGGCGACAAGGTGCGATACCTGTTCGCCGATGAAGTTGGCCTTGGTAAGACCATTGAAGCTGGCTTGGTAATTCGAGAACTCAAACTGCGTGGTCTCGTCAAACGAGTGCTGGTGGTTGCTCCCAAGGGATTAGTGACGCAGTGGGTTCAGGAAATGCGAACTCACTTTCACGAAGATTTTCAATTACTGTCGCCCAGTGACTTCTCGGCCTATCGCCATTTGGTTGGCGACGACAACATCTGGCACAGGTTCGATCAGGTGGTCTGTCCGGTTGATTCCGTGAAACCTTTGGAGAAGCGCCGAGGCTGGAATCGAGAACGCATCGAGCGACACAATCAGGAACGCATCGGCGACCTGATCGCTGCTGGTTGGGACTTGATTGTTATTGATGAAGCGCATCGTCTGGGTGGAAGCAGCGATACCGTCGCCCGCTACAAACTCGGCAAGGCGCTTGCCGATGCGGCTCCCTATCTGCTGCTGTTGTCGGCCACACCGCATCAGGGAAAGACCGAGAGCTTTCATCGGTTGATGTCGCTGCTGGATCAGGATGCCTTTCCCGATATCGGTTCAATCAAACACGAGAACGTCGCCCCGTTTGTCGTTCGCACCGAAAAGCGAAACGCCATCAATGACCGTGGCGAGCCTTTGTTCATGCCTCGTTCGACTCGGCTTGTGACGGTGAAGTGGCAGGAGAAGCACGCTCTTCAAGAACAGCTATACGAAGCTGTCACCGAGTATGTCCGCCAAGGTTACAACCAAGCGATGAGGGATAATCGACAGTATCTTGGTTTCCTGATGATTCTGATGCAGCGACTTGTCACCAGCAGCACACGAGCCATAGCCTCGGCTTTGGAACGGCGCATTGGAATTCTGCAATCGACCACGATCACAGAAGATGATCTCAGCGACGGGTCAAGCGACTGGTTCAGCGAGGACAGTCAGGAGCAGATGGAGGAACTGCTGGCTTCCAAGATCGCCGGACTGCATAACGAACGTGAGGAAGTAAAGCTGCTTTTGGATACGGCGAAGCGTTGTCAGGCTCAGGGGCCGGACGCACGGGCCGAGGCTCTGCTCGATCTGCTTTACAAGACTGGTCAGGAAGAGAACGATCCCGAGCTAAAGTTTCTGATCTTCACCGAATTCGTGCCGACTCAGCAGATGCTGGCGGAGCTACTCACGTCACATGGATTCAAAACAGTCTGCCTAAATGGTTCGCTCGATCTCGATTCACGCCAACGTGTTCAAGAGGACTTTTCTAAGGAAGCACGCATTCTGGTATCGACCGATGCCGGTGGTGAAGGATTGAATCTGCAATTTGCTCACGTGGTCGTTAACTACGACTTGCCGTGGAATCCCATGCGGATTGAACAGCGGATCGGCCGAGTTGACCGCATCGGCCAGAAGCACCTCGTGAAAGCCTTCAATCTGATCTTTGAGGATAGTGTGGAACTTCGCGTCCACGAGGTGCTCGAAGAGAAGTTGAAGATCATCTACGCTGAATTCGGAGTAGACAAGACCGGCGATGTGCTCGATTCTGCCGAGAGCGGTGCGGACTTTGAGCGAGTGTTTGCCAAGGCCATCGTGAATCCAGATGGGATCGAACAGAATGTCGATAATCTCATGATGCAGGTCCGGGAACGGGCTGAAGACGAGCAGTCTGGAAAATCGCTTTATGAGAAATCATCACTCGATGCAAAGCTGGCATCGCTCTACGTGAATCATCCGATGCCGTACTGGATCGAACGGATGACGACTTCGTACCTCCAAGCCGAAGGCGGTCGAGTCGAGAAGAAGCTGTTTGCCTACGACCTAACGTGGCCGGACGGCGAAGAGATGAACGACATCTGCTTCTTCGGTCGTGAGGCACAGGACAAAGGGCTGAATCACGTCAGCTTGGAAAATTCCAAACTGCGGGCACTGGTCGAACTTCTGCCACGTGCCGTCGCCGGTGAACCGATCCCAAAGCTTACGATTGGCGGACTGTCGGCGAAGATTGTGGGCTTTTGGTCACTGTGGCAGGTGGCTTTAAGAAGTAGCGAAGGGAATCCCAGCATCGGCAGCGGCCATGTGCGAATCCTACCATTGTTCACCAACAATGAAGGTCGCACGTTTCTGCCAACAGCACGAACGATCTGGGAAAACCTACTGCAAGGTGGACCCAAAATCGAAGAAACGGGCACCATCGAAGGCGAAGCGAGCCAAGCCGCCTTCGGGCAACTGCGACAAGAAGCGGAAAAGCACGGCGAGAATCTGTTTGGTGAATTGCACACGCATCATCAGGAGAACATTCGCAGCGAACGTGAGAAAGGACGCTACGCCTTTCATGTTCGTCGGCAGGCGTTGAATCGAATTGGCCTGCCGGAAGTTCGGCAGTTTCGGATTCGCAAGCTGGACGAAGAAGAACGGGAATGGACCGCCGCACTGACTCGGCGAGAACGGGTGTTCCCGGAACTCCAGCCTGTCTGTGTCCTCTTCGTGGAGGCATCCGATGGCTGACTGGCGCAAGACGATTCTGAAAGAGTTCAAAAAGGAAATCTACCGACTCACTCTGGTTTCCGACCCGGACGGTTTGCTGACCGAAGAGCAAATGCTGACGGAGATCAAACAGCGTGGGTTTGATCTGATTCCCTTTGAGGATTCTGTCGCTTTTCGCTACGCCTACGAGTCGAAGTACCGCTCGATCTGGGATCGTGGAGAGAAAACAGAACTGGTCGTCGTCCTTCGCAACGAAGACGATCTTCAGCAGTTGCCGTATGACTTGCTGAAGGCCGGTCGGAAGCTGGAATTCAGTCTCGACAAACTGTTTCCAAACCTGAACTACCCGGTGCTGAAGGCATTGGATCGGTCACTGCTTGATCCGCTATTCGACGCCTACGAACAGGACCATGAATCGACGCTGGGACGGAAAGCGACCAGCGATTTTGTGCTCCGTTGGTGTTTTGGCATCGAGCGGAGCATGATCGGCACGGCGGCTGATCTGGCCGTCGCCCTGTTGAAGTTGCACCGTAGCGGTCGGATATTGCCCATGGTTCTAAGCGAACATCTGGTCGAGAATCTGAAGGTTAAGTATGTAGGCTGGGAACTCGACGACTTTTTGTCCAATCAATCTTTGTTCCTTCAGTTCGTTCAGAAGCAGTGGCAGCACCTCATCGAATCATTTGACGGTGCTAGCGAGGCGACTCTACAGGTTCACGAATCGCATGCTAGCTTTGGATGGTCGGATTCGGCAGACTTGTTGTTGATTCCATTCGATCATCCTGAAGTACAAGCCTACGTTGATACGCTGTTCCTCGAAGGGCTCCTCAATCCCATCAACTGCAAATCTAAGGCGGCAGTGCCTCAGTGGGCTCATGTCGGCGTTAAACATGATCCTGTGGCTGATTCATTGAAGCGTTATGCGAAACTTGTCGAGCAGACCGAGACCGGCATCCCGAAAGGTTCTGCTTCGCATTCCGACTGGCAGAAGTTTGCTCGCGCGTGGGCTGAAGCTGTTGTGCTCCGTTGGGAAATCGACGAGCACATCGAAAGCACCGCCCGTAATCGCTGGCACAACCTGCACGTTCAGGTCGAGTGTCGATTCGCCGACTGGATGAAAGAACGTTTCGGGAGTCTCTACAACCTGCCGTCTCTTCCGAATCCTGTTATGGTTCACCATGTTCCTCATTATCTCGTCTCTGTGAGGAATAACGAGTCATTGAGGAAGCTGGCCTTGGTCGTGATGGATGGGCTGGCACTGGATCAGTGGCTGATCCTGCGTCGATTGATTCAGGAACAACGTGCGACGTGGCGACTCGAAGAGACGAATGTGTTTGCTTGGGTGCCATCGCTCACGTCGATTTCTCGCCAATCGATCTTTGCGGCTCAGCCGCCGATGTACTTCGCCAAATCGATGCACGATACCAGCCCTGAACCACGTCACTGGAAACGGTTTTGGGAGGATCAGGGGGTCGCCGCCGATTTGGTACACTATGCGAAGAAGGTTACATCTGGTGAAACGGAGAGTCTGGATAAGTGCCTTGCCAACTCGAACGAGTCAATCGTCGGCATCGTAGTCAACACCGTTGACGAGATCATGCACGGCGAGAAGCAAGGAGCGGCAGGGATGCACGATGCCGTTCGACTCGAAGCCAAACGGGT
Organism: Symmachiella dynata; assembly: GCF_007747995.1. NCBI lineage: Bacteria > Pseudomonadati > Planctomycetota > Planctomycetia > Planctomycetales > Planctomycetaceae > Symmachiella > Symmachiella dynata. The sequence continues at coordinate 7,353,032 of NZ_CP036276.1, read as the reverse complement.
GATTTCGCTTTTGGACCGGCTGATAGGTGAAGGCTACGAAGTCTTTATGACAGCCGATCACGGCAACATTGCTGCCAAGGGTGTCGGCAAGCCCGACGATGGTGTGTTGCCGGAAGTCACGGGCAAGCGTGCCCGGCTTTACGAAAGTGATTCGCTTCGAGCACAGGCCAAGGCGGACATTCCAGCGAGTCTGGAGTGGTCTGGTGTTGGTCTACCGTCCGACCGCTTCGCTTTGTTGCCGGAAGGATTGTCGGCATTTACGTTCAAAGACAAAAATGTGGTATCGCATGGCGGTATTGCTCTGGAGGAAATCATCGTTCCGTTTGTTCGGTTCTGTAAGGAGGAAGAATGACCGCAGTGATTGGCTTCGACAGGAAGGTAAAACTCGATTGGCTTGACGCTTTCGCTGACAAAGTTGCTCAGGACCAAGACCCGGCCATGCTGCGCAAGTACCTTCACGAATATCTCGAAAACGAACATCCAATGGAGACAGCACGTGGCAAGACAATCACAGTTCTGATGCGGATTTGGGCTAGAGTACCAGAACATCATGAATACGTCCGAGACGAAGCATTCGACCTCCTGAAATCTATTCGTGCGGAAGATCGTATTTGGTTGCACTGGGGCATGAGTTTGATGGCCTATCCATTGTTTGACGATTGCGCCTCGGCAATTGGACGGCTGCTCAAACTACAAGACGAGTTCACGCTAAGGCAGCTACATAGAAAGTTGATTCAAGGTTGGGGGGAACGTGCGACGCTGAATCGAGCATATCAGCGTGTTGTCAGAAGCATGGTTGATTGGAATACGGTCGAAGACACTGAAGCGAAAGGGCACTTTGGCCCAGCCCCACAAAACTCCACTCGTTCAAAGAGACTTCAGATCTGGTTGCTAAAGGCATCACATGCTGCCGCAGACAAGAATATGATTGAAGCCGACGAGTTGCTGACATTGCCGTCGTTGTTCCCATTCAAGATCGCGGTGGGTAGGGCAGACCTGCGACAGTGCAAGGACTTTACAGTTCATCGTCAGGGCATGAGAATGGAAATGATCGAGATGCCCAACGGGAAACCCAAACCCAAACCGAAACGGATACCGAAGAAGTCAAAACAAAGAGCGTTGTTTGGTGGCGAGTAGCTTCCGCGATCGACTGGCCGTCGTTGCGTGGTTCGCACCTATGCCACTGGCGACGGTTGGCCAGCTCGACTCAGTGAATAGGGCTAACAACTGCTCTAGCCAGTCCCTTTCTATATTCCCCTTCTAGAACCGGAGGAGGATAATAATCGGACTTCAATGTCCAACAAGACATTGTTCGGTTTTGCGATCCCGAATCCCACAATAAGCGGTTCTTTTTTTGTGCCGAAGGACTTGGGACCATCTACTGAATAGAGATAGGGAAGACAGTATCGGGGCCGCCAGCCCTTGGTGGATCTCTGGTGCCGGTGCGTGAGGCTCGTCGATCAGGCCATTTCGCGGTATGCTGGCGGTATCAGGATGGCCTCGTGCGACTTGCAAACGCCTTGGTCTTCAATCGGACTCGGCAGGCCGTTGCCGTCTTCACTTGCCATTGGTGACACCTGCCCTGTCCGGCCCGGTTAGAAGTTAGGTGAATTATGGTGGCCAACATTTCTCAGATCGATGCATGTGCGGACATCGGCAAATTAGTTTTTCTGCTGGGAAAAGTTAGAGAAGCTGCTCGGAGTTTTGAAGACCTTGCTGGACGGTTTCGTCTCGCTCCCCTCCGTGGCAGCCCCCCACAGATCTTGAAACACGACGTCAATAACGTGTTCGCCGTGCAAGCTGGAGAGTTGCTCTGCCAGTGTTGGCGTCGTGGAATGTTCTCGATCTACCGTCCCCATTTCTACCTCCCAGAAGAGAGCGAACCGCGACTGCGCTACGTGTTTTCGTGGTTTACGTTCATCCGTTGGCACCTAGCACCAACCTTCAACAACCGATTTCGGGCGGATTGGCAATCTGAGTTCGCGACGGCGGTGGACCAACTCAGAGGGCAGCAGAACGGTCCCCCGGCAGCCTTCACGGCGGCGGTGAGCGATGATGCCAGAGAGTTAGCCGTCTGGCGACTTAATCTTTGCGCAGATGTTCAAGCAACCGCTTGCGCCATTCTGGCGGAGGAGTTGCAGAATCTACTTGAAGCGATCGAACGACGTCTAAAGCAGTTCCCACCGGACAAGGACGGCCAGCCCTCGGATGAACAAGGACCGACCGCAGGTGCCTCGACAACATCAGGTGGCCGAATTGAGGTGGATATCCCGTATAGCCGAGTGCGGCTCGACGACATGTGGTACGAAGTTTCTCCGAACGCCGCATTACTGCTCAACGAGTGCGTGAAATCCCATCCAAAGCCGGTATTTGCGAGCCACCTTGATGGTGACATCCGGCCAAAGCGGGTGAAGGAATCACTTCCTCGCCAGCTCAGGAGCCTGTTTCGCTCGGAACAGGGTCGAGGTTGCTGGCTCGAAATCGAGTCGTAGAATTGCATCGCCATATTTTGGCCGAATATTGCCATGTTCTGGCCGATGTATCGCCATGCTTCTGTGATTGAATCTCCTCATCGTTGACTCATTTTAGTCACTTGTTGTGGAGACAAAATCATGATCGACCTATCGACCGAAGACGTATTTCCGGTCTCTGAGGCACCGAAACATATTCCCGGGCGTCCCTCTCAGGCAAGCTGCTGGCGTTGGGTGTTGCACGGCGTTGGCGGTATCAAGCTCGAATCCATTCTGATCGGCGGGAAGCGGTTCGTTTCTGCCGAGGCAGTCCAAAGATTCTGCGATCGGCGAACAGCGTTAGCCGACGGCGACACTCGGCCCGTCCGGACATCACGACAGCAGGAGCGGGCCATGCAGCAGGCTGAGCGTGATTTCGACGCCAACGTCTAACCCTCGCATATGCAAAAACGCCCGGGGCAGAGCCGGGCACTTGCGTGTTTCCACGAGGCAACAAGGAGGTATCTTGATGCCCACAACAGATTCTAACGCACAGGAGATGAAGCGTCCAAGGGAGGCCGATCCGTACAAGGCCAAGCTACCAGAGATTGCCTACGTTCACGGCCAGACCGACTCGGCACACGCTACCCGATTCGTGGATCAGTACCAACAAGAAGTGCTCTACGTGCCACCGTGGAAGCGGTGGCTCTCCTGGGACGGCACGCGATGGGTGGACGACAGCGGCGTCGGAGTCCTTCAGCGAGCCAAGCGATACAGCAAGGCACTATGGGCGGAAGTGGTAAAAATCGCCCCGCATCTTGACCGGGATGATCTGGCCAAAGTCGTCACGGCCATTAAACAGGCCAACCAAGCGAGCAAGATTCGCAGCTTCCTTGAGCTTGCCGCTGTCGATGAGAGAATTGTCTGCCAAGTCGACGAGCTAAACGCGGATCCGAAGTTGCTCAACGTCCCCAATGGCACCGTCGACCTAGAGACGGGCGAACTACGTCCCCACAATCCGGCCGACCGCATCACTCAATTGGCCAATGTCGCCTACGATCCCAGCGCAAAATGCCCAAATTGGGAGCGTATGTTGTCCCTTGTGTTCAATAAGGATGATGACGTTATCCGCTACGTCCAGCGACTACTTGGCTACTCGCTCAGCGGCGACACGGGCGAACATATCCTGCCCATCGCTTGGGGAAAGGGCTGCAACGGGAAGTCCACGATCTGGAATGTCGTCACCGATCTTCTGGGCGAGTACGCTACCTTGGCCAATGACGATCTGCTTCTTGGCGAAAAGACCAACCATCCAACTGAGAAGGCGGCGCTGTACCAGAAGCGGTTCGTCGCCATCTCCGAACCGGAACACAATTCGTCGCTCCGAGAGGCCCGAGTCAAAGAACTGACCGGCGACCGCACCATTACCGCTAGGCGGATGAAAGAGGACTTCTGGTCCTTCGAGCGGTCTCATACCTTCTGGCTCAGCACAAACCACCTGCCACGCATCAACGGCACCGATGACGGCATCTGGCGACGCGTGAAGCTGATCCCCTTCACGGTCGACTTGCGGAAGGTCGTGGACCCGATCCCCGACTACGACGTCTGGCTCGTCCAGAACGAAGGACGCGGCATCCTCGCGTGGCTGGTCCGCGGATTCTTGGAGTATCGCAAGGTCGGACTTCAGGAACCCCAAACCGTTACGGAAGCGACCGGGCGCTATCGCGATGATTCCGACCCCCTGGGTGACTTTCTCGCCGAACATTGCGTCGAGGAGTCCGGAGCTGTGGGCGTGGCCTCGGAACTGTACCACACCTACTCAGAGAGCGGAGGTAAGTGGAGCTCTACCGCGTTCGGGCGGGCCATGGCCGAGAGGTATACAAAAACCAAGGAGACCAGCGGGCCAAACCGAAACAAGAATGTCTACCTGGGTGTGAGGTTGCGGGACGATTTCGAGGACTTCGACCAAACCACTCCGGGAGGTGATCATTGAAAAACCCTCGAAAAAACGGGGTTGCGCCAAGTTGCGCCGGGTTTATCTGGTCCGCGTATGGATTTGGCAAATTCTATAGGCAACCGTTTCGACCCGGCGCAACCCGGCGCACTTGGCCGAGATCCGTGTCCCGACTGCGTCGACAGACTCCCACGATTCGATGTATACGTAAACCGTTCGTGTTCGTCGTGCGGTAAGGCGATCGACTAATGAGGATGGAGACCATGGCTGACAAACCACCCTCGATCCGGCGCGATGGATACGCGCCAACGGGCATTCCGGCAGTAATAGGCCCAGACGCCCCCCCTAGAATCGACGTGGACGGGCGAAGCGACTCAGAACCTCAGGTAACAACCAGACGCCAACAGTCAAACGTAGGCGAATTGAGACGCGGGGAAGGTCACTCTGGCCCGGGAGCGCGGAGTTGAAACTGAGCGTTATACGCACGCACGCGAGAGGCGTCATTGTCCGGTTCGTCAAGAGCCTAGGGGGACATTGTCACCCGTGTTGTTGGTCCGAGTCTCGAATTACCTCTTCACACGCGCGAGGCGGGACTACCGGTAGACTACCGGATTCGCTACCGGCCGATTCTTAAAGTACCGCGAAAACATGGGAAACAATGCACTTCAGTAATAATGTTTGCAAAAGGCGTTTTGGTGGCTAGAATGCCTATAAACACCGAGGAATTTCAGGCTTTTCGCGGTCGGAAAAAGTTGGCTCATAACCTCGAGGTCGCAGGTTCGAATCCTGTCCCCGCCATTTAACGCACGCTGTCGAATCTGGTTCGACCCGCGTGTGAACGAACAAAGCCGAGGCCCTGTGCCTCGGCTTTTTGCGTTTTGTCGCCAGTTGTGGTAAAGAGTTGCGACGAGTGACGTTTCGCCAATTTGTCTCTCCCACCTGTCGCACGTGACACGCTTTGTCCCCGCTTGCGATCGGTTGGCCAATTGTCTCTGTTTTCTCGGCACGTCCCGACTCGTGTGTGATGAGGCGACTGTGGGGTTATGAGGTGACATAACTCCAAGAATACGACCTGAATGTTATGAGGTGGACAAAGATTGCTCCTCGTTTTTTAAGCGCTCCAGCGGCAACCTTCAGGCCTTACATGAGCCATTCGACACCGGTCATCGACTCGAAGCTGAACTGATCATTCTGGAATTTGAACATCCAGTCTCTGATGCGATCAAAACCGTCACCACCGTCGAAGCGGTCCCAGCCACGTCCGCCCCACATGGAGTCGTTGCCCGCATCTCCGTTCAGCGAGTCGTTACCGTCGCCGCCATACAACCTGTCGTTGCCGGATCCGCCGTATAAGGAGTCATTGCCGAGGTCCCCAAATATGACATCATGGCCCCAGTCTCCAGACATGACATCATCGCCAGCTCCCCCGTGAAGTGTGTCATTGCCAGATCCCCCGTTGAGCGTGTCATTTCCTTCTCCTGCGTCTAGGAAATCAGTTCCACCTTCCCCGAATAATACATCGTGGCCTGATTCACCGAACAGGTAGTCACCGTTGCCGCCGCCGTTCAATGTGTCGTTGTCGGCTCCACCGTACAACATGTCGACGCCCATCTCGCCGATTAACAGATCGCTCCCGGTTCCCCCTCGCAACGTATCGTTGCCACTGCCACCGTTCACAACAGATCTGATATTCGTATGGTTTGTGAAGGAATCATTGCCCTCGTAACCGTTAAAGTTCACTTCAGTGATCGTATCGATGTCAAAGTTCTGCGTATGTATTTCGTCTCCATGTGTCAATGAGACTTGGAGTTGGCGCCCCATTGTGGATACCGTAACCGCGTCGTTACTTTCAGTTCCTTCAATAGTGATCACGCCTCCATCTAAGTCAATCGACCCGGCCATCAGTTTGCGTTCTTCCAGGTTCTCAAACGTCAGTGATTTATTGATGCGGCGGCTGAGTTGTTTATGGGCTTTGCGTTGCTAGCGGGATTGGCTCATCTTTTCGGTTTCCAAAAAATCGTGTTCAGTGTGTGGGACTTAGCAGCGTTGCTGCCGCTCTATACTGAAATGCCCAACCACACTCGTCATGAGCCACGATTTGGGAATAATTTTCAAAAAAAGAACTTTTTCTTGTAACATTTCAAAATCCGCGATCTGAGAGAGGCGCGTTGTCGTTGTGATAGCGGACGAATTCACGGACGAGATTGTTGAGATGCTTCTCACCACAGAGCAAGAAATTACGGGGCTGTTGTTCCAATCAGACGGCATCGGGATGCAGCGTCGAATTTGTGACGAATATTTCGCGGGTTTCCAAGTTGATGACGCTGCTTGTGAGCCGATGGGATGTTTTCAAAAATCTCGGAGAATTCCGCAATTCACGTAACGAAGTCTGGTTTATCCAACGTTTTCCAGCTAGAAAGTAGTTACAGTTCTAGCTGCATCTTGGTGGGCACCGTCGTCAAAACAGCGTGTCTGCCGAAGTTGGTGGATTTTGGCACGGTCATTTCTAGTCATCCTACGGTGTCGAGGCGAGTGATGAGATTTTCATGGGCGGTAGGAGGGCGCTGGCTAAGAGCGTGTGCTTGGGGGCTTTGTCTGGCGACAATGGGGGTTTTCGGTTGCGAAGGACGAACGGTGACCCCGGTCCCGGTGCCACCACCTGAAGTGACAGTCGCTGAGCCACTTCAGCGGGAAATTATACTGTCGCGGGAGTTTTCCGGTCGCGTGGAAGCGAAGGAGAGCGTGGAGATTCGCGCGCGAGTGACCGGTTATATCACTGAGGTGAATTTCGTCGAAGGGGACATCGTCGAAGAAGGAACTGTGCTGTTCACAATCGACGCCCGGCCTTTCCAGGAAGCGCTGAACTCTGCGAATGCGGAGATCGATCGCTGGAAGGCGGCCATCGCTAAAAACGAATCCGACTTGGCTCGCCAAACTCAACTGCTGAAGTCCGGCGCTGGTTTGCAGGAAGACTTCGATCAGGCCAAGGCACTCGTGTTGGAATCAAAAGCGGGGCTGAGCGGCGCTCAAGCGGATGTTGAAAAGGCGCAACTCAATCTGGATTTCACGAAGGTCACGGCACCGGTCAAAGGCCGCGTCGGTCGCGCCCTCGTCACCAAAGGAAATTTGATCACCGCCGATCAAACATTGGGGACGCCGCTGACGACGTTGGTTAGTGTCACTCCGATGTATGTTTATTTCGATGTGGATGAATTTACGATTCTCGAAGTTCGCAAACAGTCCCGAATAAAAAATCCCGATGTCCCCAATGTTCCGGTCCGCGAGCAAAATTGGCCGGTCTTTATCGGGTTGGCTAACGAAACGGGGTTTCCACACGAGGGATTTATTGACTTCGTCGACAATCAGGTCGACACCTCAACCGGAACTGTTCGGTTGCGGGGAAAGTTCGTCAACACCGACGAATATCTCAGAGCGGGTCTATTTGTCCGTGTGCGTGTGCCACTCTCCGATGGGCCGCAAGCGAAATTGCTCGTCCCGAATACCGCTATTGGTACGGATCTCAATTTGAAGTACGTCATGGTGGTCAATGCAGAGAATCGGGTTGAGAAGAGGCCCGTAGAATTGGGAGTTCTGACCGACGATGGCTTACAGGTCGTCGAGTCCGGCTTGTCGGAAAGTGATTGGGTGGTCATCAACGGGCTGCAACGCGTCCGCGATGGTGGCGAAGTGAATGCGACTAAAGGCAAGATCACGCCGCCGAAGTTGGTTCCCGAATCCGAGTAAAAAAAGGCTCATGCCAATCCGGCGGTCGACAATGAGCCAAATCTTCTCACGACCGCTTGCGACCGGTGGTATCCCGAATTGTGCTGATGAAAAATGATTCGTCGTCGCTTGTGAACGAACTCAGGCTGATCTCGACGGGGAATTCTGATCCATCCTTACGTTGGCCGAACAGTTCCAGGTTCGTACCCATCGGGCGGAACTCCGGATTCTCAGCGAAGGCGGCGAACTTTGAGGGGTGGCCGGGGCGATACCGTTGCGGTACGAGAATCTCGATCTCTTCGCCTACTAACTCATCGGGGCCGAAACCAAATAGACGCTGCACTTGTTGATTCGCCATAATGATCTTGCGGCTCCGGTCGACGATCACCATGGCATCGGGTGTTGAATCGAGTATCGCTTGCAGCCTTTGCTGTTCCTTCTGGCGTTTTTCAATATTACGGATAGCGCAGGATATCAGCATGCCCTGTTCGGTTTCGACGGGGCTGAGACTGATTTCTACGGGGAAAATTGTTCCGTCGTTTCGCTCACCATACAATTCAAGGCCGGCGCCCATGGGGCGGGCGTTCGGATTGGCAATAAAAGCCGCGACCTTCGCCGGATGCTCGGCGCGAAATTGCTCGGGGACCAAGGTTTCGATGGGCTGGCCCAACAGCTGATCTCGCGGGTAGCCAAACAGTCGTTCGAGTTGCGCATTGACTAAAACGATCGTCCCGTTGTCGTTGACAACGACCATTGCATCCGGAGCGGATTCGAGCAGGTTTTGAAAGGTCTGCTCGGTTTGTTTGCGTTCCGTGATGTCCCGACCGACTAGATAAATGGAGGACTCGCCGGGGATCAATTTGGCATTCCAAAGGATCCAGCGATATCCGCCATCGCGGCAAATGCAGCGATATTCCATTTGTGTCAGCGGCTCGCCGGAGAGGATCCGCGCATGATTTTTGGTCGCACGCTCATGATCGAGTGGGTCGATCAATTCCCAGACCGGCTTATCCTCTAGTTCCGCGGTCGTCCAGCCCAGAACCGTTTCCCATGCTGGATTCGTCTGCGTCAAACGACCTGATGTATCGAGAATCGTTAGCAAGTCGAGCGACAAATTGAAGAAGCGTTCACGTTCCTGCTCTGTCCGTTTTCGTTCTGCGCGTTCGGCAATCCATAATTGAATCTCTCCAGCCAATTCTTCAGCTGACTGCTGCCGATCATCCCGTTTCTTGGCCAATCCTTTAAGACACATCCTTTCCAATTCCGCCGGAATTCCATCCACACAATCACTGGGCGGCCGGGGTGCGTCATGAATGACGTGCTCTAACACTTCGATGATACTCTTTCCGAGAAACGGAGGATCACCGACCAAAATCTCGTATAAAATCGCAGCGAGCCCGTAAATGTCGGTCCGTTCATCGATCATGCCGACTTCGCCGCGGGCCTGTTCGGGCGACATATATGCGGGTGTGCCTAGTTTGTCCCCTTGCATCGTCTGGGATGAGTGGCGGGGATCGCGTTCCGACGCGATGATTGTGGCGTCGGGGTTTGCGGGTATTGTCTCGGCGAGTTGTTCTTGATCGTCGAGTCGCTTGGCGAGTCCCCAATCGAGCACGACCACTTCGCCGAAATTGCCGACCAATACGTTTTCAGATTTCAAGTCGCGGTGGATCACTCGTTGCGAGTGGGCATATGCGATTGTGTGGCAAATACTGACAAACTGAGTCAGCAATTGCACCAACTGGCTGCTGACACCGGTTTTGGCATTTTGTCGCCGCCATTGGTGAAAGTCCGCGATGACCTCGGTGAAAGTGCGGCCTTTCACGAATTTCATTGTATAAAAGCTGCGCCCGCCGTCGTCGACATAATCGAAAACCGGAACCGTTCCCGGATGTGTCAACTGGGCGGTAATTTGCGCCTCTCGAAAAAACCGCTCGCGGTTGATTGCCGATTGGGACTGATCGATTTTCAGTTCCTTCAGCGCGATTTCGCGATCGAGCAGCTTGTCGTGGGCCAGCCAAACGTGTCCGATTCCGCCCGTCGAGTGCAAGCCGCGCCGGGTAATCCGCTCATCTGGTCGGTGCGGTGGCGTGATGGCGACTGACGTCGTGATTCGCTGATCGGTTTGCACTGCTTGCAGCGATTTCCCGATGTCGCGGTTGCCGATGCTCTGCAGCGCCGTTTTCACATCGTCGGGAATTGCGGAGAGCGATTTGCGTACGTTCCCGCCCGCTTTTTTCATGCGGCGCTCAAGCAGGTACTCTACGTGTTCCCGGTCTTCCGGCAGCAGCCATTGTTGTTCCACTAAGATTTCGGCGAGTGAACTCTCCTTTCGCGATCCCCACAGAGTGCAAGCATCGACGAATTGCCGCATGTCGATCAGATCGCTTTGCATCGCAATCAAACCAAACAGCAGATTGCGGTCGGTTGTTGAGTTGGACATATTTTCAATATTCGAAACGTTTGATTTTGGTTCGGATTCACGAAGCAGTGGAGAAATTGCGCGACTTGTTGTCGGCAGAGAGGAAAACTTGGGAACGTTTGCGTAATGTCGATCTCCATCGTCGGCTATGTCGGGCACGGCGTCCAGGATTGCTTGCAAGATAATCCGTGTAAATGTTTATTTGAGTGGCCGAGACTTATTGATTATATTACTTTTTTTACTCAACACATCCCACGACTCCACATCTCTTACTGATGAAAACGTCGGCCCATGGCAGGAATTGCCTGCTCTTCGCCGCTGAAACTTTGGAATCGGTCAGGTCGAGACGGCCTTTGCCACCGATGCTGCCAACGACGAACTGTCGAGAAATGGTTCTCCATCTGCGAAACCCGAGCGGCGCCCGCGCGTTGTGAAGTGTTGCGTTTTGTCCTGTTGGACTTCAACAAGGAGCACTCCTGATGAAACTTCCCAAGTACACGATGTTGATATCACCGGTCTGTTTAGCGGTGGGTGTCTATTTAGGGCTATCACTCGTCGCCACCGGAGAGAGCCCCACGAAAAAAGGCAACAATCCGCGCCCCAGTGCGGAGGTGCCGCGGGGGGAATTGCTATCGGTTGCTGCCGCCAGGCCAGCGAAGCCACAAGAATCCAGTGGGACCGTTTCCCAAAAAGTCGGCGGCGACAAACCGTTCGTGATTCCCGCCGCTGAAAAACCGTTCTGGGACAGCGCTCAGGCATATGTGGATGCTTATGCAAAAAGGGATGCAAACGCAATCGGCGAACTTTTTACTGAAGATGCGGAGTTCTACGACGAATTTGGCGAGCAGACCGAAGGGCGTGGGGCAATCGTGGCGATGTTCCAGGACGTGTTCGACACAGACGCGCAAGCGATGATTGAAGGAATCGTCATCGAACGCGTGAAGCACATCAGCGACGACGTCGTGATTGAGTCAGGCGAGGTCGTTGCTTCCGACTACGATGATGGTCCCCTTTATCGAAACAAATATGTTGCGATCCATAAAAAAGACAAAGACGGGACGTGGCGGATAAATACGCTCAAAGACCTCCCGCGCGAGGAAGCAAGCCGGCAAGAACAGCTGGCTCAATTGTCCTGGTTAATCGGGGAGTGGGTCAATGAAGATCGCGATTCGGTGGTGCATACGGATTGCGAATTTTCGGAGGACGGAAACTTTCTATTGCGGCGATTCACAGTGGAAACTTACGACGGTCGCACTTTGGACGGCCTGCAGCGTATCGGTTGGGACGGAGATCAGAAGAAGCTGCGGTCCTGGACGTTCGATTCGGAAGGGGGCTACCTCACTGGCGAATGGACGCGCGACGGAAACCGTTGGCTGCTGATCAATTCGGGAGTCAATGCTGACGGCAAAGCGGTTTCGGGAACCGCCGTTTACACCGTGATCGATGCGGAAATGGTGACGTGGCAGTTGCAGAATATCGTCGTGGGCAAGGAGATCATCGGCACAGGGCCGCTGGTGACCATGGTTCCCCGACCGCCCGAGCCAAAGAGCACAGCCAAATAGTTGAGTGGACGCTAACCAGAGCGTGATCAACCCCATTCGCATACATCTCCTATCAAAAAGGCAATTTGCCATGAAACGATATTTCATCTATCTAATAGTCGCGGTGACAGTGACATCAATGCTGGCCCTTGAGATCCACGCGCGGGGACGCGGGGGCGGCGGGCGTGGTGGTGGACGCGGTGGCGGAGGCGGTTTCCGCGGCGGTGGCGGAAGTCGTGGTGGAGGCGGCAGAAGTCGTGGAAGTTATGGCGGGGCTCGCCCGTCCAGGCCTTCTTCGCGCCCGTCCAGGCCTTCGCGCCCCTCCAGCCCGAGCTTTAGCCGGCCCAGCAGAGGGGGAGCATCGCGTCCCGGTGGGGGTTCGCGGCCTTCGGTGGGTAATCGCCCATCAGGCAGCCAACCCGGTGGTAGTCGGCCTGGTGGTAGTCGACCGCCGATCAGCAGCCGCCCTGGCACAGGCGGTCGTCCAGGTGTCGGGTCGGGCAATCTGCAACGGCCTGGCGGAGGACGTCCCCCGATCCAGCCTGGGCAACGTCCTAGTCGTCCCAATGCCGGAAACCGCCCACAAGCCGGGGGCGGAAGACCCAGTGGCACACGGCCCGGTGGTTCTCAGCGACCCTCGCAGTTGCCATCAACGCGTCCTGGTCGGGGCGGGGGCGGACGCGGCGGGATCGCCGCAGGGATTGCCGGTGGTGCCGCTGCTGCGACGTTGCCGGGATTGGGGAATCGCCCTGGTGCTGGTGAACGACCGGGTCGCGGTGAACGACCTGGGCGAGGCGAACGACCGGGAGTCGCTGATCGCCAAAGCCAATTGCAAGACCGACTTGCTGACCGCGGCGATCGGACTTCGGACCGCTTGGGTAATCGCGAAGATCGCCAAGGGAATCGTGGGGACCGCCAAGAGAATCGTCAAGGGAATCGCGGAGACCGCCAGGATAACCGTCAAGGGAACCGCGACGATCGATTGCAGGACCGCCAAGATCGTTGGGAGAATCGGCATGATGAATGGCACGACCATCATGGCGATTGGTATCACGGCGGCTGGCATGGTGCGTGGGGATCGGGCGCTCGTTGGGATTATTGGTGGGACAACTATCCCGCGTTGACAGCCTTTGGAATTACAACCTGGGCGGTCAATCGTGTGGGGTGGGCGTTCGGTTATTCGGATTACTCGAACCCCTATTACTCTGACGGAGGTGATTACGGCGGCTATGATTATTCCGAGCCGATTGTGATGGCACCGATGGAGGAAACATTGGCGGCTGATCCCAGCGATACCGCTCCGCCGGCCGAGGTGACGCCCGAACAACTTTCGAATTTCGACGAGGCACGGCAGCAGTTTTTTACCGGTGACTATGAGGCTGCTCTTGCCTCGACCAATGCGGCGCTTCAGGAACTTCCGAACGACGCTGTCATTCATGAGTTTCGCGCGTTGATCCTATTTGCGATGGGAAAATATCAGGATTCGGCCGCGACACTGTACCCCGTGCTGAGCGTCGGACCGGGGTTCGACTGGACGACATTGATCGGCCTCTATCCCGATGTCAGTACGTACACCGAGCAACTGCGGAAATTGGAAGAGTTTCGCAACAAGAATCCGCAAGACGCTGCCGCGAGGTTTTTGCTCGCGTATCATTATACCACGGCCGGCCACAACGATCCCGCAATTGCGCAACTGAAAAAACTGTTGGAAATTAACCCCAACGATCAGCTGGCGAAACAGTTGCTGCTGGGTTTGGATCCGAATGCGGAAGTTCCCAATCCAGCCAAACAGGTCGAACCGCCCCAACCCGAGGCAACGATCAAAGCCAGCGATCTGTACGGGACTTGGACCGCAAAACGTGGTAACGGAAAATTTGAAATGTCACTGCAGGAAGACGGTAAATTCTCTTGGAAGTTTGATGAACAAGGGAAGGCCAGCCAAGTGACCGGTGTGTGGAGTGTCGACGAAAACGGCATTCTCGCACTAGAGATGAACGACGAGGGGGTCATGCTGGCCCAAGTGATTCTGAAAGCAGGGCAACTCGACTTCTATATGCTGGGCGATGACAAAGGATCGGACCCGCTGCATTTCTCTAAGGGATAACTCTGTGAAATGATTTCCGCAAAGTGATAATCAAGAAGTTTTTGACTTGTTAGAGTGGTTTTATGGTGGCTTCTCAAAACTTTCAGCGGGACCTGAACCGATCCGCCCTGTGCGGACGGTCAAGGTTTGGCCCCGTACAACGCGGTGTTCGAGGCCGCCGTGTCACGTTTGAATCCAGTGGTCAATGCAGCAGGGACGACCGTGCTGGGAGGGCTTGCCTATGCTGCAGGACGTCTTCTGGGTAGCCTTAGCCGTCACGATTTTCTTTGGTCTGATCGTCGGCACACTGCTGACGATGGTCATGGTGCCCACGCTTTACACGCTGCTGTATCGAATTTCGGCACCGGATAAGTAGGAGACGGTTCATGGCGGGTGATCTAGAGCAATTGGTCCGCTACACGCGCATCCAGGAAATTGTGGGAGACGTGATTCGACTGCAGGCGTCGGGTGTCGACTTGGGAGGTATGGCGGAAGTCGAGAATACCGATGGCGAAAGGTCGTTGGCACGTGTCATCGGCTTGGACCATAAACTCGCCAGCTTACAAGTATTTGCAGGTGGGAAAGGGTTGTCCACTGACGCGACTGTTCAATTCCTCGGTCGGCCGCTTGATGTCGTCTTTTCGCCGAATATTTTGGGGCGGATCTTTAGAGGCTCAGGGGAAGCATTGGACAGCGGGCCGGACCTCTCCGCCGAGCCGCATATCAACGTCGGCGGCCCCACGGTCAATCCGGTGATGCGCGTGATGCCCACCAAGATGATCGAAACGCGGGTGCCGATGATCGACTTGTTTAACTGTCTGGTCGAGAGCCAAAAAATTCCGATCTTTTCGGTCGCCGGCGAACCACATAGCGAACTGTTGGCGCGCATCGGTTTCCAGGCCGATGCCGATGTGTTGGTCTTCGGCGGGCTGGGATTAATCTTCGACGATTACCACTTCTTCCGCTCCTCGTTCGAAGAGCACGGCGTCTTTGGGCGGACCGTGATGTTTGTCAATCAAGCCTCGGATCCTCTTGTCGAGCGGTTGCTGGTGCCTGACATGGCTCTCGCGGTCGCCGAAAAATTTGCCGTCGAAGAAAACAAGCGTGTCCTGGTGCTGCTGACCGATATGACCGCCTATGCGGATGCGATGAAAGAAATCGGCGTAGCGCAAGAACGGATCCCGGCCGTGCGAGGATACATGGGCGACTTGTACACGCAGCTTGCCAAACGCTATGAAAAAGCGTGCGACTTCAAAGGGGCAGGATCAGTCACGATTCTTACCGTAACCACGATGCCGGGTGACGATGTGACCCATCCCGTGCCCGACAATACGGGTTACATCACCGAAGGGCAGTTTTACTTGCATGGTGGAATCATCGACCCGTTCGGGTCGCTATCGCGATTGAAGCAACATGTGGTCGGCAAGGCGACGCGCGAAGATCACTCGCAAATTATGAACACGATGATTCGGCTCTATTCCGAAGCCGTCGAATCTCAACGCAAGCAGGCGATGGCGTTTGAGTTGTCGGCATTCGATTCGAAATTGTTAAAATTCGGGAAGCTTTTCTGCGAGCGGTTTATGGATATCCGGGTATCGATGGGTGTTATTGAGGCGTTGGATCTTTGCTGGAAAACGCTAGCGGAATGCTTTGATTCCGAGGAGTTGCTGATGAAACAAAACCTGATTGACAAATATTTCCCTAAGTCGTCGCACTGCGGGCATTGCAGCCGCCCAACGGCATTTCCGCCCGTAGCCTGGTATTGGGTCATTGCACGGCTGATTGGATTATGGCAAAACTTCGACTTAGCAAGAACTCGCTTCAACAACAGCAACAGCAGCTGAAACTGTATCAGCGACTGCTGCCATCGTTGGATTTAAAGCGACGTCAACTCACAGTCGAAGCACAAAAAGCCAGACGTGAACATCAAGCGGCCATGCGGGCGGCCGAGGCGCTCGATGCCAGGATCGGAGAAGAACTCCCCATGCTGGCGGACGAGGATATTGATTTTTCAGATCTCGTCGAAATGAAGGGTTATCGCACGGGCGAACAAAACGTCGTCGGTACGCGATTGCCGACTTTGGAGCATTTGGAGTTTGTGATCTTCGAGTACTCGCGACTGGCCACGCCTGCTTGGGTCGATATTTTTGTGCAGCGATTAAAGGATGCGGCCGAAGCACGTATTCAAGCCCGCATCGCCAGCCAACGTGTCGAGATACTCAACCAAGCCCTGCGGAGGATTACGCAGCGGGTCAACCTGTTTGAGAAGATTCTCATTCCGACTGCTAAGAAAAATATCCAGCGGATCCGCATCTTCTTGGGCGACGCCGAGCGAGCGGCGGTGATTACCTCAAAGCTGTCCAAGGTCAAGCAACTTCAAAAAGGCAGCGGTTGGGATACTGAGGAGGACGACGAATTATGAGCATTGTCCCCTTGGAGCATGCGACGTTTGTTGGATTGACCGGCGACAAAGAGGCGCTGTTGGATGATCTGCACCGATTCGGTTCGCTGGAAATCATTCCGCTCGGCAGCGGTACGGACTCAAGCGCCGAGGTTGGTCCATCGAGTGACGCACGTGAGGCTCTCAAATTCCTGCTCACTTCGCCCCAACGTCGCCGTCAGGTGAGCGACCACACCCTGTTTAATGCGGTCGAGGTCGAGCAGAAGGCGCTCGAACTGCAGTCTCGTATCCAGACGCTGGAAGCAGAACGCGATGATCTGTTGCAACGAATCGCTGTGGCGAAACCCTTTGGGAAATTTGAATTTTCTCCACTGGAGCAAATGGGCAACCTGCGGCTATGGTTCTATGCTGTTCCTCACAATCAGATGTCGGACCTCAAGCCCGTTGCAGAGACCAACGGTGACGAGCAACAGCTGGCCTGGGAGATTGCCGAGCGCGACCAACGGTTCTGTTACGTTGTCGTGATATCCCACCAGGAACCGCAGAACATGCCGGTGCCGCGTGCACGAATCGGTTCCCGTTCGCCGACCGAGCTGGCACGGCGATTGGAAGAAGTGGAGTTGGGCATCGAAGATGCGCAGGCGGAGCGCGCCTTTCTGACACGCTGGTGCCTGCTCTTTGCCAAGAGCCTGACCGAACTGGAAGACGCCGCCGCCCGCGCCAACGCGGCACAGCAAACGTATGACAGCGACCGACTGTTCGCGCTCGAAGCCTGGGTTCCCCAAGAACATGTCGAAGAATTGGCCCAATATTCACAGACAAAAGGATACCTGTTCGAGTCCCGACCTCCGTCGCCGGAAGAAAATCCACCGACGTTGATGCGCAACACGCCGAATATGGAAGCTGGCGAAGACCTGGTGAATTTTTATATGACACCCGGTTATTCAACGTGGGATCCCTCGTCGATCGTCTGTGTTTCGTTTGCAATTTTCTTTGCAATGATACTCGCCGATGCCGGTTATGCGGCGGTGCTTGGACTGGGACTGCTATTCTTTTGGCGAAAACTCGGCAAGCCAACTGCGGCGGACGATATTACGGCGCATGGCGTGGATGAGGAAGGGAATCCGGCTGATCAACAACCGAGCGCAGGGCAGCGGTTTCGGCCGATGATGTTGATGATTGTCGTATTCTCATTAGTCTACGGCGTGCTGGTGGGCAGCTATTTCGGGATATCGCCGCCGCCGGATTCACTGTTCGGACGGCTGCACGTTCTGGACATCAACAATTCACCGCTCATGATGGGAGTTTCTATTTTAGTCGGCGGGTTGCATCTAGTGCTGGCCAATTTGATGAACGCGCGCCGCTTTGCCGATTGGCGCGATGGGTTGGCTGCAATCGGTTGGGCGGCAGCCGTCGGTGGTGGATTGTTGTACGCGGCCGGTTCGCTGATTCCCGCAGTGACGTTCCTCAAGTCGATCGGAATCGGTATGGCCCTGGTGGGCTTAATCGCAGTCGTCGGTTTTACAGCGTGGCACGAGCGGCCGCTAAAGCGTCTTGGGCACGGGCTCTTCGCGTTGACACGAATCTCCGGCGCTTTCGGCGACATTTTGAGCTACTTGCGTTTGTTTGCGTTGGGGTTGGCATCCGCTTCACTGGCGACTGCGTTTAACGATATGGCTGCCGGGATTTATGGTGGCTTGCCGCGGCTAGGTTTGCTGTTTGCACTGTTGGTCCTGACGTTTGGGCATGCATTGAATTTGCTGTTGGGTGTTTCGAGCGGCGTAATTCACGGGTTGAGGTTGAACGTGATCGAATTTTTCAACTGGGGATTGAGCGACGAAGGTCGGCGCTTCACACCGTTTCGGCGTAAAGGAGGGTCTCTGTGGAAATGACACTACTAACGTTGGGTTGGATCGGGCTTTATGCGCCACTGGCCCTGGGAGCCGTAGGTAGTATGATTGGTTGCCTGCGCGGCGGCACTGCTGCGTGTGGCGCGATGCTGGAAGTCGAAAGCGGCTACGGTCGGTTTGTCGGCGTCGCAGCCATGCCCTCGTCGCAAACGATTTATGGCATTGTGGTGACGATGGCGTTACCAGCTGCGATTACAGTGGACAACTCACCCGGCATCTTTGCCTTAGGAGCACTATCTGGTGTGGCGCTGATGTTCAGTGCCTTGGCTCAAGGCGCCGCGTGTGCTGCGGCCATCAATGCTTCTAAGAGCAAGCCGGAAGTGTTCGGCATCTCGTTGGCTCCGGCAGCATTGATCGAAGGCTTCGCCGTGTTCGCATTTGTGTTCGCACTCGTTTTGGCGGGACGATTACCACAATGACCCAAGCGACAAACCGTCCTTATCGAGCGGTCCCAATTTTCAAAAGGTGGCATTGATGGCAAATGAGACGACAACGTCGACCGGCGTACAGACTCTGATCGAGCGGATTCGTGACGAAGCGATACAAACCGCGCAAGCGGAGGCGGATCGATTGCTCGCCGACGCTCGGCAGCAGGCGTCTGAGATCGTCGCCCAGGCCAAGAGCGAAGCAGACGCCGAACGCGCCAAAGCATCGGCTGAAATCGAAGCGGATCGGGCAGCGTCGCTCGATGCGTTGCGGCTGGCCTCCCGCGATACCGTCCTGAACTTGAAGGCTGGTGTAATCGCGCAGTTTGAACAATTTGTCAGACGGCTGGTCGTTTCGGCCACGCACGACGAACAGCTGATTCGCAATATCGTACTCGTCTTGGCCGGTCGCGCTGCGGAAGAATTCATCCAAGACAAGGACATCGAAGTTCGGATTTCTAAAGCAATTCTGGGCGAAGCGACGCTCAAAGAGGAAGGCCATCAAGCGATTTTGGCACTCTCAAGTGATATGTTGCGAGAGGGGATAGAACTGATCCCGGATGACGACGTCACCGGCGGCGCGCGGGTGCGACTCATTGAGGACAAACTGGAAGTCGACCTCTCCGACCGGGCGGTCGCGCGGATGATTTCGCAGCGTATGATTCCGCGATTTAAAGCGATTTTGGAAGGCGTCGAGTGAACAATAAATGGTGTTTGGATTGAAAGACTTGAACCTAACGAATTGAACTGAAAGAGGGAGAGGGCCAGCGACTGCTGTCTCATCGCACCATGTACTACGACGTGATTTCCAGCCTGCCGCAATTGCCGTATTTCACGCGCGCTGAGCGGCTGCCCATCACGCCATTGCGGCTGGAGCAACGGTTGCGCCGGTTACGTCCCGAACATGCCGCCCAATTGGAACACGCCAGGTCGGTTCTGCGCTGGCGCCCGGAGCGGCTGACCGCGCATTCCGATGAATCGCTGCTGGCGGAATACGCCCAGCTGTTGAACGCGGAACTCTCCACGCAGTTACACGAATACGTCTCGTTTCGCAGAATACAGCAAATCATGTTGGCGGCGCTGCGGCGCGTGCACGACGGAGTTGGACCTTGGGAGAATACGCGCATGTGGAGTGCGCTCCCGCATATGTATCACATCCGCCAACACTGGGATGTCCAGGATTTCGGGCTGGAATATCTCTATCCGTGGTTGCCACAAGCGCGTGAATGTTTAGCGGCCGGTGATGCGATCGGATTGGAGCAACATCTGATGGACCTCAATTGGCGCTGGTTAAGCCGTACTGCCGAACAGCAGATGTTCGCGTTTGCAGCAGTGTTTGCCTATGTCTTCCAATGGGAAATGCTCAAAGACTGGCTGCAATGTGACGCTTCCCAAGCGAAAGCACGATTCACAGAATTGATCGACAAGGTGACCGATGTCAAAGACTCATGAGAACAGCAGCGAGGCGAAAACGGCCACCGTCGTTCAGGCGCGGGAGAGCCTCGTTCTGGTACGGTTTGACGATCAGGCAGCGGTGAAAAAAAACGAAGTGGGCTACATCCACGTCGGCGATGAACGACTCAAAGCCGAAGTGCTCCGCATCCGGGGCCGCACCGCGGATATGCAAGTCTTCGAAGATACTGACGGTGTGCGCATTGGCGACCGTGTGGAGATGACCGATGAAATGTTATCAGCCACTCTCGGTCCTGGAATGCTGGGCCGCGTTTTTGATGGTTTGCAGAATCCGCTGCACGTGTTGGCCGAGGAATATGGATTCTTTCTGCCGCGCGGGGCGACCGTGCCGCCGTTGGACATGCAGCGCAGGTGGGAATTTACGCCGGCCGTGAAGGTCGGTTCCCGCGTGCCTCCGGGGGGCGTGCTGGGGACAGTGCCTGAAGGCCCGTTCACACACAAAATCCTCGTCCCCTTCAGCGAGCCGGAACCGGTGACGGTCACTTGGATCGGTGAAGGAACTTTTACGTTGGAAGATCCGATTTCCCGCATCGAAAGCAAAGGGATTGAGCGGGAGTTGACCATGGTGCAACACTGGCCTGTCCGCCGGCCCATTCCCGCTCCACTATTGCGGCGACACTACGCGGAACGGGTTTTCTCACAGACTCCGCTCACGACCGGCACACGGATTATCGACACTTTTTTCCCAATTGCAATTGGCGGAACCGGCTGCATTCCGGGCCCCTTTGGCGCCGGTAAGACGGTACTGCAGAGTACCATCGCGCGCTACTCAACTGTGGACATCGTCGTTGTGGTGGCCTGCGGTGAACGGGCAGGCGAAGTGGTCGAGACGATCACCATGTACCCCGAAACCAAGGATCCCCGCACCGGTGGCACGTTGATGGATCGTACCATCATTATCTGCAACACTTCGTCTATGCCGGTTGCCGCCCGCGAAGCGTCGATCTATATGGGTGTCACGTTGGCGGAATATTATCGCCAGATGGGGCTGAACGTACTGCTGATCGCCGATTCGACATCGCGGTGGGCACAGGCCATGCGCGAGACATCAGGCCGCATGGAAGAGATTCCCGGAGAGGAAGCGTTTCCCGCCTATCTGGACTCGTCCATTAAGAGTGTCTATGAGCGGGCCGGCGTTATTCAATGTCCCGACGGAGAGCAGGGGAGCCTGACGATGATCGGTACCGTATCGCCAGCCGGCGGAAATTTTGAAGAACCGGTCACGCAATCCACACTGGGCACGGTGAAGACGTTTTTGGGGCTCTCCTACGATCGAGCCTATAAGCGGTTTTATCCAGCGATTGATCCTCTTGTCTCCTGGTCGCGCTACCTGGATCAACTCGCACCGTGGCTGAGTAAGAACCTTGACGCGAATTGGGTGCACGACGTCAAACGGATGCAACAACTGTTGCAGCAAGGAGACTCGATCAATCAGATGATGCAGGTCACGGGCGAAGAGGGAATTACGCTCGAAGATTACCTCATCTGGCAGAAATCCGTGTTACTCGATATGGCATTTTTGCAGCAGGACGCTTTTGACGAAGTTGATTCGTGCATGCCGAGGGAACGCCAGTTGGAAAGCCTGCGGATGATCAAACAGCTCATCGACCGCGACTACGATTTTAAAAATCGCGACGAAGCGCGAGTATTTTTCACCAAGGTCACCGGCCTTTACAAGAATTGGAACTACAGCGCCCCGGGATCGGCGGATTATCAACGTTACAAAGACGAAATTGAAGCGGCCGCGACTGGTCAACTGGCAAAATGAACATTCGCTGCCAACGGTTTCGACCATAAAAAAACGTTTGTGCAGTTCATATTAATTTCATACAGATCGACGACTGTTTTTTGACGGAATAGAACCGGGCGTTTGCCAGTGCGAACGATTGGAAAAACGTGCGTCCGGAAATTGGTAATCGCTAAGCATCAATCACATGGGCTAAGGCCGTTTTCGTGGAGGGCATTGCATGTCGACACAAACTGAGAAAAATCGATCCGGCGCAAACTCTGAGACAAGACTTTCTGTCGAGGAACGGCAGAAAATGAATGCCTATTGGCGTGCTTTGAATTATCTGTCCGTGGGCCAGATTTATTTGCTGGACAATCCACTCTTGCGCGAACCACTACGGCGCGAGCACATCAAACCGCGGTTGCTTGGCCACTGGGGAACTTCCCCCGGACTGAACATGCTCTGCGTGCACCTGAACCGGATCATCAAACGCGACGATCTGAACCTGATCTACATCATCGGCCCCGGGCACGGGGGGCCGTCGTTGGTGGCTCACGCTTATCTAGAAGGCACATACAGCGAGGTCTACCCTAACATCAGCCTGGACGAAGAAGGGATGCAAAAGCTGTTCAAACAGTTCAGTTTTCCCGGTGGGATTCCCAGCCACGTGGCGCCGGAAACACCCGGCAGCATTCATGAAGGTGGCGAACTCGGATACGCCTTAAGCCATGCCTTTGGCGCTGCTTTCGACAATCCCGATTTGATTGTTACGTGCGTGGTCGGAGACGGTGAAGCGGAAACCGGACCGGCGGCCACCGGATGGCACAGCAACAAGTTCCTCAATCCGGCCCGCGACGGAGCCGTTTTGCCCATCCTGCATCTCAACGGTTACAAAATCGCGAATCCTTGTTTCCTGGCGCGCATTCCCAAAGACGAATTACAAAAGTTCTTCGAAGGGATGGGGTATCGGCCGTATTTCGTGGAAGGACACGAACCGGAACATGTTCACCAGGAGTTGGCGGCCGCACTAGATTCGGCAGTGGCGGAAATCCAGCGGATCTGGACTGACGCGCGCCAAAACGGCGTCACAGCGCGTCCAGCGTGGCCCATGATTGTATTTCGTACCCCAAAGGGATGGACCTGTCCGCCCGAGATCGACGGCAAAAAATGTGAGGATTATTGGCGAAGCCACCAGGTGCCGATGGGGGACATGGACCAAGAGGCGCACATCCGCATTCTGGAACAGTGGATGAAAAGCTATCGGCCGGAAGAATTGTTCAACGACAACGGCCGCTTGCTCCCGGAACTTGCTGAATTGGCGCCGAAAGGTCCGCGGCGGATGAGCGACAACCCGCACGCCAACGGCGGGCTATTACTGCGCGGATTAAGACTGCCGGATTATCGGAACTATGCCGTGGACGTTCCCTCACCCGGCGAGACAATCGCCGAGTCGGCGCGGGTGATGGGTGCGTATTTGCGCGACGTGATGAAGCAGAATCTGGAGAGTAAAAACTTCCGACTATTCAGCCCCGATGAGAATAACTCTAACCGCTGGCAAGACGTGCTGGATGTCACGAACCGCTGTTATATGGCAGATATTTACCCCGAGGACGATCACCTTTCGCCCGATGGCCGAGTGATGGAAGTCCTCAGTGAGCACCAATGTCAGGGCTGGCTCGAAGGGTATCTACTCACCGGCCGGCATGGATTCTTCTCCTGCTACGAAGCGTTTATCCACATCATCGATTCGATGTTCAACCAACACGCAAAATGGCTCAAGGTCTGTAATCAGATCCCGTGGCGGAGGCCAATTGCGTCGTTGAACTACTTTCTCAGCTCACACGTCTGGCGGCAGGATCACAACGGCTTAAGCCATCAGGATCCGGGATTCATCGATCATGTCGTCAATAAAAAAGCGGAAGTGATCCGCGTTTATTTGCCGCCCGATGCCAACTGTCTGTTGTCGGTAACGGAACATTGCTTACGGAGCCGCAACTATGTGAATGTGGTCATCGCCGGCAAACAACCAGCTCCACAATGGCTGACGATGGACGAGGCCATCAAACACTGCTCCGCCGGCGTCAGCATTTGGCCCTGGGCATCAAATGACGAAGGTGCCGAGCCGGACGTTGTGATGGCCTGTTGCGGCGATGTCCCAACTTTGGAGACGCTGGCTGCAGTCGACTTGTTGCGGCAGCATCTCCCGGAATTGAAAGTGCGCGTCATCAACGTCGTCAATCTAATGAAGTTGCAGCCGCAAAGCGAGCATCCCCACGGCCTGTCTGACCGCGACTTCGATGCTCTGTTCACGAAAGACAAGCCAATCATCTTCGCATTTCACGGGTATCCTTGGTTGATCCATCGGCTGACCTATCGACGGACCAATCACAAGAATCTGCACGTTCGCGGATACAAGGAAGAAGGAACGACAACCACGCCGTTCGACATGGTTGTGATGAACGACCTAGACCGCTTTCATTTGTGCGAGGACGTGATTGACCGGCTGCCGCAGCTGGGAGCGCGTGCCGCCTATTTCAAACAGGCGATTCATGAGAAGCTGATCGACCACAAACAGTACATTTCCAAATACGGCGACGACATGCCGGAGATTGCCGGATGGGGTTGGGGACGCAGGGGGGCAGCTCCCTCGCCTAGCACTTCCACCGAAGGCGATAACGTATGATGAGGAAATGAAATGAACGCTTTGACTAACATGAGCGAAACCGCACCACTGGGAGCCACGGTTGTTCCCGGTGGTGTTAATTTCAGCTTGTTCTCTCGGACGGCGTCAGGCGTTGAGTTGCTGTTATTCGACCGCGAAGAGGATGCCGCACCGTCGCGAGTCATTCCCATTGATGCGGCGGCACCTCACTCCGTCGTGCTCTTGTTTTCGAAAGCCGGGCCGACATGAAAATACTATTGCTCAACGCGGGGTCTAGCAGTCTCAAGGCAACGCTCGTCGACCAGCATGCAGGAATCGTTCTCGCACAGGCCAAGGCCGATTGGGCCGGCGAAGCGACGCGTTATGAATTTATCGCGCAGGACGGCGTCGCACGTACGGAAGTGGTCGCCGAAATGCGTTATTGCGAAACAGTGCGGCGATTTCTCAGTGATTTGCGGCAGGGCCAGTCTCCAGGATTATCGGATCTCTCAGAGTTGGCAGCCGTCGGACATCGTTTCGTTCACGGCGGAGAATATCAGACTTCGATCCAGATCACACCGGAGGTTCGCTCACACATCGAGCAACTGCGGGAACTGGCACCGCTGCACAATCCGTCCAGCTTGGAAACACTCGCGGCCGCCGAAGCAGAACTGCCGGATGTCCCGCACATCGCCGTGTTCGACACGGCGTTTCATTCCACGATGCCGCCCGAAGCGTATACCTATGCTATTCCGACAAATTGGACTCGCGATTGGGGGATCCGCCGGTTCGGCTTTCATGGGCTGAGCCACGCGTATTGCAGCAGGCAAGCCGCCAAAATGCTTGATCGCCCAAGCGACAATCTGCGGCTGGTGATCTGTCATCTGGGGCATGGCTGTTCCGCGTCAGCGGTTCACGGCGGTCAGTGCGTCGACACCACGATGGGGTTTACACCGCTCGAAGGCCTGATGATGGCCACACGCAGTGGTTCAATTGATCCCGGAGTTCTTTTTCACCTCCAACATCACCAAGGTTTGACGGCCGAGGAGATCGAGCAGTCGTTGAACCATGATTCCGGACTATTGGGTGTTTCCGGAATCTCAGCAGACATGCGCCAAGTATCGGCGGCAGCAAGTGACGGAGATAAGCAGGCTCGTTTAGCAATTGCCATCTACGTACATCGCGTGCGTCAAGCGATCGGTGCATTGACGGTTACAATGGGAGGAATCGACGCACTGGTCTTTACGGCCGGGGTTGGTGAAAACGACGCCGAAATCCGTGAAATGATTTGTTCCGGTCTCGAATGTCTGGGATTGGAGTTGGACTCCAAGACCAATGCTGCTTGCCGGCCGGATGTCGATATCGCCTCGGAAAGTTCGCGTGCCCGAATCTTGGTCATTGACACTCGCGAAGACGAAACCATGTTGCGCGAGGTACAAGCGGTTATGGGTCTGCCGGCAGGGGGCTCAGGCAAGACAAAAGTAGAACCCTAGAACCAGTTTCAAAACCCGGTTGCGCTTGTTGCGGACAATTACGTTTTAGTGTCAGCAGTTATTCTGCGCCCACGGTCCAACCTTCGAAGCGTTCTGAATATTTGCATTGCACGGTCCAAGAACAACGGTAGAGGCAATAGCCTTGGCGCCTTTGCTTCGTGTACTATTCTAGCGTATCTCAGTGCGATTCAATCAAGACTTCATCACCAGACCGATATCGAATTCAGTTGAGCAAAACAACAAACCCGCGCGAGGAGGGGACAATGTTCAGGTCGAACTGCACGGGTCCGTCGATTTGGTTCATGACGCTGGTGTTTCTGGGGTGCTCGCCGTCACCGACCGAATTGGCCAAGGAACCGCGCCCCATCAAATTGGCTCAGGTATCGCTACCGGCCCAGGTACCGCCGCCGACCGAAGTGCCGTTGGACCTGCCTCCTGACGACGACGGCTACTTGTTTCATGACTCGCACTTTCACCTAACAAACTATGTCCAAGAGGGAACCGACATACGTCGCTTTTTACAGATCATGGGCGACAAGGTCGGACGCAGTATGCTGTGCGGCATTCCCTTGCAGCAGCAATGGATGCACGCCGGTACAGGCGATTTTGCGCCGACCTATTATACACAGACCGATGCGCCACTCTATTACTATTCTTTCACTGACGCGATGATCGCTCACGAGTATCTCCGTCTGACGCCTGAAGAGCGCAAGCGTTTTGACCCAATGATCACTGGCTTCAACCCGACCGATATGTACGCCGCGGATCATATCCGCCGAGTCCTTCAAGTCTACCCGGGCGTCTTCTCAGGCATTGGCGAGTTCTCGATCCACAAAGAATTCGTCTCCTCGAAAATCGCCGGAGAGGTGGCGACACTTGGCAACAAGGCCCTGGACCGCATTCTCGAATTCGCCGCCGAGGTTGGGCTTCCCGTCGTCCTGCATTGTGACGTCAACACACCATTTCCACGTCCCAATCAAGATCCGTACATCGTCACGAAACTGAGAGCATTGGCCGATCGGCACCCGGACACGGTGATCATTTGGGCACATATTGGTCTGGGGCGTGTTGTTCGACCTGTCGAAGATCAATTGGGAATGGTAGAGCGGGGTTTGCGGGACCGCGAGCCCAAGAATATTCACTTCGACATTTCATGGGATGAGACCGCGAAGTATTTAGTCGGTAGTCCCGAAGCCATCAAGGCGACGGCTGATCTTATCAACCAATTCCCAAAACGTTTTCTGTTCGGGACCGATACTGTCGCGCCCCAAACCGAGGAGCAGTACCTCCACGTTTATAAACTCTATGCGCCGCTGCTTGCCAAATTGACGCCTGAAGCAAAGCACCTGCTGCTGAAGGGAAATTACGAACGCATCTTTGACGAAGCGCGTCGGAGCGTGAGAGCGTGGGAAGCCGCCCACAAGCGACCGTGAGAACAGCTGAGATGTGTAACAAAAGTAACGGAATTGGAGCCAAGCTACTCAATGAATAATCTTCATGTCACTGGCGTTGATGTGGTCATCGTCGCGATCGCAGTGCTGTGGGTCGGAAGCCGCATCACGCGGGTTGTCCCAATTCTAGGTAAGTACAGTATTCCGATCGCAGTGACGGGAGGGCTGCTTTGCAGCATCATCGTTGCGGCAGTAAGTTCTCTTGGCGGCCCAAAGATCACTTTCGAAATGACAATCCGCGACACGCTGTTGATGATCTTCTTCACGACGATTGGCGTCTCGGCAAAGTTCTCGCGGTTGGCGGCGGGGGGGAAAGCACTAGGCGTGATGGTGGTGTGCGCGGGAGTCTTTCTGGTGGTGCAGGATTTCACCGGTGTGCTGCTCGCGAGTTCGTTTGGAGCGCATCCTGGTTACGGTCTGTTCGCTGGAAGTGTGTCACTCGCCGGTGGACACGGAACCGCGATCGCGTGGGGGCAGGAGGCGGAGGCCGCCGGCCTTCCAAACGCAGATCTGGCTGGCATTGCCTTTGCGACGTTCGGATTGGTGGCGGGGGGAATTATCGGTGGGCCCGTTTCCGAGTGGTTGATCAAACGAAACGGCCTCGCGCCAGACAGCGCGATCGAAGAAGCGAGCAACCTGGAGGAGGCTGAAGAGTCGGAGGTCTACTCATTGGAGTCAGCACTGGGCGTAATGCTCGTGCTTGCGGTATGCCTCTCGTTGGGTGAGGTGATCAACCGCTGGCTGTTTTCCAACGACATCAAGCTGCCCGGCTTTCTGACAGCGATGATGGTTGGCATCTTGGTCACGAACTTGGCGGACCGTTCCGGAAAGCCGTTGCCTGCCGGATACTTCGATAAGGTCGGCGAAATATCGTTGCAGCTTTTCTTGGCGATGAGTTTGATGAGCATGGATCTCTCGTCGCTCGCCGATTCGTTTGGCACGATCTTCCTGGTGCTGATGATTCAGATCGTCGTCATCACACTGTTTGCCGTGCTGGTGATTTTCCGAGTGATGGGTCGTGACTATGACGCGGCAGTGATTGTCGGTGGCTTCTGCGGGCTTGGAATGGGGGCGACGCCGGTGGCAATCGCCAATATGAATGCGGTCACCAGAAAGTACGGACCCTCGTTCAAGGCGTTTCTAGTGATCCCGCTCGTCGGAGCCTTCTTTATCGACTTGCTCAACGCACTCGTGATCAAGTTCTTCATCGGCCTGCCTTTCTTGCAGCATGCGCCGTTGCCCGGGGGATGAGTCTGTGCGCGGTCCCAAAAGAATGACGAGCGTAAATTGAACCCGCAAAGCAAGAACAAAAAAGCCTCGACGAACACTGACGATCAAAAGAGATCGGCGATGATAAAACCACAACATCATTTGACAACTTGTCAAAATGCGTCTGGCGCCCGGCAATTGTTTTCCGCTTCACCATCCGCATCGAGGCCAATCCATATCTGCAATTCACATGCAGATATGGACGGTTGGAATTCGTTCTGATAAAATCACGGTAGTGCAGGCTAATTCAAAAAGCTCAAATGGCCACCTCTACTGAATAAGGTTTCCGATGGACGGACAGACACGCCGTGTTGACGCGAATGAAGTTGAGGAAATCCGTCAATTGCTCCGGGACCGGGCGGTGCGCGCTACTCCAGCCCGGATCGCAGTCCTGCAAGAGTTGCGGAGTGCGACCTCGCCATTGACTCATGCTGATCTGGCGGAAAAGCTAGTCCCGCTTGGTTTTGACAAAGCGACAGTCTTTCGCAATCTGACCGATTTAACCGACGCAGATCTTATCATGCGGACGGAACTGGGCGATCATGTCTGGCGATTTGAAATCTTGGATCCCAATAATCCTGATGGTGATAAACATCCGCACTTTGTGTGTGTCGAATGCGGCGACGTTCGGTGCCTAGGCGATATGACCTTCACGGCCAGTTCTCAGCGACGCGCGAAAGGCGTTGGTCGCATCACTGAGATTTTGATCAAGGGACACTGCAAAAACTGCGACACGGCAGCGATCTAAGGCAGCGAAGGAGGCCTTGCCTCAGCGTTTTCTCAGCCTTAGCGTTTCTCATTTGTGCAAATGTGCCGGTTCGAGAAGTGGAACTTGACCCCAGTCTCGATCGCACTAAAGAAGTGATCGCACAACTCGAAGTTCCTCCTCGACTTCGCAAAGTTTTCCGTGCTGCTGCATGGTTCACAAAGAAGTCGCACAAACGCTGGGGATGAAACGGTCACCGTGCGTCGAACGCAAAGCGGCTGGTGTTGTTTGCGATCGATTTGGGTTGTTGTTTCAATCGTGTAGTGGCCAGTCCCTCCGCGTGATCCAAACGGAGACTCCGCCAGCTCACAGGCACGTGTTGTGCTATTGCAGTCAGTGTGCAATATCCATTACTGCGGATTTCTGCCGAATTGAAGAGAATTGCCGGAATTTGTTCAGCGCGAGACAATTTTGTCGCGTATTTAGTATGGCAACGCCCTGCAAAGTGCATGTGTCTGGTTTGACAAGGTGTTGTCGGCATGCACTCGGTTCACCTCTTAATCTCGCCGGACTCGTCACGACGCAGTATCTAAGGCTATACCTCAATGCACAATCATGCGCATGACGTAACTCTTGGGCTGGCCTTCCTGTTGGGGGCGTTTCACGCACTGGAACCGGGCCATGGAAAAACCGCGATGTTTGTGTACCTGCTGGGGGGACGCCGCAGTCCCTGGCATCCATTTGTTATGGGGATTTCCACAGCGTTTTCGCATTCGATGTCGCTATTTGCGATCGCATTTGCCGTGCATCTTGCTCATCATGTGGTGACTGGGGATCATCATCATGAGGATCAGATCTCAACGATTCTGCCGTGGATCAGCGCGCTGCTGGTTGTTGCTGTCGGTTGCTATCTTGTCTGGCAGGCGTATCGCGGTAAGCAGGTTCGATGCTGTGGGCATCACCATCATTCCGACGAGCATCATCATGACTGCGATTCCGAATCGAGTCTGGTCCAGTTGGGATCGGACTCCCCCAAAGCGTTGGAGCCGGCGGCACCGCGAACGAGCTACAAGACAACCGCTCTTTTAGGCATGGCGGTTGGTTTACTCCCCTGTCCCTCGGCACTTGCGGCTTATTTTACCGGCTTATCCACAGGCTCGCCGGTGGCAGCTTACCTGATCATCGCATTGTTTGCCGCTGGCATTGCATCATCGCTGACGCTCGTGGGGCTAGTGCTGCAACTGTTCGGCGACCGCCTTGGCAACCGCGTCTCCGGAGCATCTCGCATTCCGTGGGCACACGTGCGGGCATTCTTGATTCTCGGGATGGGAGCCTTTTATACGGTCCGCCTCGTGGTCTCCAGCACGTAACCGCAGCCATTTCCCAGCGACTTAAAAACGCATCCGCGAAATGGTCGATGTTCCTTAACGAACTGCTGGCGCATGCCCTTTCTGTATTGCTTGGACTTCGCGGTTCCCAGTCTGAGCCGCAATGTGGCGTTTGGTTACCGGCTCTGGAGTCGGATCGTTTCTCGGTTCGAGCGAAGTGCTGTGACGGCCGAAACGTAGAGCAGGAAAAGTGCGGAGCACAGCACAAACATTGGAAGAAAAAACAATGCTCGCGACACTTTGTCTTCCATCATGCCACCCAGGGTGAAATCAACGAAGCCGCCCCACACTGCGAAATTGAACGTCGCCAAACCCCAGGAAACAACAAGTCCCGTCCAGATTGCGGGAATGCGCAATTGAATGGTTTTTTTGCCAATAGCCACCATGGTGATGCCCAAGATAATGAAAAGGAAAAACCAGCCGAACACTTTCCAGGCTTGTTCGGGTACATAGGGGAATACCCAGAAATGCTCGATGTGAAAGAACCGCCGAATCGCTAGTGTGATAATTCCAAGTACTTCCATCGCAGCGAATCCGGCCCCCAGGAACATCATAAATGTGCCGGCATCATGAATGCGTTTTAGTTGGCGGGTCCAGAGGAGCAGCTTCGACAATTGCCCCAACGGGCGCGCCTTAACCGGCTCTTGATTCAAGAAACGTCGCAAATCATCTGCGAACTCCTGCGCTGACTGGTAGCGGTGAGAGGGTTCCTTGGAGATGGCCTTGAGGCAGATCGTTTCTAAATCCCGCGGGATATTGTGAACAAACTCGCGTGGACGGGGAGGTGGCGTATGGATTGCCTGTAAGATCAACATGCGGGTGTTGCCCCGAAAGGGGCGCTCACCGGTCAAAAATTCAAACAACATGACCCCTAGGGAATAAACGTCGGAGCGGCTGTCTGCCTGATGCGATTGTCCAAGAGCTTGCTCCGGAGGAATATAAGCTGCTGTACCCAGAATTTGGCCGTCCATTGTCATCGTGACATCCTGCGATTCCCGTTTCGCTAATCCAAAGTCCATCACATACGGATTGCCGTCCGCATCGATCATAATATTGGACGGTTTGAGATCACGGTGCACGATATTGCGCAAATGGGCATGCTGCAGTCCGTCGGCGATCATTGCGCAGAGTGTGGCCGCTTCTTGAATGCTTGGTGACTTGACGGTCAGCCATTCCGCGGCATTCAACCCTTCAATAAAGTCGCTGACGATGTAAATCCGTCCTTCGTCTTGGCCAACTTCATGCACACTAACAATGTTCGGATGATTGAGTTGTGCCGCGGCGCGCGCTTCGCGAACAAACACATCAGCTTCTTCGGGACTATGTTGTTCTCTTCTGGGGATTTTGATAGCGACCGTGCGATCGAGTTCTTCGTCGTAAGCTTTCCAAACGACGCCAGAGGCTCCGACTCCGATCTCGCAAATCAAGCGAAAGCGACCAACAAAAGTCGGTTGACTCCCCTCGAACGGAACTGTGTCGGTAGAAATGAGATTGAACGTGCTCCCACAATCGGGACATACCAACTCTTTCAATGAAGCCTCAGCGTCAACGTCAACCGAATTACGACAATGAGGACAACGGACGATCATGTTGGCAAACGCAGAGCTCCACGAATTCTTGGGTGACAATGATTTGATGCCACGCGGCGACGTTCATGGCAGACCATGAATCGGTAGTCGCAATCAAGCGAATTCAGAAATTAACGTCTCTGGCACAATTGGATTGTGGCTGCAACCCCAAACGGCGATCCGTCGCTCGAGCTATTATAGAACACGTAGTAGATAATGAGTCGCGGAAATGTCTTACAAAGATCGTAACCAACGGCAAATCCGATTTCAATTCGTAAGTTGTTTGGGCGATGCGCGCACAACTCAATCAGCCCCCCTCGAAGGGATCGCAACAGATGATTTGATCAAGGACGACTGTGTCAGCGTGCTGGTGCAGCGGCTTTTTTTGTGAGAGTCTTTTTGAAAAAGGCAATGATCCGTTTCTCCGCCGTTGCCGGGCCGCGGTGACCGCCGTCATTGCTGATTTCGATTTCCGCTGCGATCCCCGCCTGTTTCAGGCGCGCGTGCATGTCTCGTGACTGCAGCCAAGGGACCGTCCGATCGTTTCGGCTGTGCAGCAGTAACACCGGCGGATCAGCCGGGTTGACGTGGTTGATCGCCGACGCCTGAAGCCAATGTGCATCGGTCGGCGAGAATGCCGCTCCAATCCACTGGCCGTTGGTGCGGCGTTTCTTTTCCGCATTGGGCTGCAGCGCCAACTGGTCCTCGTCGGTGAAACGGGCGACGAAATCGTAGACTCCAGCAATGCCCGCCGCCGCCTGGATGCGGCTCGACTCCTTCGCAACTCCATCCGGTAGTTTCAGGCCCTCGACGTCGTCACCGACCGCCAACAATACGGCCAGCGTTGCGCCGGCGGAACGCCCCATTGCGCCGATGTGGTCGGGGTCGAGACCGTATTCTTCGCTGTGTGTGCGGATAAAACGGACCGCGGAGCGAACGTCGGCCAGGGTGTCGAGATATTCATGATCGGGCCGGCCGCGGTAGGAAATGAGCGCCGCCGCGAATCCGTTTTTCGCCAGCCGCTCGGCATAGGGGCGAAACCGCTGGCCGTCTTGGGCCCTAAAGCCTCCTCCTTGAATGACGATCACGCAGGGGAGCGGGCCGGATGGATTTTGCGGTCGGTACAAATCGAGCGTGAGTTTCTGATCCTCGCCTGCAAAGACAAGCCCCTTCTGCACGGTGAATTTTGCCTCGGCTTGCCCATCACCCGCTTCCACTGCAACTGCTGCCACTAGCATTCCACACATTGTCCACAGTGCGAACGCACATCGTTTTTTCATCGACGCCTCCTCGGAAGCATGATTGGATTGAATCGTCTTTGCCGGATCGGATTAAAGGCGGCCTTTGAGGAAGTAGTTGTAGTGACTCCCTTTTGGCCCCTCGCCACCAAGGACATACAGGGTGTCGCCGATGATCACCACGGCTGAGTCGTTGAACACGGCGCCGGGCGGGAGTGCACCTTTTAATTGTTGCCACTGGTCGTCTTGCACGTCGTAGACCCAAGCTAGATCGGACCAAACGCTTTTCCGCTCGGGTTTCTCTTTATCACGCATGACCCCACCGACAATCACGGCATATCGCTGCTGATAGAGCGCGCCGGCCCATCCGGAGATAGCGACTGGTGGAGGTGTTCGTTTTTCCCAGACGTCTTGCTGCGGACTGTAGCGCCACGTCTCGCGCAGACCGACCGTCTTTCCCGATTCGTTCCAAGTGACTCCGCCCAAAACATAAAGGTGATCTTGAGATGCCGCTGCGGCCGACCAGCCGCGCCCGACTGCCGGAATCGGGGAGCGTGTTCTCCAGCCTAATTTGGGTTGGCTCAGATCGAAGACCTCCGTCGTGTTTCGAATTGTGTTTTGGCTATAACCCTTCTCCGCCCACACATATTCATTGCCACCAGCGACAACGAGGTAGTTGCCGACACGTCCGACTGCCATGTGCGTCCGGGGAACATTCAGTTGGCTGTGTGGACGCCAGACTGGAGGCTGTTGGAGGAGGTCCAATGCAAAGCATTCTCCGTGTGGACGGTACGGAGGGTCTTGCTTTTGATATTGCTTGCCGCCGCCGAAGACGTAGAAGTTGTCGCCGGCACATAGTCCGCGCCCGTATTCGCGACGATCGGGCGCGTCAGCCAATTGGCTCCATTTGTCAGTTGCCGGATCGTAGACCCAACACCAGCGCGAGGTCTTGCGGCTGGTCCGATCGTCCGTTTCATCTCCACCAGGAATGAAACCTCCGGCAACGACAATTTTTCCGTTGTGGACGTCCATCGCCACGCCGCTGATGCCGGCGTAAGGACCTTCTTCAACCCAAGGCAGCTTTGTGGTTTCCCATTTAATGGTTCCGAATGTCGGCAATTGGGAATAGGCATCCGGTGGATCGGCCGACAGTGGCGGCGCCGGCTGCACACCTTTTTTGGGCGGTGCAGGCTCAACCTTTTCCTCGGCCGCTAAGATCTTCACGCTCAATTGTGTTGCCAACAGTACCAATAAGAAGATTCCACATCGATTCATCGCAGTTCACTCGCTCATGCTGCAGATTGGCGGAGGCGGCAACTTGCGCCTCTTGTATTGCCTGTACCGTACCACAAATCAGGCGAGTTGACCTACCGACGGTCAAAGCTTCTCGGTGACGAGGGGGAGGTTGAACCGACGGCGGGCCGGTCAGAGAACGCGGGCGCGGTAAACGAAAATATGGCCGGTGGTGTCGGCGGCATTCAAGACAATCTTGTTCTCACCGTCAAAGCCAAATACATTTTGCCGGATGGTGATTTGAGCGAGTTTCGTTATCGATTCAGGACATGGTCAGAAGTTGGGATTCCCGTGATTTCCGCAATAGTATGCTGGCGAAACATTCGGGCAAACGGTTGGTGCATCGTAGCCGTTCTGTGCATTTCATTTTAGGTCGTTGGCAAGGGCACAACCGGCTTCTACCAGGGTCAGTGTGATTGATTGGTCCCAAAGTGGTCCCGGTCGACCTTCACGAACCGTGAGTCATTGCCTTTGCTTTGGATTTCCTGAAGAATTTCCGCATAGAGAGTCGCGTCCGGCGTCTTGCCGCTGAGGCTGTTCCATAATTTTTCGGCCGCCATTTGCTCTATCATCTGTTTGGCAGTTAGTGGTTCCTTAGATCCGCTGAGCACTTTGGCAGCGGCGTTGATGACGCTGGGTCTTGGGGCGGTGGCCTTTTCGGGGGTCACTTTCTTCGATGTCGTTTGCTGTGTGGCCATCGTATCGTCCCTTTCGTTATTCGGTTTTTCGTCTGTCCTGCGGCCAATGTGCTCGCCGAGAATAGGACATTCGATGACCTCGACGTGCGGCATCAGCGGCCGCTGCTTAGGCGACATCTCCGGAGAATAAAACCGGCCAGGTTTATGTGAGGAGCGATCAAATTCATCGGCGGTTAGACGATGAAAAGTGAGGGAAGATTTCAAAAACTATTGGGCAGGAGCGCACCGCTGGCAAAACCGAGTCGCTCACGTCCCCTGTCCGATCTCTTCCACCATGACTCGCCCCGCCGCGCCCCTTCGACTGCCCCGGGCTGCGGTATCATCTCGTTGATGTCAAAAGTACTCGTAATATTTTTAATAGTGGGGCTCGCAAAGCCCCAGCTATGATTGTGCCGGTACTCGAAGACGAAACGGTTCGCGTGCTCGACTTGGCCCCACTTAAAGAATGATTCGCCAGGAGTATTCGGGCATCTGTAAATGTGGTACCTGTTTGATTGGTATGTTGAGATGACTGAATTTAATACGAACAATACTCAGGAAAAATGATGTTTGTGTTATGTCCAACGGCTTGCCAATCGAATTGCTATGAGTCTACGGCCAGGCGCCGGTCACGCTTTCGTAGGTGGTACCGATCTTTAACTCATCAATCAAAAAACTGGCTTTGGTTCCGTTTGTGATAACTAACCGGTCAAAAGTTATGTCGGTGCGGATGTCAAGAGCCGGGCCGGACCACTTGACCTCGCTAATGCTACGCGGAAAGGTTTGTGCAGAGGAAATGCCCGCGACGCGACAGCGGGCCAGATTTTGGCCTTCGGCATCGGAGGTCACTTGGATGTGCATGAGTAGTAAATAGGCGATGTCATCGGCAACGTGATCTTGTTTGGGGGGTGTGCCCTGCGAGATCGCTTGACCCTGCTGAAGTTGTCGCATGAAGATGGTTCGACCGCTACTCAGACCGAAT
Source organism: Symmachiella dynata (assembly GCF_007747995.1). Taxonomy (NCBI): domain Bacteria; kingdom Pseudomonadati; phylum Planctomycetota; class Planctomycetia; order Planctomycetales; family Planctomycetaceae; genus Symmachiella; species Symmachiella dynata. The sequence continues at coordinate 7,316,215 of NZ_CP036276.1, read as the reverse complement.
TGCACTACCTGCATGTTCTCCTTGTTCATCAGTAAGATTGCCAATTCCTGTTGGCTGGCGGATGCGGGTTTTCCTGTAGGCAGACGCTTGGCCAATAGCGAGATGTAATACTCACCTGTTTGTGAGAGGTCGATTTTTTGGGCGAGGCCTCTCGAGAGCGTGTCCTTGCCCTGCATCAAGATGGAATGTCCGGTCGCATGAAAATGCCCGCCCTGATTCTCAATCTCAAGATCAACAACTTCGGCATTGCTGGGTTTCGTCAGATTGCTCAACGCTGTCCAGCCGCGTCGAAATCCATGCCCGCCGTTCTGATTGGTTAGGCTGCCAACTGGGTACTCAAAACCGTCGTATGCCAATTGCCCCGGGAGTTTTGGTTGTTGCTCTGCGCGGCTAGGGTACTGCGAGTTGTTCTCCAACTGCCGTAGATCATACGACCATTCGCTGGGGCGAAGCGGAACGCGTTTCGTCCAACGGTGTTTCAAGCGGTACCCTGCCGTCACATCCAACCATTGTTCGCTGGGGCCTAAGGAGAGCTTACGGATACGTTGATTGTCGACGGAAAATTCTCGAGACAATCCATAGCATTTCCCCGTTTTGACATCCCAGAAGCCGAGATAGCCATCGCCGTCGCCACTAATCAACCGTGCTCCGTCACGCGAAAAAGTGAGCGCACGTACGGCATAATTGTGACCGTTCAGTCGGAAATGAGAGTCTCCACGGGAGACGTTTCCGAGATGAATCGCTCCGTCTTTGTGCCCAGAAGCTAGCCAGCGACTGTCCGGTGAATAGGCCATGCTAAAGACATGACCGCCCTTGACGAAAGAACCTTGAGCTTTTAGTGTCGCGCGGTCAAATATCTGTACACCGAGATTTGACGCAGCAATTATTCGGTTGTCCGGGGAGAGCAGAACCGAACTGGCAAAAGCATTGGGGAGTTGCTTTTCAAACCTCGCATTTTCTTGTGTGTTGAGAAAATAGAGATTATCCAATTCTTCACCAAAGCCGATCACATGCTGCTGATCGATCGCGACATGCCCCCAGGCAGAATCCATTCCACTTGAATGTCCAAAGTTCCGGCTACCGAGGCTTTGAAAGTCTCCCTGAGAAACATCCCAATACTGAAGATGCTTGTTATCGCACTGAGCCGCGAGTAGTGATCCACACGGAGAGAAAACCAACGTTCTGGCAAAATGTGGCAGTTTCTCTGAAGTCGCCAGCAGTTTGCCGCTTTCATAGTCGGTCAAACGGACGCGATCATCGGTTCCCAACCAAGCGAAAAATTTTGAATCATTCGACGTTGCAGTATTCGTGACTCTGATCTCTTCTGGAGCATAACGTTGCTCTGGTTCTAGCTGACCAAAACGATACAGCACGATCGCGCCATCCGTCCCAGACACGAGGGCCATTTCGGAATTCAGCGTGCAGATTGCAGTGACGGCCCCGTTCACAGCCCGGATCTTTGGTTTGCCTTGGAAAGTGACTTCTCGGTGATCCGAGCTGTCAGCGGTGACGATATCCGACGACTCAATCCAGCCATTGTAAGAGCCGATTAGAATCGTTGAGCCGTCGTCCGAAAAAGCCAGACGCTCCCGACCGTTGCAATCAAACATGTTTAGACGAGTGCCGGAGACAGCATCGACTAAATCGACCCGGCCCCGTTTTCCCGCAGGTCCGATTAGGTACGCGGCAAATTGTTGAGACGCATTGTAAGCGAATGCAAGAGGGGCTTTTCGAGAGGGGTTGTTGACATTGTCAATCGAACTCTGCAATGAAACATTCCAAAGTCCGATCGACTTAGTTTCCGGATTGGGAACCATCAAGGTGTAGCCAGCACCGATAAAATCTACGAAAATGGAGCCGTACGTAACTGGAGCGAGTCGGAATGATTTTCCCTGGAAGCCATTCTCAAACTCCCAAACAACGACCTCCTTGGCACCTGCTGATGCGGATACGAGGTACTTGCCGTCTCCGGAGAAATCCAACGAGCGAATCGTGTACGGGAATTTATTAAGCCGCGCTACTTTGTCACCCGTCATGGCGTCGATCAAGACTACGTGGGAATCGTATGGATAATCCTCTTCGCCATAAGCAATCCAGCGACCGTCCGGCGAGATGGCGACTGCGTGTATCGGCCGGTGATGCAGTTTAAAGTGCTTCAGTCGAGTTGCTGAGCGGATATCCCAAATCGAGACAACACCATCCATACCGGCTGAAGCGACGCGTTTGCCGTCGGGGAATATCGCCAAGTCTTGCACGCCGGCGGAATGCGTTCCGATGACTCGAAAACGCTCGTTGAGCTTGGAGTTGAGATAGTTCCATTCCACGTGCCGCAGGTCCGGTTCGTCCGTTGTCGGCATTTGGTCGGCCAGAATCTGTGACGCCTCCATCAGCCGACCTTCTCCGTAGCGCTGAAAGGCGAGTTTCATTTGTGAGAGATAACTCGTCTGACGTGCGCGAGTGGCCACTTGCTGTGTCAATTGATTCGCTTTGTCCGATGCCCTTTTCTCCTCCTCAACCAGGGCCAATGCGGTTCTGAGCTGATCCATGACGGTGCCCATTTCCTGCAAATGCTGACGAGACTGCAGCAACTCCCAGGATCCGAATGCGCACAACGTGACCAGCAGCAAGGCAATGCTCGTCAGCTTTCCCCGGTGACGTTTCGCGAATTTTCCCAGCCGGTACGTCACCGACGGCGGACAGGCTTTGACTGCTTGTCCCTTCAAGTATCGATTGATGTCTTCGGCGAATTCCCTCGGAGATTCGTAACGGCGGTTGCGGTCTTTCTCCAGCGCCCGCATCACAATCCAATCCAACTCACCTTGCAGTTTGCGTCCCAATTTGCGGTGGTCGACATTTCGTTGATCAGAAATCGTCGAGACTTTCTGCATTTGCAGTGTGCTCAAACGCGAGCTTGGTTTGGGCGGTTCGTCTTCGAGGATGATGCGACGCATTTCATCGAAGCCCGCACTCTCCAAGGTCTCTCGATTAAAGGGTGTTGTCCCTGTCAGTAACTCGTACAGCAGGACCCCGAGTGCGTACACGTCGGACCGGGTGTCGACGTCGACTTCATTCAGTTGAGCCTGCTCTGGGCTCATATACATCGGCGTGCCAATCATCTGGCCGAACGCGGTGTAAACCGTTATTTCCGTCAAAGGCTGGCTCAATGCCTTGGCGACTCCGAAATCGATCACTTTCACGATCGGTGTTTCATCCCGCGTCGTGACCATGATATTTGACGGTTTGAGGTCCCGGTGGATGATGCCCTTCTGATGCGCATGTTGTACGGCGTGACACGTATCGATAAACAGCCGCAAACGCTCATCGGTTGAGAGTTTGTGCTGGTCACAAAACTTGGTGATCGTGGTCCCCTTGACCAGTTCCATCACGAAGTAGGGCCGCCCATCAGCTGCAGTGCCGGCATCAAGCACTTTTGCAACATGCGGATGATCCATCATGGCCAGTGCCTGGCGCTCAGATTCAAAGCGGCCGACAATGTTCTTGGATTCCATTCCCAGCTTAATCAGCTTGAGGGCCACTTTACGGCGGATCGGTTTGGTTTGCTCGGCCACATAGACCTCTCCAAACCCTCCTTCGCCGATTTGCTCTCGAATCTTGTAGGGACCGATCATGGTTCCCGGTTGTAATCCACGGAAACGACCCAGGATCGACGGGGCCAGTGGCGCGTCTAATGGGTTATTTTCGGCAGCATCGTGACGCAACAACTCTTCAAGTTCGGTCCGCATTGCGTGGTTGTCGGCACAGGCAACTTCTAAGAACAGAGCTTGCTTCTGCGGATCTGGTATTTCGACGGCGAGATCAAAGAGGTGTTTTGTCTTCGAGTTTATTGACATCGAATCGCTGCTCCGTATGGCTTACATTATGATTCTCTGCATCGCGCGAATTCGTTGTTCAAGCTAGAAGAAAACTGCAGGGGGCTGTCATGAAAACCACCACGTTGGGGATATCAACTCCGTTAAATAATGCGAAATTCGAGACTGATGTCAGTCATCATTAATGAAGGATTGTCGAAAAAAAGCAATAATTATTTTGAACGTCTCAAAGCGGTCTTAGAAATAGCCTCAATCGTTGACAAGAAAAAATTAGCCACGTGGTAGCTGAAATGAATTGCGGTTTGAGGGTTAACCCTCGGGTTGCATCTTCCTCTGCAGCCAAGCGCGGGCATAACGCCAATCTCGGACCACAGTCGCCTCAGAAATACCTAGGCAGAGAGCCGTCTCAGCGATAGTCAGCCCCGTGAAATATCGCAGTTTGACAATACGGCCCAGACGCTCATCTTCCTGTTCGAGTTGTTCGAGGGCGTGATGTAGGTCGAGAAAATCCTCGATCGGTATGTGCGGCTCGACACTAATATTGGTCATGGCCAGTTGATCTTGCGGAGTAGAACGTTTCTGAGCTTTCTTGGCCCGCGCTGTTTCTACCAGAATCCTTCGCATCGATTCTGCTGCGGCACTAAAAAAGTGCCCGCGGTTCTCCCAGGAGGTATCATTGCTGCTCCCCACGAGGCGGGCGTAGGCTTCATGAACCAGTGCGGTTGCTTGCAGTGTATGATCGGACCGCTCGCTCGACATCCGCGCGGCAGCCAGCCTGCGCAGTTCGTCATAAATTAATGGCAATAGACGATTCGCAGCGTGTGGATCGCCTTCATCAATTTCGCCAAGAATTTGTGTGATATCGATCATCATCGTCAGTTTACTGCACGTTGAACCCCGACGCGAGTTTCTATTTGGCGCAAATTCAACAAGAGCTTCGCAAGTTCTCTAGGAAGCTCACGTTATTGATTCAAAGTCGTTTTTGGGGATAGGAAATGAGTCGACATGACGAGGAGCGTCTCTCCGTTTCCGTAACCAATGCCGAGGAGTAGATGGAAAACGAGGGTTTAAGACCATGAATGGATCCGCTAGCATTCGGTTCTCCGGCGAAACCGTGGGCTAAGGCACTGCGACAAGTGAATCGGGGTAGAGATATTACTAATGTTCAGCAAAGAGGAACGAAATCAGATGGACAAGTTTTCTGAACAGTTCGTACGCTCCCGCTGCTTTCTGGTGTTGGCTTATTTTGTCGGAACTGTCGGGATCACAGCGCAGGTGCATGCCGCAGAGCCTTCGATCCAGCAGCTACCGGGACCGGATGGGAAGGCTGCCGTCACCTGTGTTGTTTACGAGCCACAACCGATTCCAGAGGGGCAAGCCGGCTTGATTGTTCATCTTTATGGAAGCGGCGGCTCCCATCGTAAGAACGAATACAACATTGGTCGCGAACCGTACGCCACATGTCGAAAGCTATTGGCAGAACGGGGCTACTGGTTGGTTGTGGCCGATTTGGGCCGGTTTCATTGGATGAATGAGAAAGCCTGCACGCAGCTTGATGCGGTAATCGACGCCATGATTACGGATAAAAACATAGACCCCAAGCAAGTCCATCTATTCGGCACGAGCATGGGGGCCAGTTCCAGCTTGATCTATACCATGCGGCGACCAGAGCGGATCAAGTCGGTTGTGGCTGTGTTTCCAATCACGGATTTTACGAAATGGCTTGTTGAAATCCCCCATTATCGCGTTCCCGTCGAACAGGCACATGGAATCACACCCGAGACACGCAACGACGCTCTTGCCAAGCTCTCGCCCTTGATGAATGTCGAAGCATTCCGAAAAGTGCCTGTGATGTTGCTGCATGGCGACAAAGACAGAGTCGTTCCGGTACATCACAGCCGCGACTTTGCCGCGGCGCTTCAAAAGAAAGGCTACCCGTTCATCTTTCATGAAGTGCCCGGTGCTACGCACAATGACAAGATTGCGCGCACCTATCAGCACGAAATTGCAGACTTTTTGACAAAAGGAATCCAACCCGACCAGCCTGCCAGTTCTCCTGAAAAAAAGCAGTAACCAGCGTATCAACAGAAACCTGAGCAACAGCTGACCACTTATCACGGCACTCCGCCAGAAGCGCAGGGCAAGCTGCTATCACGACAGGCGAGACGAGTGCTACTTCGTTACTGGCTACATTCATGCACAAGACACGATTTCCTGGACTGCGGAATGACGCCAGAACATCAGCCGGATCATGTCATAATTCAGAGGGACCAACATTTTTAAAAATTGCAGTTCAGGGTTTTGATTTTGTGACTCTAATATGACGCGTCTCGTCGTTAGTCTGCCATTATGCCGATCCCATGGTGTTTAGATCCTCCTCCGTTTGGTGATTCCGCACGTGTTTCTAGCTGGTTAGAGAAACAACTCTCCCTGTGCGATGACGAGGCTTTTGCGCGAGGCTTTGCCGCATCGTGTCCAGTTTCAGGATTAAGCCCCGAAGCATATTCGCACCAGGTTTTGGATGTTGATGGAGAAAAACTACTCGTTGGAATTCGTTTCAAAGGTGGTGATGTCGCACGGCCATTCGTGGACCTGATCGCGTGGACCGGTGAGCCGCGGCCTCGTTGGGTTATTGCCATACAGGAAGCCTTCGCGCAGTTTGCTCCTGAGGCCGTTCGATTCCGTTGGTCGAAAGAGTCCGCTCCGCCTTGGACTGGCGAGGTCGGCCAATACTTGTTCGCCGGGTTGGCCGCTGGAACGTTACACGCGAGTGTCTCACCCGCCCGCGACTTGTCCTGGTTTGACGAATTCAGTCAGGCGTTCGACAAATGGCGCACAACCAGTCCCCTCGGACCGGAGGTCTGGCCATCCAACCTCGATGATTTGAAAAAGTGCCTCAAGCATGGCCACATCGTTGTGGCCACTGAGGGTGACAAGTTCCTGGGACTTGCCGCTTCCCTGTGGCAAACAGAGCGTGCCTTTGAAGGCTGGATGATCATGGAGGAGTTCGTTGTCCCCGAAGCCCAAGGGCGTGGCTTGGGGACCGCGCTTCAGCAAGGACTCATGCAACGTCTACCTCAGGGAGATTTGGTGTGGGGGACCATCCAGGGGGACAACGTCGCTTCGCAGAAGACTGCTGCTCGATGTGGTCGTAGACCGGTTGAGACATGGTGGTTCATTCCCCTGGGCGCGTCATAAACCCACCGAAACATGACACCCCCTCTTACATTCTCGCAGCACGATGGCGCGCAACTCGTCGGCTCGATCCGTTTGGCGAGTTTCCTAGCAAGCAGTGGTTAACTTTATCAGAACCCGTTTCAAAACCTAGTTGCGCCTGTTCTCGAAACGTTCAGATCAGTGTCGGTGAGACGCGTCAGAGGGTTTTGAAACGACTTGGAGTATCGACCCGCGTGCTAATCATCGGTTGTTGGTGAGACCGTCCGGTCATACCGGTCCGTACCGATCGTGCCGATCAGAGATTCGACGTACTCGGGCGAGCTGACGGTTTCGAGTTGCTGTTGGGCAAACTCTGCTCGCTTCGCAAGCTCCATTTCGCTAACGACTCCGGCACCACGCTGCTTTGACAAGAAGTCATTGACGTAATTCACATGCCCAGACCAAAGCTTAACATCCCGCTGTTGACGAGCCTCGAGTCGGTCCTGGTACCAAGAGCTTTGTAACAATGATTCACGCGTGAACAGGTTTCTGAAATCCGGATGACTTTCCGTCATTCCTTCGAACTCTCCGTTGGCCATAATCATCAGTAACGCACGCAGCGGCGGGCAGGCGTCGTCGATCGAACCATCGTCGAGATATTGCTGAGCGACTCGGCGTTGCGCATCAACGATATAGAGCACACCGTCGGCGAATGCATCGATGTCTTGTCGTTCCGGTTGCAGGATCAATTCATCGAACAGCTTATTGGGAGAATCAAACACACGACCAAAAAAGTGCCGAACGAAACTGTTCGTAATTCGGTATCCGAGTCTGTGAGCAGGAATCGTTGTTCCATTGTGCTCAAAGTCTTGCACCGGTTCCATATAACCATGTTCAAGCAGATAGTCGGTTTCCCGTTCGTCGGGTGTCATGCGGGACCAAACTTCCGGAATCAGCAAACTGATGTCGTGATCCACCCGAATATTTGGGCCAATATGGCCGGCAGCTGTCGAGAATCCAGGCAATTCGGTCAAAATGAAACTGACCAAAGCCGCATTCAGATCTGCCGTCATTCGCAAGGAGTTGAACGGTCCTTTGGTGAGGGCACCTTCGCTACCAAATCCGGTTGTCGACGGACTGCGACCGGTGAGCGAGGTGATCAAGTCCATGAACAACTCGGGGATTTCTTGATAGTGAATGGGATTGTAGACAGCCAGACCGCGGATCCCATTGCTGGGATCGGGGGGATTGTTGCGTCTTCCGATTAAGACCGCACCGACCGGCAACTGAACCGGGGCCTCAATTGGCAAGGCGCGGGCCAGACGCGTTCCCATTTCGGAGACATAACGCGTCATCGGTTGGACCAAATCAGGTCTGACTTGAAGATACCGTGGGTTCTTCGTTGGTCTCCCGTCGACCTGCCGTGGGTTGGCCGAACAGACGACGTAGCCTGCTTGGTGCTCCAGCACATCGTTTAAGATTTTCTGCATCGGCGCGCTGAATGCATCGAAATCAACGACATACTTTGCCATTTCAGCAACCTGTTGATGGCTGAGCGGCTCAAAGTTCGAAATGAAATTGTCGCTTTGAGACAAGTCGTACTCAGCTTGCTTATCCAGCCCTCGATGAATGGCATCATCAGGTCGTTGGAAGAAACGATATTCGCAGTTCTGCACAAATTTGTAGCTGGACTTGGGAACACCTCGAGGCGGATTACTCAGCTGATCGGCTGGCACCACAATGGAAGCGGTGATGTCATCTTCAACCTGGATTTTTTCGGAGGCAATGAAATCTTGGCGGACTTTGAACGTCCTCCACGTGTGATCATTAGCGAAGCCCACTTTGAGGTAAGTTCCCACAAGCGGTCGATCCCGGTATTTGAGTTCGTGGCCAGGTTCGCCGTTAATCACATCGACGTTGAAATGATCAATCCAATTGCTGCCCCACTCTTGACGATAAAATCGCTTGATCATGAATACAATCGCAAATACATGACTGGGAATGGTATTCAACCAAGCATTGTATTCATCGCTATATTCGGGAGACGGCGTGAACAGTTTGATGACACTGCCCAACGACCTCAGCGGGCTGAGAACGCGTCGCGACGGTTGTTGAGTATGATCCGAAGCAACTTTCCATCGATCTTGGTAGTCGCGGTCAAAAATGTCATTGACGAGCTGCATGTCGTGCTCATAGTCGACCACAAACAAGGGACCAAAATGCATGTAGTCCCGAATCGACTTGCTGATTTCACTCTTGCCGCCACCGCTGACGGTGCATGGTTTGTGGCACAAGACCCCTTCGCCGACGGTACCAACCAGTCGCCAGGTGGGGGCCATCGGGTGTTTTTCCATTCGCAACTGATAGCCGGATGGACCCATATAGACTTTTCCCGGCAACAGGGGAATCGCCTGTTCAACCCCTTCGTGAGTCCAGACAATCTTTTGGCTATTGATGTCTGCACGGGCGTCTTCGCGCACATAGATCAGGTCCGGGTATTCGCGGTCTTGTCCGTAGCCTTCGGGGAAGACGTTGATGCAGGTGCCGTAATCGGCGACAACGTCGGCAAAGGTCCTGCCGTTATAGCGGACGCTGTTGAACTGGAATTCGTCGCCAAGGTTGTAGCTGGCAAACGCGATTGCGCCTCCCGCGTGCTCTTCCTCGTAATTTCCAGACAGATTGGCCGCGTAACTGATCTGTGTTTTGACTTCTTTCTTGCAGTATCCAAAATAATTATCGGAGATGACGGTTACGATCACCCCGGATGCATCACGGCAAGTCAGCTTGAAGGGTTGTCCTCCGTTATAAAGTTCTTGCTCATCCTTCCAACACATCTCGTCCCGTCGCTGCCGCTCCGTAGCTTCACTGTAGGGGGGCAGGCCAAGTTCTTTTTTGGTCAATTGCTCCAAGTGCGGCGCGAGGATGACGGCTCCCGTATGGCCGGTCCAATGTTCGACGTCGAGACCGGCATCGTTTTGCGGGACCTGGGGATCACCGGCGTTTCCGAAAATCGATTCCACAAAGTCCAGGTTGCTGACAAGTGTCCCTGGTACAAAAAAACGAACTTCCATCGATTTCACGGGAGTGACCGAGAGCACTTCCGGGCAGACGATGGGACGCAACATCAATGAGACAAAGCAGTGTGCTTGCTCCTCCTGGTTGGACGTGTAGGGAAGTCGCGTTAGGTCTTGCGGAGGCAAAAGCGCGCGTCTGAATAATTCGGCAGCCACATGTTTGGGGACGGCTCGTTTTTCCAAAGGAATCGGAAGTCCGCCCTCAGCGACGTGAAACGTCCCTTTGGTCGTACGTCGATCGTGTCGCGGATTGTGGAGCACACCGTTTCGCACACGATACGATTGCACGATTTCGGTTTGGAATTCGTCGCCCCCAGCCGGAAGGGACAACTCGCGGGCCATGCCGTGGCGGTCGATGACGAAAGTATTGGCCGGCAGTTGAAGTGGTTGCTCCAGATTCAGATCGTCAAAATATTGAGCGAGAAACGATTCGATTCGAGTATCGGCGGGACAACGATAATCCGATAGCAACTGCGATTGGGATTGGAGTTTGTCCAACAGGCCGTGCGTCAATTGGATAAAACTGTCGTCACGATATGCTGCGGCGGGTGGCAGTCCATGCGCGATCAGTTGCAAGTTGATATAGTCGAGTAAACGGTCCTGACGTGAGTTCTTGACGTTCTCGTCAAACCCCTCGTTGACTCCCAGAGAATCGTGGAGAAATGAAGATCGATGCAATGTTTTTGTATCCAGATAGCGGTTGAATGTACTGTGACAGAGTGCCCATGAAAACAGCCCTGTTTGCCAGAAAATCTAGCAGCGTCGCTGAGGATTGGACTGCATGTTGCTCAAGAGGGCTGGAAGCTTCTGTGTGCGAATCCTATTCCGAAGCTGGTGAATCTCTGGTGCAATGGCATTGTCGAGATTCCCAGGGGGGGCGGTCAAGGCGCGCACGGATATCGTTGGACTTGAGGGTGGGACGCTGGCGATAGGACGCAGCCCGTTGCTGGTATTGAGCCCACCCACCCATCTAGTCGCTTGGGGAGAGTCGTCTGTGGATTAGTTCGACTCTTCCGGGGGCGATGACGTTTTCGCGGCGGTTCCCAGTTTGAATGCCAAGCCCTGTGCCTGGCGGCTGTAATCAATCGATTCGCCGAGGATGCGCATCGCCTCTTGATCCGCATGGAAACCTTTTGAGTTTTCGCTGGCAACAAAATCCAGCCGCCACATTGCCTTGCGCTGCAGGTCGCGGATTGGTTTGAGTTGCTCCTCGGTGGCACCCGCTTTTTGCGCGGCGATGATGGCATCGAGCATGTCGGTCATGGCTGTGGCTGCACGGTCGACTTGTGACATCGTGCGTGCTTGAATTCCATCGACGCGTGCCAGTAATTCCTTTTCCGGAACGTTGTGGCACGTCTGGCAGGCGCGGTTGATGTTGAGCATGGGGCTGCGGACCCAGTGACTGCTGAATTTGGTCGCTCCCTGTTTCTCGAACGGCATGTGACAGTCGCTGCAACTGACCCCGGCCCGTGCGTGGATGCCTTGACTCCACAATTCAAATTCCGGGTGCTGGGCTTTGTAGACTTTGGTGCCGGTTTCCTTGTGCACGTAGTCATAAAACTTACCCCCCTCGGGGAATTCGGTCTCATCCCACTCTTGTTCGAGGTCTTCCATTTTTAGGCCGTTGCCCCAGGGAAACGTCAACGTCATCTTGTTCGCGCAGTAATACTCCACGTGGCATTGGCCGCAGACAAAGGATCGCATTTCTTGCCGTGAAGCATCGACGTTAGGATTGTAGGGCGTTTTGGAATTTGACTTTCGCCATTGGGCGATACTCGGGAGATGCGGCACCGGGTCGTCGCTCTCGGCAAGTTTGGCGATGCCTTCGAGGAATCCGGGCCGGGTGACGCGAATCTGCATGGTATCGGGATCGTGGCAATCCACGCAGGAGACCGGATGGGCATCCCCCATGTGGGGATCGCCCTTGTCGTCGGCTGAGGTGCTACCATCGGGCGTTTTGAGCAGTTCGGCATAGACATCCTCGTAATTCATCTGGCTCACAGCTTTGAATCCGGCCATGACCGCCTCTTGATCGAACGACTCGGCCAGACGCTCCGGGGAGGCTTCGACCCCTTGTTCTTCTAGCCCGATGCGGCGATAGGTCGGAATGATTGAGGCATGGCAATGCAAACAAGCGCCGGCTTGTTGAAAGTCGGTGACACGCTTTGTGACTTCTTGATCATGCAGCATGAACGCGTGGCCGCGCGCTTCACGGTAATCGACACTGAAGGCATACCCCGCAAACAACCGCTTCAGCCACGGATATTTATCTAATTTGCTGGGCGGCAACGCATTGCTGCCGCCGTAATCTGTTCGCTCCGAATCGGCCGTCCGCAAATACGTTTCGTATTGCAGTGGGTGATTCAAGCCCCACGGTTCGGGATCGGTACTGATCTCTGTGACGTCAACGATTTTTACCGTCGGCGTGCGGGCTTCTTGCTTGCGTTCGATGATGCTGACCAGCAGTGCCACGACACCAAAGGAAGTGACGGCTACCAACAGTGTGAGTAAGACCAGCCAGCGAAAGCGGATTCGATCAGTGATTGCCATAGTTCATGGGCCTGTTAGTGGGATTCTACGGAAGCTGGTTCGCGTTGGCTGCCGGTGGAATACGGCCGAAATGCATGGCCGACGTCCGCATGGCAGTGGACACAGGAGAGCGATTCGCCCCCCGCAGCCTGTGGCAGCAGGGCATGCACAAAGTCGCCGTGGCAACTAATGCAGGCGTTCTGCGTGACTTTTTGGTTGCGGGGTTTGGTTTGGATCGGGTCGTGATAGTCGTGCAGCGTGAATGCCACCGAATGAAAAAACCCATTGTCTGCTTTTGTGATCAAGTTGCCGGGAAATTCGTGCGGCAGATGGCAATCGTTGCAGACAGCGACATGATGATGGCTGCTCTTCTGCCAGGAATCAAAATGGTCTTGCATCACGTGGCAGTTGGCGCACGATTGGGGATTGTTACTGAAGTAACTGGCTCCCTTACCGTATCCAAACGTAAATGTGCCGACCCCTGAAAGAAATCCCAGGCCAACGATAAACAGCACAGCCAAGATGAACGCGGTCCGTTTACGGGCGGGCTGTGGCGTCTTCTCCTGGGGAGAGCCTGCGGAATCCTCGGGAACAGCTTTATCGGATTGGGCCATTGTTTTTGCGGTCCAAGATGATGGCGGACCTAATCAGATGGGGCCTAGGAAAACGATCGACAATCTTTACGCAAGACTGGCGACGAACGTCGGCAAAAATTATTTACCCCTTAAGACGATGGGGCGATACTTGGGCGACGAATGACGCCGGAAATGTTGCAGCTGACCATATGAATGATCGAGAGATGCCTTTGTGTTTTACCTTGCCGTCGGCTTATAGGCAACGCAGAATCTCCGGAAACGACTCAATAAAAAACTCAAAAAAAATAAAGAGTCTCTCAAGTGTGTCTCGTTTTGATCCGCGGACTCGCTTTGGTGTTTTGTGCACCAGTTGTGTTCGCACCCTGGAGAGCTATTGAGCGCGCTTTGCTTCAGCGGCTTTGATGGCCCGGATGAGTTCGTCGAGCAGTCGCTGACCTTCGGGGCCGGCTAACTCGACAAACTGTTCTCGCACTGACTGGCTGGCACCGCGGAATGCCTCGCGTTGTTCCGCGGTTAAGTCAGACACGATGTTGAGGCCGGGCTTGTTCTCTCGGATCAATTCCAGCCGGTCGCGGTTAAAATCGCGTTGGACGTCGAGAATATAACCATTCAGTTCATCGACGGTTTCCAACACCAGTTCCTGTTGCTCAGCGGGTAAGCCTTGGAAAAATTCCAGGTTGGTGACGGAGGTTGTGATGAACGGGGATTGCTTGGCGAAGATCATCCAGTCGGTCACTTCGTAAAAGCTCATCTCCTGGATCGCAAACACCGGATTTTCCTGGCCGTCAATCATGTTCAACTGCAAAGCGGAATAAACTTCCGAATAGGGCAGGGGGGTCGGGCTGGCTCCATAAGCGGCGTAGGCGGCCAACAGCAATGGCGAGGTCATCACCCGCATCTTCACGCCGCGAAAATCCTCCGGAGTGCGAATCGGTTTTTTGGTGGTCCACACCTGCCAACCCTCGGAATAGATCGACAACAACTTCAGTCGTTTGCGGGCATACAGTTCATCGAATGTGCGTCGCAACTCCGGATTGTCGTTGAGTACTTGGTTATTGATTTCCTCGTCATCGGAAAACACAAAGTGCAACAGGAACACCTGCACTTCAGGGATCAGTTTTCCGAGATGACCGGGGGAGGCCATCGCGAATTGAATAACGCCCATGTCGACCAACTCTGTGATCTGGTCCGACGTCCCGAGCGTGCCGTAGGGGTAGATCGTGACTTCAATCGCGCCTTGGGAACGCGACTCGATCAATTCTTTGAATTTGAGCGCATATTCATGCTGGACGCTGCCAATCGTTTCTTCGATGGCAAATCGCCATTGGATCGGCTTGGACGATTGCTCCGCAGCAGGCCGACCGCATGAGCAGAGCATCGCCACACACGGCAAGATTGCCAATAGCCAGCGGACGCGGATCAATTTTGCTGCAGACATGTTCATCACCCAAACGCCAGATCGCGGAGAAACAGGGAAATCCCGGGAAACGCGATTAATAGAACGGCGGCCAACAACAGGATCGCGATAAACGGCGGTGTCCCGCGAATGACCTCCCAGTACGGGCGGCGAAACACGGCGATTGCTGTGAAGATATCGCAGCCGAACGGTGGCGTCGCAGAACCGATTGCCACTTGCAAAGTCACCACGATTCCCACCAAGACCGGGTCAATCCCCGCTGCTGCGGCAACCGGATGAAAGATCGGCGTCAAAATTAAAATCACAACGATGGGGTCGACGAACATGCATCCGATGAAAAACGCGGCGGCGATTGTGAGCATAATCGTCCAATATCCCGAGGCCGCTGATAAGCCCAACCAATCGTTGATCAATGCATCGGGCAACTGGGCAAAGGAGATGACCCAACTGAAAGCGGCGCCCGCACCGACCAAGACAAACACAACAGCGGTGACGACCCCGGTCGAGAGGGCAATGTCCGGCAGATCTCGCAGCGACAATTCGCGGAAAACGGCAATCTCTAAAATCACGGCATACAACACCGAGACAGCGGCCGCTTCGGTGGGGCTGAAGAATCCTGAATAGATTCCACCGATCACGATGACGGGAAATCCCAGCGGAAACAGTGCCCCGCGAACCGATTTCCAGCGTGTGGCGGAATCCGCTTTCGGTTGACGCGGGATGTTCATGCGTACTGAGGCGATCCAGCAATAAACACAGAACATGCCCAGGATCATCAAACCGGGACCCACGCCTGCGATAAACAGTTCGCCAATCGACGTGCCGGAGACCACGCCGTAAACAATCATGCCGATGCTGGGGGGAATCAACAGGGCGATGTCGCTGGCATTGATGATCAGGGCGGTGGTGAACGCATCGGAATAACCGGCTTGGAGAAGTCGCGGCCGCAATGGACCGCCGATAGCAACGACGGTGGCTTGCGTCGAACCCGACATGGCTCCGAATAACGTACAGCTCACCGCACTGGCGATGGGCAGGCCGCCCCGAAGGTGTCCGCAATAGGCCATCACCATGTCGAGCAATCGCTGCGCGGAATGCCCCCGTGTCATGATGTCGGCTGCAAAAATAAACATCGGTACGGCAATCAGCGCCGCCGGCTTTATGCCGCCGATCATCTGTTGCACGAGCACCGCTGGGGTGACATCCGGATGAAAGACCCACAAGACGGCCAACGCCGCCGCCAACAGGGGGACCTTCATCGGATAGCCCAGCATCAGCAGTACGAGCATGATTCCGATAATCAGTAACGCTTCCACGAATTCTCTCCGCCTCAGTCGGGCCGCGTTAGATTTCCCCGTCGAGGGGTTGTTCGTATTCGTCTTTCACGTCGAATGAAATATAGACGTCGGGTGACATGACGTTGCGTACGGTTGTGAGTGCATATTGTATCGCAGCCGAAATCAATCCCAGCGGGACCAGCATATAAACCAGATACAACGGAACCTGCAAAACAGGCGAGACGCTTTCTAAAAACCTCACGGTATCAATGTATTGGAAAGAATACCAAGCAAGAACCAGCATCAGGGCGGCTGTCGAGGCGCTGATGATGATCATCAGCACCTTTCGCCCGCGCGGGGTGAATTGGTCATAGAGGGCCGTCATACGGATATGCCGACCGCGGCTGGCCGCATAACTAAGGCCAACAAATGTGACCATGATCATGAAGAATTGTGACAATTCTCCCGTGAACGGCAGACTGAACTGCAAAACGGCGCGGCAGAAGACATTGCTGATTGTCAATGCGGCAATCGCGATGATCGACCAGCCCAGGAGTATCTCTTCGATGCGTTGAATCCCGCCGAACAGCCGTGTCAAAAAGGCCATCGCGTTCCTCTCCCCCGGTCGGCCGGTCTTGGTTGTCTCTCCATGAATGCTCGCCGCTCCCGCTCAACTTGAGATCCGATATTGGTCGTTACTTGATGTAAAGCTGACGCGGTAATTGCGTAATGACTTCGCAACCATCTTCGGTGACACGAATGGTTTCCGAAAGGCCGATGCCCCCTTTTCCTGGGATTTGGACCCAGGGAATGTTGTGGAACGTCATGTTCGGCTGCAAGACCCGCGGATCACGGTGGCGAATGCTCATGATATGACCCTCACCCCAATCCGGAGCAAACGCGATCCCGATCGAATAGGCCGATCGTGTGACTTGCATGCCGCCAAAATTCGGAGCTGCGCGGGCGATGATCTTGCGGCTCACCGCATCGACTTCTCCAAGGCGAATCCCGGGCTTGATCATTGCGATTGAGGCGTCGACTGCTTCTTGAACGGTCTTGATCGCATCGATGATTTGCTGGTCGGGCTGACCGACAAAACAGGTCCGCATCATGGCTGCATGGTACCGCTTGAGGCAGCCACCGACTTCTAAAAAGACGCATTCATTCTTCTTGATGATGTCGCCCGCCCAGGTTTGGTGGCCGATCGACCCGCGATGACCGGTGGCGACAAAGGGCGAAATCGCCGGCCATTCTCCTCCGGCTTTGAACATGGCAAAATGAATGTCGGCCGCCACGTCATTTTCCGTGGCTCCTTCTTGGACCGCTTCGATGCCCGCCTGCATACCCGCTTCTGCAACACGGGCTGCACTGCGGATCATTTCGATTTCCAGATCCGACTTGATCAATCGCCCCGCTTCGACAATCCCCGCGCAGTCGACAAACGACGTTTCGTGCGACAGAGCAAACAGCCGCTCTTGTTGCACGGCGGTGAAAAACCAACAATCTTTTTCAAAGCCGATGCGGTTGTCGCTCAAGTCGTACAAACGCAGCGTATCGCGCACCTTTTGGATTGGATCTTCCACCTCTTCGTAAGGGCAGCTAATCGAAACCCAGGTACGGGCCTGCACGCCGCTGTCTTCCAGTCGACGGGGAACCATGATCGGTTCCCCTTCAAGCGGCACGATCAGCGCGCAAAATGAAAAGTGCCCTTGGCTTTCAAAACCGGTGAGATAGCAGATGTTCTCCGGCGTTGTGATCAACACCGCGTCGAGGCCCCGTTCCGCCATTCGTTCGCGGAGAGCCTGCATGCGCCGTGCATATTCGTGCATTGGAAAAGATAAGTCGTCGCGTTGTCTCATCGTTTAGACCAGCGCTCCGCTCTTGGTTTCGAACTCGTTAGCGAAATCCATAATTGCCTTAGCCATCGCAGTTGCCGTTGTTTGGTCCATTGCCGTGACGGTACCTTCGACATCGTGCTCGGTGGAACTGAGTTGCTTCGCCAATAGCAGGGCACTTGCTGCTAGATCGGCCGGCCAGTCGTTGAGTTCGTACATCTGTTTCCAGATCGTAGCAGATGCGTCGAGCAATGGCTCGGCCAACGCTGGTTCGCGGACCGATAACAATTGCGCCGCCGTGCGAATGGTTTGTAGTTCTTCGAGCATCACGGGCCCTCTCTCTCATCAAGCGTGGGATTGGACGTTCAGTTCTCGCATGGTCAACGGCGCAACTGCGGTGCGATTGGCGATAAATTCGGGGCGAGGTTTTTTGCTGCAAAACGGTTCGACGAGACGATTTTTGAGGCTGTTGTAGACAAAAAACAAATTGGATCGCGGAAACGGCGTGATATTCCCATTCGAGCCGTGCATCGTGTTGCAGTCAAACAACACAATCGTGCCGGGCGGGCCCACCACGTTGACAATCCCGCCATCTTCGGCCAGTCGCGCGAGCGAATCTTGGTCTGGAACGCCATATTCCTGTCGCCGCAGCGACTTTTGATAGTGGTCGTCGGGCGTCTCACCCACGCACGCTACGAATTGGCAGTGCGAACCAGGAATCAACATGAGCGGACCGTTGAATTCGTAGTTCTCGGTCAATAGCAGCGAGCAACTGACCGCTCGCATGCGCGGCATTCCATCCTCGACGTGCCACGTTTCGAAATCCGAATGCCAGTAGAATTCTTTGCCGGCGAATCCCGGTTTTAAGTTGACGCGTGATTGATGAATATACACATCGTCGTCAAGGATTTGTGCCGCCATACCGGCAATCCGCGGATCCGCAGCCACCTCAGAAAAACAGGGGCTGATTTCTGGTTTATGCACGGAAAATAGTGAACGCAACTCGCAATGGTCCGGTTCCAGAATCGATTCCGGACGCTGTTGAATTTCATCAGATGCGCCGAGCCTTTGGATTTCTTCCTTATAGGTGGCGATGTCTGCTTCCGGAAAAAAAGCGGGCAGGATCAGAAACCCATCGCGCTCAAACTGGCTGAGTTGTGCCGCGGAGAGCGGTCCTGGAGCTTCATGGTTGTAGACGATCGGGTCGCATCGTTTCAGGAATTCCGGTTCGGGTTGGACCCTTGACGGATAACAGTCTTCCCGCGCATCGATGCTGTGTGGGGGTGTTGTCTCCATGGGGAATCGTATTTACTAACCTTCAAAATCTTTGCGTGACGTACAAGCTTTCGGTTTCCTTAGAAAAATTTAAGGGCTACGAAAGAGACGGCACACACGAAAAAATGCAGAAAGAAGGACAGGGCCCTTTTTCGCTTCGGTGGAAATCTGGCTGTGGCTGTGGTTATGGTTTGGCCGGGCGCGACTTTGCCGCCAGTTTGATAGATGCTCTCTGGCGCGCAACGACGACTCGTCTCAAGTTTCCGCCACAGTCGCCGCAGGGTAGGCTCCATTGGCGTTGTGGACTTCGCGGCCGGTCACCGGTGGATTGAAAACGCACACCATCCGCAATTGCGTTTTTGCGCGGAGGCAATGGCGGTCGTTTTCGTTCAGCGCGTACAGTGTACCGGGACCAATCGGATAGGTCGGCCCGTCCGGCAGCACTTGGATTTCTCCCTCGCCCTCGATGGTGTAGACTGCTTCTAGGTGATTTTCATAGCACATCGTGGTTTCAGTGCCGGCGTGGATCAACGTGTCGTGCATCGAGAAACCCATGTTTTCCCCGGCCAGCAACAGTCGGCGGCTGTTCCATGTCTCGCCGTGGACATCACGTTCGGTGCCGATAATCTCGTTTAAGTTCTTTACGATCATTCTTGCAAATTCCGGATGAGTAGTATCAAAAAATCAAATCAGTTGGCGTGGGCAAGGCCGAGTGACTTCATGGCCTCTGCATCATTGAGGACGGCTGCGAAACTTTCGGTAATCGTCTCCAGTCCGCTGATCAGTTGATCATCGTCAATGGTCAGCGGTGGTAAGCACTTCAGAACGTGGCTGTCCGTGCCACTGGTTTCGATGATCAATCCGCGTTTGAACGCGGCAGCACTGACCAGTTCCATCAGTTCGGGGCACTCCCGGCAGGCCAAGCCCCAGATCATCCCCCGCCCGCGGACTTCCAGTTCGACATCATTGATGTCTTCGGCAATCTCTTGCAAGCGTTTCTCGATCAGTGCCCCTTTGCGTTTTACCGACCGTGTCATGGAATAATCTTGCCAATACAGGTCGATGGCTGCTTTGGCCGATACGAACGCCAGGTTGTTGCCGCGAAACGTGCCGTTGTGTTCGCCCGGTTTCCACTCGTCGAGTTCCGATTTCATCAGAACCAACGACATGGGCAATCCATAGGCGCTGAGCGATTTAGAGAGCGTCACGATGTCGGGCACAATCCCGGCTTCTTCAAAACTGAAGAACGTTCCCGTTCGCCCGCAGCCGACTTGGATGTCGTCGACGATTAGAAGTATTTCAAATTCATGGCACAATTCTTCGAGCTTTTGCAACCACTCGACGCTTGCGACATTCACGCCCCCTTCGCCCTGGACGGTTTCGACAACGACGGCCGCCGGCAGGTCCAGACCGCTGCTGCTGTCGCGCAATAGCCGCTCGAAATAATCCAGCGTATCGACGTCTTCGCCAAGGTAGCCATCGAACGGCATAAACGTCACATTGTTCAGCGGAGTCCCCGCCGCGTCTCGGAAATGGCTATTTCCCGTGGCAGCTACCGAGCCGAGGCTGACTCCGTGGAAACCGTTGGTGAAGGAAACGATATTCGTCCGGCCGGTCACTTTGCGGGCCAGTTTGAAGGCAGCCTCGACGGCGTTTGTTCCGGTTGGGCCGGTGAACTGAATTTTGTAGTCGAGTTCCAGCGGCCACAGAATGTGTTCTTCAAATGCTTCCAGAAATTGCGCCTTGGCGTCGGTGTGCATGTCGAGTCCATGCAGTACGCCATCGCGTTGCAGGTACTCGATGAGCGGGTCTTTGATGTCTGAATTGTTGTGGCCGTAGTTTAGGGTTCCCGCACCGGCGAGAAAATCGATGAAATCCTGCCCGTTCTCATCGGTGAGTGTTGCGTTTTGAGCGGTCGTAAAAGTCGTGGGAAACGAGCGGCAGTAGCCTCGTACGTTCGATTCAAGACGATTAAAAATAGACATATGACCAAAATCTTTCTGGTTGATTAGTGATTCAGTGCGAACGGACCGACGCGGTACAGATCTTCTGGTTCATGCGGATCGGCCTCAGTGAATAAATCTGCTGTGAAGCCATCTTCGCGGTTACACTCAGTCTCCAGCCGCGCTGCCAGAGACCGGAATAACTTTTGCGACGAAGTGTTGGAGGGTGTCACGGTTGTTTCCAGCCAGTTGACTTGACCGCACGCGGGGCGGGCCAACAATTCGTCGAGCATCTGTGAAGCAACGCCGGCAGAGCGATGTTGAGGATCAACGGCCACTTGCCAAACGAAAACAGTGTCATTCCGTCCGGGCGGACGGTATGCTGACAGGAACCCAGCCAATTGGGAGTCAAGCTCCGCGACGACGCAAGTTGCGTGAAAATCGCGGCATAACAACAGTGAGAGATAGTGCGAATTCACGTCCAACGGCGGACACCGTCGGACAAGCCGCGTAATCCGAACTGCGTCGGTTAAAGTCGGCTCGCGGAAATTCAAAGAGATTTGACTACCCTGTTGCTTCGTGACGAAAACACATTATTGGCAGTTACTGCCAATACCGAGCATTTACTTTGTACACAATTGAAAATAAATGTCCACAGTGATCCTCTGCAAATTTAAGGATTCGCTAAATTCACTGGTTTTTAATCTACTGTAGTGCCTGAGGCAACGAAATCCTCGCCTGTCGATACTTTCTGTACACAGTAATATATCCGCATTTTCTGGATGTGATGCATGGCCGCTAAACGGACGACGACGCTGCAACCCGATGACTTCTTCTGCGAGCAAGTGCTCATTGCGCTGCGTCGTATCATTCGTGCTGTCGACTTACGCTCCCGTAAGCTGTTGCAGAAACATGGGCTCACTGGGCCGCAACTCACTGTGCTCAAAGCCCTTTGTGAGATCGGTGAGGTGCCGGCCGGTGAATTGGCGAAACGGGTTCACTTAAGCCAGGGCACGGTTACTGGGATTCTGGATCGGCTGACGCGCCGTGATTTTGTCGTTCGCCGCCGCTGCCCCGTCGATAAACGCCGGATGCTTGTCGTTGCTACGCCTCAAGCTACTGAGCTTGTCCGTAGCGCTCCGTCGTTGCTTCAGGAGCAATTCGTGCACGAATTCGCCAAGTTGGCCGATTGGGAAAAAACCCAGACGCTTTCTTCGTTGCAGCGCATTGTCTCTATGATGGAGGCTGAGGAGATCGACGCAACTCCCATGCTGGCCATCGGTGCGATCGATGAATCGGCCGAGAAGGCGGCCGATCGTCTCAGTGAACAGCCGCCCGCATAGCGCATCGTGACCGGTCGCAAGCGTGGACTTGCTGTCAAGGCTGTCCGGTTGCGGTAACAGTCAGCTGAACATTCCCGGCCGGTGTCTGAAACGAAAATTCATCTCCCACTTGCTTGCCCAGTAAAGCTTGGGCGAGCGGGCTGCTTTTGCCCACCTTGAGCTCCGCCGGTTGTGCCGCTGCGTCGTCTACGATATAGATTTTTTCTTCTTCAGCGCCGGGCTCGAATCCAGTCAGGTTAACCCAGTTGCCGACATCGACAACGCTGTCGGAATTTTCGTGCATGGCAGTTCTCCTTTTCTTGAAGTCAGAGTTGTTCAGTTTCTTTTGCGCGCGGTGCGGTCACGGTCCGGGGACTGTGCCTGCGGCGTCGGTGGTCTCGGGTGCCAATGTTCCCTTCGCGAAATGCGCAAGCCTGGGCGCGCGGGATCCGCGCTTCGGCTGCGACAACCTGGGCTTGGTTTTCGCGTGTCTTGGCGATCATTTCTTGCTCGGTCGCGACTGCGCGGGCGCGTCGCTCTTCGGCTTTTGCGCGGGCAACCCGCATATCCGCCTGGGCTTGGTCGATCTGTAGTCGTGCTCCGATATTGTCGCCTACGTCGATGTTGGCAATGTCGATCGACACGATGGCAAACGCTGTTTGCGCGTCGAGTCCGCGGTCCTGGACCCGTTGAGAGATGAGCATCGGATTCGCTAGGACTGTTTTGTGGTTTGCGCACGAGCCAATGGCCGAGACAATCCCTTCGCCAACTCGGGCGACAACTGTCTCTTCTGTCGCCCCGCCGACTAGTTGTGCCAAGTTTGCGCGCACTGTGACGCGGGCTTTGACTTTCAATTGGATTCCGTCCCGTGCGACTCCGTCGAGTGTGTTGCGTCCCGGTGCATCCGGGGCTGGGCAGTCGATCACGCGGGGGTCGACGCTCATGCGCACAGCGTCCAGGACATCCCGACCGGCCAGGTCGATTGCTGCTGCCGTGTTCCAGTCGAGATCGATTTTTGCCCGGTGAGCAGCGATCAGTGCCCGCACCACATTCGTAACGCGTCCGCCGGCCAGTTGATGTGACTCTAGGCTGCGTTTGTCAATTCCTTCGAGTCCCGCTTGGACTGCCATGACTTTGGCGTCGACGATCTTTTGCGGGCTGACCCGTCGCAGTGTCATCGATACAAGCGAGGGCATTCCTATGCGCGCACGGGAAACCAAGGCGCGTAACCACAGTCCGGCATATCTTGAAAACACAAACGCGAACACCAGTGTCAATACAACCGCAAACGCGATCCCGGTAACGGTCAGCCATCCATTTAGCATTGGGTTGCGCTCCAGTGTTGTGGGGTTTCGTTTTGGCTTTGCGAGGCTGTGTGTGATCGGCGGGTTAGAGTGTCGCCGCGCGGGCTTGTGGGCGGCCTCGGGGCGATTGTCAACGCGATTCGCGGCGGCCGATGTTTGCCTGTGTCAGTTCGGTTCGAAGCGATTGCCGGAGTAGACAAGTGCAAAGTTTCCTGCTGAGCCACAATCGAGGTGGACTTGCGAGCATTCGTCGCAGGTTGTCGCATCGGCAACGAGCACCTTGCGGTCGCCGACGACAAAAACTTGGTCGAAATCGCGAGGCTCATCCAGGGTCAGCATCGCTTGGCAATCGCGCACTTCGAGTCTGAGGCACTTTGCCTCGGAATCGCTCAATTCCTTCAGTAAATCGTTGAGTTTGTAGGCTGCGGTGCTGGTGATGGTGAACATGGGTGGAGGAGCTTTTGTTGACTTGCCAGGCGAAGCGTGAAGTTCAGGCTGAGTGGCGTTGTGCCGACAGAATGCTTTGTGTAGTTAATATAATGCGAGGGTGTGTGTCAATTGGTTTTGGCGGTTTTCTGGTATTTATTTGGTGTGCGGGGGAGTGCTCCTCGGGTTGAGAGGCGGATTGTTCTTGAAAATGCATTCAGCACAAAATAATATTTGGCCGTGCCGCGGCTTGCCGGCAGGTGAAGTCTCGGTGTTGCGGCGTGTCGATCGGCGGTCAGATCGTACTTGTCCGCCGGCACGCCGGTGAATGGCCATGTAATTTTCTTAGAAGGAGTTGCCGATGTTGACCGTTACCGAAAATGCTGCTGAACATTTGTCGCAAATTCTCGCGAGTTCACCTGAAGAATCGGTCGTGCGTTTTGTGCCCGAAGCCAATAGCTTGGTGGTGCGCGTAGGACAAGTTCTTCCTGGGGACACAACGTTTGATCATGGTGAGCAAACGGTCCTCGCACTCGATGCGCCGACCAACGAGGCTTTGTCTGATAAAGAATTGGATCTGAAGAAGACTGAGCAGGGTCCGCAATTGACGTTGGAGTAATGCTGTGTTGAGTATGGTCGTCGCCCACGGTTCGTTTTTACGTCCCATTGGCTGCTAGGTCAGTCATGGCCATGGGTGGCGGTGGCGGCTCGAATGTGGACCGCTCTGTGCATTCCGCGCAAATTTTGCGCGCCGGGAAATGCGCGAGCGCCGTTGCGGCGAGTGTGAATCGGCAACCAGGCCATTGATGCGGCTTTGCGGTCATGTCGAGAGCAGCTGCTACCCGCGCTGCGTGGGGGCGTTTAATGCGCAATCTTCGAATGCTCTGGGTGGGCTCAGTTGTGTTGGCTGTTCTCGGCAGGCTGCTGTAATCGCATCTGCCGCGCTGCATGGCCTTAGGTGCGTGTTTGCCGGGCCCTTGCTGGGTATGTGCATCCAAATAGCATGTGCAATTATTTGTTGAACGCACGCACGCAAATCGGCGGAACCATTGTTTGTTGTGCGGTGTCCGTCGGCGTGGGGTTGGGGCTGGACTGCGCTTTCTGGAAGTACCGGCCACTGCGTGTGAACTGCTCTGGTGCAATTGTCATGCGTGCTTAGATTTCCGCAAACGCTTAGATACAAGTCTAAAACAGGGTCGCTGGCTACCGGTACAGCCTGAGCCAATGCGGTGTGGGCTGGGGATTTATAGCCGGCGGTGGGGCTGGTGCGGAATAGTGTCGTCAGGTGCAACTGGTGTATTTTTCGGAAATGACGTAAATGCAAAAGGATTGCATTTACAAATAGGTGTTGTGTGGTCATACTTGCGCCTTAGTTGACGGCGCCGGTTGCGTGTTTCTGGTTCGCCGCTTTTCGTCATTGTTTCGTATTCATCGACTGGGAACTCACCTATGAAACGTTCTGGTTTTACACTCATTGAATTGCTGGTGGTGATCGCCATCATTGCGATTCTTGTTGCTTTATTGCTGCCGGCGGTGCAGCAGGCGCGCGAAGCGGCGCGGCGCACGCAGTGTCGCAACAATCTCAAACAACTCGGGATTGCCATGCACAATTATTACGATGTGCATACTGCCTTTCCGCTGTTGGCTGCGGATTCGAACTACGGCTATTCTCCGCAAGCTCAAGTCCTTCCCTATCTTGAGCAGTCGAATCTGCATGGTCTGATTGACTTCAACGATCCGCTGCTGTTGGGGCCGGCTTGGGCTCCTCAGGTCAATCCGCTCTTGGCGACTGCTGCTGCTCGGGTTGTGCCGGTTTTTGTCTGCCCGAGTGATGCCGGTCAAGTCATGTATCAAGACGGCAACGGGGATTTGTTTGCCGGTGCAAATTATATGGTGAATGGCGGCAGCGGGAGCGAATTGAATTACTGCACAGGACTCAACGATGGCCTGTTTTGGCGCGGTTCATCGACTCGTTTCAGAGACATTTCAGATGGAACAACGACGACGGTGTTCATGGCTGAAACTCTGTTTGGCTCACGTGGCGACGACACGACTGAATTGGTCGACGCGCAACGGCAAATGAAGCGGGTGAGTGGAGGCGGCCCCTGTACCGTGAATGCGGATGCATTAACGGCATTTCCCGCAACCCGCTATGAGGGGCGCCGCGCCGGGGCTTGGATTCGCAGCACAGGCTATCACGTGCTGGTGAACGCCCATTTTCCACCGAATTCCGCTGAGCCGGATGTGTCACACCATGGCGAATTGGTCTCCGGACCGAGGAGTCAGCATGCGGGCGGAGCCAACATCTTGATGTGTGACGGGAGCGTGCAGTTTATGAACGAAAACATCGACTTGGCGACCATGCGACAACTGTTTTCGCGCAGTGATGGTCAGGTCGTTAGTGAATTTTAAGAATGACTCGCTCGCTGTTCGGCTGCAATGGATCGTTGCCGTTGCCGGTATTGAATAGGAATGGAATATGCGCTTGATCACTGTCACTTCAGCGGTGCAACAGTTGGCCGCTTTGCTCATGCTGTGGGGTCTACAGGGTTGCTCGGCGGAAACCACGGCTGTCTTTCGGCCCATGTCGACACCGCCGGACAAACTGCACATCGACAGCACAACGTGGCAGCGGCAATCAGAAATGACCGAGGGAGACCAACGGTTGCTGACCAACTATCTGCGACATCAACCCTCGGTGGCAGAGAACCCACTGCTGCAAGGAAATCCGTCGGTCTATCGTACCCCAGTGGGAGACAGACGGTTTTATTGGCTCTCCCAAACGGACACGGAGGTCCATTGGGTGTTTCTCGGATTTCGCCGGGGCCGGTTTATGGAAACTCAAGCGGGAACCGGGCCGCCCTTTGTCTCTGCTGCGGAATGAAATTTATCTTACGAACCCACATATGCGACTCGCGCAGGAAAATAACATGAACCTGAAAACTTGGAATTATGTCGGACTATTGCACGCAGCCTTCATGTTGGTGGGCTGCGGTCAGCAGCAGGATTTGATCACATTTGACGCATCGGCACACGCCGCCGAAGAACCGGAGCCGTCGGTGATTTGCCGATTGTTTCTTCAAGACCACGATACGCGAAAGCTGCGTTGGACAGATGTTTTACAAGGTAACCCGCCCAGTTTGGGTGAGATGCATGACGTCGACGAATTTCCGGTGCTCGATGCTGAGCATCAAAATCTCGTGCAGATGGACAGCAGCCAAGGTACGTTGCTGGTCGGCGTGCGGGACGACGCGGACGGTGTATTTCAGAGCGGGTGGGTGCTCTTAGCAACCGGTGTCGAAGAGGAAGCGCACGGCGATCATGGGCATTGGAGTTTCGACGACAAACCACGGATCATTGCCCGGAAACTCGACGATCAACAAGGAAACCCGGCCCATCTGTACGTCTATCGAGACGTCTATTATTTAGCCAATGATCGCAAAAACGGTTACACCCGGATCGATCCTTCAGTCGTTGATGGAGAAGGGGAGGTCAACGTATCACAAGGGTTCCATGCCGGCGGCGGACATCACATTACGTTGGCCGTGGCGGAAAACCGAACCGGATATGGGACCTGGATTGACGGTGGCGGTCCCAATCAGGGACGCGTGGACGTGACTCGTATCCAGCCTGAGGGAAACGAGGAGATCGCTTATTCGCTAGCACTGCCTACGGGGGTGATTCACGGCGCCACCACTGCAGCGGACAAGGTTTTCTTTGCGCCGGCCGATGGGATCTGTTGGGTCGCAGCCGATCTTGATCCGATGGCGGAACATGCGGATACGGAAATTCATCACATCGCGCTTGGTGAGAATCCCGAGACGAAAAAACCATTGCGCACGGGGGCTTTTGCAACGCACCGCGACTACGTCAGTTTTGTTTATGGAGAGGAGGACTATGCTATGCTGGGGCTGTTGAATGCGCACGAGACCTCCCCACAACTCGTGAACGTTCCACTTCCTATGTAACCGGGAAACGGGCCCACGGTTCCGGCAATCGTCAAAACAGCTGATGGGCGGCGCTTAGCGTTTGTCTTTCACAACCATCCCGCTGATGTCGAAGGGGACGAATTCTTGAGCATCGTCCAACTTGATCCCAACCAAGATCTCGATTTTTCCGACGCACAGTTGCTGGAAACGATTCCCGTGGGACACAGCGCCGTCGAAGGCCACTACGGACACCACCAGATTACGTTTGATCACGCCGGTCAATACGCATTTTGGACCAACCCCGGCGACAGTACGATTTCGATCATGTCGCTTAAGGATCTGGGGGTGCTAGCCACAATGCCGGTTGGTGGGAAGCCGACTAAGTTAATTGCCCTAGGGGAAGAAGATCACGGTCATTGAGGGAAATCGCGCGGGCTGCGGCTTGGCCTTCCCCACGATTTGTGGGGAAGGCCAGTGTCTTAACTAAATAACCAGTGTCTTACTTATTCAGTTGAACGGTCTCCGGACCACAGCAACCGGCGGCTTCGTAACGTTCATCTTTGGCGTCGGCCTGCAGGACAACGAAGACTTCCCACTTATGTCCATCAGGATCGATGGCCCACACCTTGTCTTGTACGGCGTAGCAACATGTAGTGCCTTCTTCGGTGATCGTTTCGATGTTGGCTGCTTGGAAACGCTCGATGGCGGCGTGCACCGCTGCGATGGATTTGACTTGAACGCCGAAGTGAGCGGATCCGCCTTCGATTCGCACATTGCCATCTTCTTCGTTCAGTGTCAAATTGACTGACGGGTCATGCGGCTCAAATTTCGCATACCGCGGCCGTTCTTTGCAGGCGGGTTGGCCGAACAGGATTTCATAGAAATGCTTGGACTTTTCCAAGTTGGAAACGGTCAAAGCGACGTGCAGACGGTAATTGCCGGGAAAATCGACAGCGGATTCGTTGGTCATTTTGACTCTCCTTCAGGTTTAAGAGTTTGCAAGTAGGTTTCAATTTTGTCTCTGATTTCGTCGCGGATGCGGCGAAAGACGGTCATTTGTTCTTCTTCCGAACCAGTGGCATCGGCGGGGTCTTGGAATGGCCAATGCAACGTGGTCTTTGCCCCGGGGAAAACCGGACAGGACTCTTTGGCGTTGTCACAGACTGTCACGACGAGATCGAACGGTTGGTTTTGGAACTGATCGAGCGATTTGCTTTGATGTTCGGGAATGTCGATGTCCATTTCCTGCATCGCCTGGATGGCTAAAGGGTGCACGTAGCCGGAGGGTTTTGAGCCGGCGGATTCAGACTGCCAACTGCCGCCGCCCAGCGATTCCCAGAGCGCTTCGGCCATCTGTGAACGACATGAGTTTCCGGTGCAGAGAATTAAGACTCGCTTTGGCATCGGATGGTATTCCTTTTTTATGGTTCGCGTTTCAATTGGTGATTAATCTTGCCCGGCTTCTGCGTGGCTGCCACGAACTGTCGGGCAGGCGGCCGCCGCGGCGGATTGCAGGGTTTCGTCGTCTGAGATTTCGTCACCGAAGTATCGTTTTTGAAAATAGAGAGCGACATTGACCAATCCGATCAACACGGGGACTTCGACCAACGGTCCGATCACAGCTGCGAAAGCGGCGCCGGAGTTGATGCCGAAGACGGCGACGGCCACGGCGATGGCGAGTTCAAAATTGTTGCTGGCCGCAGTGAAGGCGATCGTGGTCGTTTTTGAATAGTCCGCACCGATCTTTTTCCCCATCCAGAAACTCACCAAGAACATTACGACAAAGTAAATCAACAGCGGCACAGCGATCCGCACCACGTCACCAGGAATCTGTACAATCAAATTTCCTTTCAGCCCGAACATCACCAGAATTGTGAACAGCAGTGCGATGAGCGTCAGCGGGCTAATGGTGGGAATGAATTGTTGTTCATACCACTGCCGACCTTTAGCCCGGATTAAAACAAACCGTGTGGCCATGCCGGCCAAAAAGGGGATGCCCAGGTAGATGAAGACACTCTGCGCGATTTCACCGATACCGATCTGGACAGTGCTTCCCGCCAATCCAAATAACGGCGGCAACAGGGTGATGAATACCCAGGCATAGACGCTGAAAAACAGCACTTGAAAGATACTATTGAAAGCCACCAACCCGGCGGCGTATTCGCTGTCTCCCTTGGCCAACTCATTCCAGACGATGACCATCGCGATGCAACGGGCCAGGCCGATCATGATCAACCCCACCATGTATTCGGGGTAGTCTTGCAGGAACAAGATCGCTAAGGCAAACATCAGCACCGGTCCGATGACCCAGTTTTGCACCAGCGACAGCGCGAGTAGTTTCCAATTGCGGAACACTTCGCCCATCTCTTCGTAGCGGACTTTGGCCAGCGGCGGATACATCATCAGTATCAAACCGGCCGCGATGGGAATGTTCGTTGTGCCCACCTGAAACGAATTGATCCAACCTTCCAAACCGGGAAGCAAGCGGCCGGCGGCAACTCCGACCGCCATCGCTAGAAAAATCCACAATGTCAAATACCGGTCCAGGAAACCCAGACGCTTGGCGACTCCATCGGCCATCGGAGCTAATCTCCCATTTCTTGTTGTTTTGGTGTGGTATTATATGTGCTTAGGCGAATGTATTTGTTAAAAAAAACTAGTCGCAGCAGTCACGGCAAGGCGAATGTTTGAGTTGTTGGCGGTCGCTGGCAAGTTCAGACTCGACAGCTTCGCAGGTCGCCAAACACTCCCAGAGCTTTTCGTGAAACGGCGAGGAACTGGGGGTCAATCGATAGTAGTGCCACAGTCCTTCTTTGCGAGCAAGCACTAGTCCGGACTTCCGCAGATAGGCCAAATGCCGCGAAGCTGTTGGTTGCGGCACATCCAGCACATCGACCAAATCGCAAACGCACAATTCTCCGTCGCGCAGCAGATTCAGAATTCGCAACCGCGTCTGATCGGACAGCGCTCGGAAGATTGTCGTGAGTGAGATGCTGGCAGTTTTTGTGGCCATCTTGGGGGGTCCTATTGAATTCGCCTATGCGAATATAGTACGCCGCTACCTATCGATCGTCAATGGCAATCCAAATCTCCAGTGAATTGCGGCAGGCGAAATGAATTGGCCAAAATTCCAGCGGCGGCGGCTGGTGGTGAATCGGTGCGATGTTGTCATAACCCCTACCGGAAAGTTGTCCAGGGCTTTGCCGGCTGGAGTGGGGTATCAGGCTTTCGTTCCGCAGTCCCTGTTCACGACGCCGGTGTCGCTGGTTGGCAACGTTGCGGCTGAGCTGGTCGCACCGTTGAGTAACAAGAAGCGATCAATCCCGAAGATTTCAGAGCCAATGCTGCGCAATTACGAAAGCTTAACGATTCCAGCGCGCAATCCTCAACGCCTATCAGCCGCTGGGCGGGGGTGGGGTGCAGATCTGTGCTAGGTAGTAACCCTAGTTTTGATGGTGACAAGTCGTGTCCCGCGATCTTGCCCACGGAACAGTTGAGACAGTCTTTGGGATAGACGCTCTCATCGCGGATGGTTGCTTGGCCGTCAGTGGTAGAGCATTTTTTGAAGCCGGGAATGGAAGTGAGGTGGTCTGCTTTTCATTCGATTCAAAAACCGCTGCCGCATTCTGTTGGCACGGATTTGCAAGTTTCAGGAACAAACGCAGTAGGGTATTGAACTAGTTCTTAGCAGAATATTAACGTTCTCTATCAATGTGGAGTCGGGTCTCCGCTTGTGGAATCCTTGCGCAAGCCGGGGGAAGTGCGGATGCTTTTTCGCTGTTTGGTTGATTGACTCCCGCGTGAAATCGCGTGCCGACTCGCGCTTTCTATTCTCTGCAGGCCGGAGGGTTTGGAGGGATTCTGCTTTTTTTGTTGATTTCGCGAATTGCGCAGTTTAGACTGGCCCGCATCGCAAGTTCGCTTTGCTAAACAACGCAACGACACCGACGCATTGTCACTTCTTTTCGTCGGTCGCTTTTGCTCGTTTCGCTAGGGTATTGCGTTGAACTCTTCTGCTCCAGTTTTGTCAGCTGCTATTCAATCAAGCTTCGCGTTGCAGTTGATACGCGTGTCGAACATTTTCGCTCTGATGTTACACCTTTGGATTTACGGAGACAGCTCATGTCGGGATCACTCGCGCTCGCTATCACGTCGTCGCTCTTAGGCCATTCTTCTATTACATCTACATCGCTTCGCTGCTCGCTTTGTTAATTCTTTGGTTCTGTGTGGTGCGCTTTTGCGGGCCCTCTGCCACACAAACTCCCCAGTCTTAGGATTCGCAAATCTGCGGATTCGCACGTCTGTCGTTGCCTTCCGGGATCGGCAGATCGTTGATTTTTATATTCCATCTCAATCATTTTGTTTCTTATTAAAAATCGATTCATCGCCCCCCTATTTTGACGGGATGAACCTGCATGTCTTTCTGGTCATTGCTCACCACCTCTTGGGCTCGCTCGCAACGTTATACTCGCTTGACCTCTCAACGCCGTCGCCGAAATCGCAGTTGGCGGAAGTTTAGCACCTGTCGACGACAGATCCCGCTGTCCTTGGAAGGACTGGAAGACCGCACGTTGTTGGCGGGGTCGCTGACCATTGGCGATCTTTCGATTTCCGAGGGCGATGCCGGCACATCGACGTTCGAATTCACTGTCGACCGGACCGGTAGTTCCTCAGGAGTGGTTACCGTCGATTTCGAAACCGGCGGCGGGAACGCGACGCCGGTTCAAACGTTTTTCAATGAACAGACTCTGAGCTCCACGGCCGATCGCGCTGAGGCGGTGTCGTCGGCCGATGTTGATGGCGATGGGGACAGTGACATTCTGTCCGCCTCGTATTTTTCCGATACGATTCATTGGTACGAAAATCTCGGCGGCGGAGTATTTACAACGCACACCGTAACCACGTCGGCCAATGGTGCCGAAGATGTGACCAGTGGTGACTTCGATGGCGATGGCGACACGGATATCCTCACGGCCTCGCGCGAAGACAACACGATTGCGTGGTACGAGAACGACGGCAACGAGAACTTCACGTTCCATGCAATCGACACTGCCGTTGCAGGCGAGAAAAGGGTTGCTGTTGCCGACGTTGATGGCGACGGGGACCTGGATGCGATGGCGTCGTCTGATTTCGACCACACCGTTTTCTGGTACGAAAATGATGGCAATGGAAATTTCACAACGCGGGTTGTGACCAATATTGCAAACCAAGTGAATGCGTTTGAGGCGACGGATCTGGATGGTGACGGTGATCTGGACGTTCTCACATCAAACCCCGGTGACAACACCGTATCGTGGTTTGAAAACGATGGGAATGAAATCTTCACGCGGCATGTGATTTTCGAAGCGCCGAGTGAGGCGACACCCACTGCGGTCTCCTCCGCAGACTTCGACGATGACGGCGATCTTGACGTGGTGGCTGTCTATGACGGCGACTATACCATCACATGGTTTGAGAACGACGGCAACGAGAACTTTACATACCAAGAGATCCGTACCACCCCTGACGGGGTACGCGATGTGCGGACCGCCGATATGGACGGCGATGGTGATGTGGACGTTGTCGTTTCCGTGGGGGGGGATGATGCGGGCATTCAATGGCATGAAAACCTCGGCCGCAACTTTTGGACATTGCATACGGTGACAGCGGGTAAGCTGGTGGCTCCGACGCTCTTCACCGACGATTTGGATGGTGATGGAAACCTGGAGATCCTGTCTGCCTCAACGGTCGAAGATACGATCACCTACTACGAAAATCAGAAGCTGGGTGATTACTTCGCGACGAGCGGTTCGTTGATGTTTGCCGATGGCGTGACCCAGCAGACGATCACGGTCATCGTCAATGGCGACGTCGCACATGAGGAAGACGAATACTTACTCGTCAGCCTTAGTAACACCGTGGGCGGTTCGGTGGATGACGGTCAGGCGCGCGGCACGATTCTCAACGATGACGCCTTGCCGGGGGCGACTGTTTCGATCGGCGATGCCGTCGTGACAGAAGGCGATCTGCTTTCAAAAACTGTTGAATTCACGGTGACCCGCAGCGGCGATACGTCGGGAGAAACGACCGTCGATTTCACCACGGCAGACGGCACGGCATTGGGGATCGTGGATGTCTCGACAGAGTTCTCGCGCTTCGAAGAGCATCTGATCGACAACACGGCCGATGGAGCTCGCAACGTACAGGTCGCCGATGTGGACGGTGACGGCGATCTCGACATGGTTTCCTCGTCGCGCGATGATAACACACTCGCGTGGTATGAAAACGACGGCAACGAGAATTATACGTTTCACGAAATCGTCATTTTAGGCGACGTCTATGGGGTGGCGACAGCGGACATCGATGGCGACGGCGATGTGGATATCATTGCGACTTCCTACGCCCGCAACGAGGTCAACATTTATGAGAACGATGGCAGTGAAAATTTCACAGAGCGGACGATTAGTGGCGCAGGTGAACTTGATCGTCCCTCGGACGTCAAAGTGGTCGATCTCGATGCGGATGGGGACCTAGATATCGTCGTGGCCGTCAATTTTGACTCCATCCTAGTATGGTATGAGTCCGACGGCGCCGGCGGTTTTACTTACCACACGGTGAGTACCGGCGCGGCACGCGCTGATGACTTCGAAGTTATTGATCTCGACCAGGACGGTGATCTAGACTTTGTTGGTTCGATGCTAAGTCCGCGGCAGGTCTTGTGGTTTGAAAATGATGGTAGCGAGAACTTTACTAAGCATATCATTGCCGACGAAGTCTGGACTATTGAATCGGTGTGGGCTGCCGACATGGATGGTGATGGCGACCTCGACGTGCTTACGGGCTCAACTTACGCCATTGACTGGTACGAAAACGACGGAAATGAAAACTTCACACATTATGTCATTGATGATTTTGCGGGGTCGTCAAACTCGGTGGCGACTGCTGATATTGATGGCGATGGTGACCTGGACGTCGTCGCCGCTACTGCGGGTTTGTCGCAAATCGCTTGGTATGAAAATCTCGGCTATGGGAATTATCGGTTTCACTATATTTCGACAGTTTCCGTCGGGGTTGAAAAAATTATCCTCACCGACATCGATGGTGATGGCGACGTGGATGTGGCTGCGGCCTCCTTCGGCGACGATTCGATTCGTTGGTTCGAGAACAACGGCGGTGTGATCGGCGAGCGGGGCGACTATCAAACGACAAGCGGCTCGCTTACCTTTTTGGCCGGCGAAACAGAGAAGACGATCACGGTGCAGGTCGCCGGTGATTTCGACGACGAAGCCAACGAGACCTTCTTCGTCAATTTGTCCAATGTTGCTGGAGGGGCGATCGCTGTCGGCCAAGGGGAGGGCCGAATTCTCAACGACGACGTCCGCGAGTTGTTCATTTCCGACGTCACCTATGTCGAAGGCAACTTGGGAACCAAGAACTTCAACTTTGTCGCGACGCGTCCCGGCAGCACTTCCGAGCGATTGCGTGTTAGGTTCGAATTTGAGGCCGGCAGTGCGGATGGCGGTCCAAATGCTGACTTCGGGCCGACGGCACAATGGGGGTGGGGCGGATATTTAATCTTTGAACCAGGCGTGTCGGAAATCATCATTGCGGTTCCAGTCTATTCTGATTTGGTTGTTGAACCGGACGAATCGTTTGGGGTCTTTTTCTTCGAGATTAACGACACGCTGATTACGGATGACTGGGCGGTCGGTACGATCATCAATGACGACGTCCCTCCGCCGGCGCAACCGACGATTTCTGTCAGCGACGTGACTGTCACTGAAGGGGCCGGGCTGGGTGGCGGGGAATTCATGGATGCCTTCGTTTCCTCCGGCGAGGGGGGGGTGAATATCCCACGTTCCCTTACGTTCGGCCCCGATGGAAATCTCTATGTCGGTTCGAGGGCCGGCGTGTTTCGCTATGACGGGCAGACGGGCGAACCGCTGTCCACGCCGCTCAATCATGGTGCGGAGTTTATTCTCGACAACGATGGAGGCGTGCTGACCTTCGATGCGGTTGTCTTCGGACCGGACGATAACGTCTATACCCTGGGAGATGGTGTTCATCGTTTTAATCCGGTGGATGGCACGTTCGTGGACACCTTTATTCCCGCCGATCAAGTGCTCAACGCGCGGACGATGTTCTTCGGCGAAGACGGGCTGTTGTATGTGCTCATCGGTCAAAGTAGTCTCCCCGATCAGGTTTTGCGTTTCGACGCGGTCACGGGGGAATTTGTCGACATCTTCGTCGGTGACGATCCGCTGACCGGCGGTGTCGATGAAACCGGCGGATTGACCGGTGCTCAGGACATGGTTTTCGGTCCGGACGGCGATTTGTACGTCGTGAACGACACCCGCAATGACAGCACCGCTGGAGTGCTCCGCTATGACGGTGACTCGGGAGCGTTCTTGGGGCGTTTCGCCGCCATTCCCGGTCCACGGATCCCGAGTGGTCTCGCTTTTTCGGCCGACGGCTCGTTGCTGTTTGTCACCAACCGTGCTGGCTCATCAGTGATGCAAATTGATGCGACGACGGGTGAGTTGATCGGTGATTTTGTAGCACCAGGTGCCGGTGGGTTAGATGACATCAGCGACATTCAGGTGAATGCGGACGGCAACCTGTATGTCATCAGCGCGCGGTTGAATGAGGTGCTGCGATTTGCCGGTCCCGTCGGCTCACTGGCAAGTTTCACGGTCACTCGAAGTGGCGATGCCTCCGGTGAAGCTACTGTCGATTTCACGACCGTCGACTCGTCCGCAGCGGGGTTGGTCGATCGGGTCTTCGTCAATCCACTTGCAAATAACGCTGAAGCAGGCAGGGACTACGTTGCTACCGACGGAACAATCACCTTTGCCGCGGGTGAGACTCAGCGGACAATTGTTGTACAGATTCTCGGCGACACGTTGTTTGAGGATGACGAAACCTTTTCGGTGGTGCTCAACAACGCCTCCGGCGCGGTCATCGAAGATGGCGAGGGAGTCGCCACGATTCAGAATGATGACTCGCCATTGCCCGACTTGGTGCCGGACGTGATCGACGGTGTGTGGGACAGCCCAATCGTCGTTTCCACAGTTACGGGAACCAATACGGATGCTTTGGCATATAACGCCACGGACAACCTATTTGTCGATTTGGGAGTGGCGAATCTCGGGATTGCCGAGGCGGGTCCGTTTTCGGTGACGCTTCGCATCGATGGCTCGACGATCACAACTCTCACGCGCTCGACTCCGTTGGGCGTGAATGAGTTTGCGCTCGATTTCCAGGACATCGCGATTGGCACGCTCAGCAACGGTATCCACACCATCGAGTTGATCATCGATTCGACGGGCAGCGTCGATGAAGGGCTGTCCGGCGGTGAAGGCAACAACATCTTCTACAAGGTCATCAACGTCGGTGCTGCGGGGTACGCGGATATCGGACCCGGCTTAGCTGCGGGGTGGGACAACCCCATCGTGATTTCCAAGGAGTCGGGAACCAATACGTCGACACCGCTGCTGCTCACGACGGATGATATTTACGTCGATCTGGGCAGCGGTAATTTTGGCAGCATACCGTCCGGTTCATATTCTGTAACTCTGACGCTCGACGGGGTGGAAGTCACTACCCTGCAACAGACCGGTACACTTGGAGTGTTTAATTTTGCAGGATTTGAAGACATCTTCTTAGGTCAACTGTCGGCCGGTGAACACACGCTCGAAATGACGGTCGACTCGGGCGACGACGTCGATGAAGGGCCTGGTGGCGAAGACAATAATGTCTTTTCTCGCACGTTTACGGTTTTCGAGCCCTCAACGCTCAGCGGTATCAAATGGAACGACACGAACGGCGATGGCGTGCAGGACGCGGTCGAAGATCCGCTGGCAGGATTTGTGGTCTATCTCGACATCAATGGGAACGGTGTCCGCGATGTTGCCGACGAACCCTTTACGACCACGAACGCACAAGGCGAGTATGAATTCACCAATCTTGCGCCGGGGACTTATACTGTTGCCGTCGAATATCCCGACGGGACCGACCGGGTGCAGACGTTCCCTGGTTCGCAAGCGGAGACACAGGCCGGTTTCGATATTGATTTCCGGTTTTTGTCGGCAACGCTCACGCCGCAGCAGGAACAACTCTTCCTCGATGCCGCGGCGATTTGGGAGTCAATTATCGTCGGGGACTTGTCCGACATGGTCAGCCCGGACGGGTTCTTTGTCGATGATTTTCTAATGGATGTGTATACAATCGACATCGATGGTGTGGGGAATACCCTCGGTCAAGCACGTCCGCTCATTCCAGAGGGCGGGTATCATGAAGGAACATTATTGCCTGTGCGCGGAGAGGTCGTGCTCGATGTCAACGATCTTGATCACCCGGAACTCTTCGGCACCATCCTCCACGAAATCGGTCACGCTTTGGGACTGGGGGTGTTGTGGGACGCAAACGGTTTACGGGTCAACGTGGGGACTCCGGATCCGCGATACATTGGCGCAGAGGCGGTGCAGCAGTACGCGGACATCTTTAACATTTCAGCGTCCTCAATTCCTCTGGAAAATGTAGGTGGCCCAGGGTCGGTGGGCAGTCACTGGCGCGAGACGGTTTTCGATAACGAGTTGATGACCTCGATCAGCGATCCGAATGCGATGATCAGTCTGGTGACGGTCGGTGCGTTGGCGGACCTGGGATATGAAGTCGACTACAACCAAGCCCAGTCCTATCGCCCGCCGGGAACGAGTTTACCGTTTGTCACGGTCGATACCGTGATTTCAACAATTGACGAAGAAGGGGCTACCGCGGGGGCGTTTACGTTCACGCGTACGGATACGACTTCCGGCGCGCTGGAGGTTCATTATTCCATCGGCGGCACAGCGACCGCTGGCAGCGATTTCGTAGCACTTTCCGGAATTGCGACCATCCTGGATGGCGACTCTTCCGTCACGGTCGACCTGACGCCGCTCACGGATGGAGCTGCGGAAGGGTTGGAGACGATTGTTATCACGGTGGAGTCGGGCAGTGGCTATACGGTCGGTGCACCGCGCTATGCCACGGTGACCATTGAGGATGACGAACTTGTCGAGCCGGTCATTCCGCTTTCCTACACCGTAACCGTTCATCCGGGTGAGACGATTGGTAACCTCGATTTCGGCAGTCGCATTCCCACAAGTGTGCCGCCGTTCATTGAGGCCCAGATTGACGATGTCACTGTTGCAGAAGATGCGGCTTCGACAATCGTTGATTTGTTTGCCGCATTCGGTGACACGGAGGATTTGGATACGGAGTTGTCCTTCCGCGTCAGTGACAATACTAATCCGGCGCTCTTTACCTCACTGAACATCGCCGCCGGCATGCTCACGCTCGACTATGCCGCCAATGCCAATGGTACGGCGACCTTGACCATTGAGGCGATGGACACCACCGGACAAACCGTAACGCAGTCGTTCGATGTGACGATCACTGCTGTGAACGACGATCCGGTGATTGTCTCCACATCGGTCAATGCTGTGGAAGACACGATTTTGGATGTCGATCTGCGGACGCTGGTCGATGACTTGGAAACCGCCGACGACGATCTGACGTTTACCGTCTCCGGTGCCGTGAATGGCACAATTGAATTGCTGGCGGATGGTTATACGGCGCGGTTTACGCCTGCCGCCGACTACTTCGGAGCAGCTGCATTTGACTTCGACGTGACGGATACGGGTGACGGTGCCGATTCGGCCATCACGTTGGGGCCGATCACAGTAAATGTCGATATCACCAGCGTGAACGATAGTCCGTCCTTTACCTTGGCGGGCGACCAGGTGGTGGATGAGGATTCGGGCGGGCTAACGAATTATGCGTTTGCTACCAATATTGCTGCTGGTCCGACAGACGAAAGTGGTCAGACGCTGTCGTTCTTGGTGTCGACCGACAACGATGCCCTCTTCACCGACGGTCCCACGATCAACGCGGCGGGAGCACTCTCGTTCGCAGTGGCCGATGACGCTGCGGGAACGGCCGTTGTTACTGTAAGACTCATGGACAACGGTGGGACCGCCAACGGTGGCGTGAACA
The DNA here is from genome assembly GCF_007747995.1 of Symmachiella dynata. Classification (NCBI taxonomy): domain Bacteria; kingdom Pseudomonadati; phylum Planctomycetota; class Planctomycetia; order Planctomycetales; family Planctomycetaceae; genus Symmachiella; species Symmachiella dynata. Next base: position 7,276,287 of record NZ_CP036276.1, on the reverse strand, counting down.
TCAGTGAGGCACAGACCTTTTCGATCATCGTCAACAATATTAACGACGCCCCGGTTCTTACCGTTCCGGGGCAGTTGTTTGTGGACGAAGATACGCAATTGGATATCGATGGCGTGAGCGTCACGGACATCGATTCGGCCACCGTTGCACTTGAGTTGAGTTCGACCTTCGGCAACATAACGCTTGGCAATACGTCTGGGTTGACCGTGTCTGGAAACGGCACGGACGATATCATGGTGGAAGGCGCCGTCGCAGACATCAACGCCGCACTCGCCACGCTGTCATATCGCAGCAACCCCGGTTCCAGCGGGATGGAAGGAATTTTAATCAGGGTGACCGACTCGGAGGCTGCCACCGATTTCACATACATTTTGATAAACGTCATTCCAGCGGCGTTTGTCCCCGAGGTCACGCTGGACGCCTCTTCGAACATCATCGAAGAAGCGGGCGGTACCGTGACCATCACAGCGACACTCTCAGGGATCACCACTGAGGACGTGACGGTCTTCTTGGGCTTTGGCGGAACGGCCGACGATTTCATCGAAGGCGGGTCGCTGCTTGTCGCTAATGGCGCGACGAATAGCATCCTGCGATATGACGGGGCCACGGGTGCGTTCATCGATGAATACTTCACGGGCGCTGCCGGCGACATGATCATTGGCCCCGATGGCGATTTCTATGTGGCCAACGTGGCGACCGATTCGATCCTGAGATACGACGGTGCGACCGGTGCGCTGCTTGGCACCTTTGCAAGCGGCGGCGGCCTCAACGATCCGCGGGGTTTGGTGTTCGGCCCGGATGGAAACCTGTACGTGACGAGCAACCAGACCGACAGCGTGCTCCGTTACAACGGCACAACCGGCGCGTTCATCGACCAGTTTGTCTTACCCAATACGGAGGATTTGGGAAATCCGGTCGGACTGGCATTCGGCGCGGACGGCAATCTGTATGTCTCAAATCACGGGCGTGGTGGCAGTCGTGGACCGTACAACGTCTTGGTGTTCAACGGCACGACTGGCGCCTATATCAAGGAGTTGTTTGGGGATGGTGCCGGTGGACTGGACGAGCCGACCGGTTTAGCGTTCGGCCCGGATGGTAATCTCTACCTCATCGATGAGCCTGATGATGAGATCCTCCGTTACAACGGGACGACGGGCGCGTTTCTCGGTAGCTTCGCATCCGGCGGCGGGCTAGACGCACCGACCGACTTCACGTTCGGTCCGGATGGCAATCTTTATGTCAGCAGCGCCAGCGGCGCGATTCTCAAGTACGACGGGACTACGGGCGATTTTCTGGGAACCATGTCTTCTGGCGGCGGGCTCGTCGATCCATTGGGCTTGTTGTTCGTAGCCTCGGCAGGCGACTACAGGCTGTCAGATCACTCGATCGTGATCGAAGCGGGCAGTCTGTCGGGCAGCATCACCATCACTGGAGTCGCTGATGAACTGGATGAAGGCAGCGAAACGGTCATCGTCGACATCACTGACGTTACCGGTGGGGTAGAACTTGGCCAGCAACAAGTCACCACGACCATTGTCGAAGAGATCGGCTCCAACCAACCGCCGACTACGACCGGTATCGCTGATGTCACCGTCGACGAAGACGCGGCGGCAACCCAGATCGACCTCTTTGCCGCATTCGACGATGCAGAAGATGCCGATCAGCAGTTGACGTATGAAGTCGTGGGCAACTCGAACGCCGCGCTGTTTACAGCAGTATCGATCAGTCCTGCCACGGGAATCTTGACGCTGGATTATGCTCCCAATTTGCACGGTGTGGCTGACATTACGATTCGCGCCACCGACCTTGGTGGTGAGTTTGTCGAAACGACGTTTGCGGTGACCGTCAATGCGGTCAATGACGCCCCTGTCTTTTCCGGTCTAACTCTCAACTTAGATGAAGATGAGAGGATCGATTTCTTCCTGACGTCGTATGTCACTGATGTCGAAACACTGGGCGGAGATTTGGTCTTCGATATCATCGGTGTTGATCACATCGTTCTCAACTTCGCCTCCAACGGTGATGCTACTGTTCTTCCCATTCCCAATTACAACGGTCCCGCCTCATTCGAATTCACCGTGATGGATACCGGTGACGGAACCGACGCCCCGATCACTGTTGGCCCGTTTATCGTCAACGTCAACTACGCTCCGGTCAATGACGCCCCGGTTGCGGAAACGACAACGCTCAACACCGACCAAGAGACCGCCGTCGATATCAACTTGCGTACGCTGGTCGACGATGTGGAAACACCGGACGGCGCGCTGACGTTTTCCGTGTCCAATGCTGTCAACGGTACCGTGGAGTTGTTAGCAAACGGTTACACGGCGCGGTTCACCCCCGCTGCCGGTTACAACGGACCTGCGTCGTTTGATTACCATGTCACCGATACCGGAGACAATGGAGATGCACCGCTCACTTCCGGACCGGTGACAATCGACGTCAACGTGGCCAATGTGAACCAAGCACCGGTCGCCGTTGGCACGACTTTGAATACTAACGAAGATACGGCTGTCGAAATCGACCTGCGAACGCTGGTTGATGATGCTGAAACGGCTGATGACGATCTTGTGTTCAGTGTTTCCGGTGCTGTCAACGGCACGGTGGAATTGCTGTCTGACGGCTACACGGCGCGATACACGCCAGGAGCGGATTACAATGGTGCGGCGTCATTTCTCTATGGCGTGACCGATACGGGGGATGGTATTCATTCTCCGATCACGGTTGGCCCGATAGTAATCAACGTCAACGTCGCTGCCGTCAATGATGCACCCATCTATATATTCACAACGTTGAACTTGAATGAAGACGAGCGGTTCGACTTTTCCCTGACGTCATTGATTAGCGATGTAGAAACGACCGGTCAAGATTTGGTCTTCGACATCACCGGCGTTGATAACATCATTCTCAATTGGAACAGCCTCCATTTTGCAACTGTTATTCCCGTCCCCGATTACAACGGTTTCGGTAATTTTGAGTTTACAGTCACAGATACTGGCGATGGTGTCGACGGCCCGGTCACTGTCGGCCCGTTTATAGTTAACATCATCATCGCTCCTGTCAACGACGCTCCGGTTGTGGAAACGACAACGCTCAACACTACCGAGGGGACTGGGGTCTCAATCGATCTGCGGTCGCTCGTTGACGATGTGGAAACACCGGATATCGATCTGGCATTTTCCGTGTCCAACGCGGTCAACGGCACCGTTGAACTCCTGGCCAACGGGTATACGGCGGTGTTCACGCCGGCTGATGGCTACAACGGTCCCGCTGCATTCGATTACGAAGTCACAGATACCGGTGACAGCGGCGACGCGCCGATCAGTTCCGGTCCGGTAACAATCGACGTCAACGTTTTTGCCGTGAACCAAGCACCGGTCGCCGTCGGTATAACTTTGAATACCAACGAGGACACCGCTGTCGATATCGACCTGCGGACGCTGGTCGAAGACGATGAAACGGCTGACGACGATCTCGTGTTCAGCGTTTCAGGCGCGGTCAACGGCACCGTCGAATTGCTGGCGGATGGCTATACGGCGAGATTCACACCCGGAGCGGATTACTTCGGCCCAGCGTCGTTCCAGTATGACGTGACGGACACGGGCGATTCTGGTGCTGCACCGATCACTGTGGGACCGATCGTGAACAATGTTGTTATTGCTGCTGAGAACGACACACCCGTGATCGAGTTGGTCTTGTCTAACTTTGATGTCAATGAGGATGCCCCGCCGACGGTCCTGGACCTCTTCACATATTTCAGCGACGTCGAAGATCCGGATGAAGACTTGGTGTTCGAGGTGACCGGCAACACCGACGCTATATTGTTCGAAAACGTCTCCATCGACGAAGTCACCGGCGAACTCACGTTGGAATATGCAGCAAACGCCGCAGGGCTGACCGTCATCACCGTTCGCGCGACCGATACCGGCGGGTTGTTCGTCGAACAAACGTTCCGCATCATTGTGGAAGACGTTAACGACCCACCCGTGGCAAGCACGACGACGTTGAATACCACTGAAGACACAGCGGTCGAGATCGATTTGCGGACCTTGGTTGAAGATGTCGAGACGGAGGATGACAACTTCACCTTTGCCGTATCCAACCCGGTGAACGGTACGGTCGAATTGTTACCTGACGGCTACACAGCCCGCTTCACCCCGGATGAAGACTTCAGCGGAGTTGCCGCGTTCGACTATCACGTCACTGATGACGGAATCCGTGGGGACGACCCATTCGTCACCGTCGGGCCGGTGACGATTACGGTGAATGTCGGTGGCAATAACGATCAACCGTTTGTGGAAACACCGATTGGCGACGTGGCTGTGATCGAAGATGCTCCCTCGAGCGTGGTCGATTTGTTTGCCGCCTTCGAAGATTTGGAAGATGCGGACAGTGAGTTGGACTTGGAGATCACGGCCAACAGCAACGCATCGCTGTTTACGTCGGTGATGATTGACCCGACGACCGGCCAGTTGACGCTCGATTACGCTCCGAATGCCAACGGTTCATCAACCATCACGGTCCAGGCGACTGATACCGGTGGTTTGAGCATCAGCCAGACGTTCATCGTGGATGTGGCGGCGGTGAATGACGATCCGGTCGCGACGGGGACGACCTTGGCGACGGATGAAGATACGCCGGTTGAAATTGATCTACGGACGCTGGTTGACGACATTGAGACGGCCGACGACGATTTGGTATTCAGCGTATCGGGCGCTGTGAACGGCACGGTCGAACTGCTGGCCGATGGTTACACGGCACGATTCACACCGGGTGCGAACTATAACGGCTCCGCATCGTTCAACTATGACGTGACGGATACGGGCGATGGCAGCGACGCTGCGATCACATCTGCTCCGCAAACCATCGACGTCAATGTGGCGGCGGTGAATGACGATCCAGTCGCGACGGGAACGACGCTGAATACCGATGAAGATACACCGGTGGAGATCGATCTACGGACGTTGGTCGATGATGTCGAAACGGTCGATGATGATCTGGTGTTCAACGTGTCTGGCGCGGTGAATGGTACGGTCGAACTGCTGGCAGATGGTCACACGGCGCGATTCACACCGGGTGCGAACTACAATGGTCCGGCGTCGTTCGTCTATGACGTGACAGATACCGGCGACGGCGCGGATCCAGCGATCATCGTCGGACCGTTCGCGATCGACATCACGGTGGCGGCGGTGAATGATGATCCGGTGGCGACGGGAACGACGCTGAATACTGACGAAGACACAGCCGTTGAGATCGACCTGCGAACGTTGGTCGATGATGTCGAAACGGCCGACGACGATCTCGTGTTCAACGTATCTGGTGCGGTCAATGGCAGCGTGGAACTCCTCGCTGATGGTTACACGGCGCGGTTCACTCCCGGTGCGAACTACAACGGTCCGGCGTCGTTCGTCTACGACGTGACGGATACGGGAGATGGCAGTGCTGCTGCGATTACGTCCGCTCCGCAAACGATCGACATCAACGTCGCTGCGGTGAATGACGATCCAGTGGCAAGTTCTACGACAATGTCGACGAGCGAAGATACGCCGGTTGAGATTGATCTGCGTACGTTGGTGGAGGATGTGGAAACAGCCGACGACGATCTTGTCTTCAGTGTGTCAGGTGCTGTGAATGGAAGCGTGGAATTGCTGGCCAATGGTTACACGGCACGATTCACACCCGGCGCGAACTACAACGGTCCGGCCTCGTTTGATTACGACGTGACTGATACCGGCGATGGTGCGGATACTCCTCTCACGAGCGATCCGGTGACGATCAATGTGACGGTCAGTGCGACGAATGATACTCCGGTAGCCACTGGAACGACGCTGAATACTGTCGAAGACACACCGGTCGAAATTGACCTACGGACGTTGGTGGACGATGTCGAGACGGCCGATGACGATCTGGTGTTCAGTGTGTCTGGCGCGACCAATGGTAGCGTAGAATTGCTGACAGATGGTTACACGGCGCGGTTCACGCCCGGTGCGAATTACAACGGTCCTGCTTCGTTCGTCTATGACGTGACAGATACCGGCGACGGCGTGGACCCAGCGATTGTCGTCGGGCCGTTCGCGATCGACATCACGGTGGCGGCGGTGAATGACGATCCGGTAGCGACGGGAACGACGCTGAATACTGATGAAGATACACCGGTTGAAATTGATCTACGGACGCTGGTGGACGATGTTGAAACGGTCGATGACGATCTCGTGTTCAATGTATCGGGTGCCGTGAATGGCAGCGTCGAACTGCTGGCCAATGGTCACACGGCGCGGTTCACACCCGGTGCGAACTACAATGGTCCTGCTTTGTTCGTCTACGACGTGACGGATACTGGAGATGGCAGTGCCGCTGCGGTCACGTCCGCTCCGCAAGTCATCGAGATCAATGTGGCCGCGGTGAATGATGCTCCGGTGGCCGGTGCGACGACGCTGAATACGAACGAAGACACAGCGGTTGAAATTGACCTGCGGTCGTTGGTCGAAGATGTCGAGACGGCGGACGGCGATCTGGTGTTCAGCGTTTCCGGTGCGGTCAATGGGACGGTGGAATTGCTCGCCGATGGTCACACGGCACGGTTTACACCGGGTGCGGATTACAACGGTCCGGCCTCATTTGTCTATGACGTGATGGACACAGGGGATGGCGGTGCGGCGGCGATTACTAGTGGCCCATTGACGATCGATGTGAACGTGGCTGCGGTGAACGACGATCCAGTGGCGAATCCGACAACTTTAGCAACCGATGAAGATACGCCGGTTGAGATTGACCTGCGAACGCTCGTCGAGGATGTGGAAACGGCTGACGACGATCTTGTCTTTAGCGTGTCAGGAGCCGTGAACGGCACGGTGGAATTGCTGGCCAATGGTTATACGGCCCGGTTCACGCCCGGTGCCAACTACAACGGCCCGGCCTCATTTGCTTACGACGTGACGGATGCGGGTGATGGCGGTGATGCTCCGATTACGGTCAGTCCGGTGACGATCGACGTGACTGTGGCAGCGGTGAATGATGATCCGGTTGCGACAGGAACAACCTTGGCGACCGATGAAGACACACCGGTCGAAATCGATCTGCGAACGTTGGTTGCCGATCTCGAAACCGCTGATGACGACTTGGTCTTTAATGTCTCCGGTGGCGTGAACGGCACGGTGGAACTGCTGACCGATGGTTACACGGCACGGTTTACGCCGGGTGCGAATTACAATGGTGCGGCGTTGTTCGTTTATGACGTGACGGACATGGGCGATGGTGATGCCCCGGGGATTATCGTGGGGCCGTTGACGATCGACATCAACGTGGCTGCGGTGAATGATGAGCCGGATTCGACGGCAGCGACCTTGGCGACTGATGAAGATACGCCGGTTGAGATCGACTTGCGTACGCTGGTGGATGACGTCGAAACGGCTGACGACGATCTGTTCTTCAGCGTGTCGGGTGCTGTGAACGGGACCGTGGAGCTGCTCGCCGATGGCTACACGGCGCGGTTTACGCCCGGTGCGGACTACAATGGTCCGGCGTCCTTCGTTTACGACGTGACCGACACGGGTGACGGCAGTGCAGCGGCGATCCTCGTTGGTCCAATCACGATCGATATCAATGTCGGTGGCGACAATGATCAGCCATTTGTGGAAACACCGATTGAAGACGTTGCCGTTCTGGAAGACGCTCCCTCAAGCCTGATTGATCTGTTTGCCGCTTTTGACGACTTGGAAGATGCGGACAGCGACTTGGACTTTGAAATCACAGCGAACAGCAACGCATCGCTGTTTGCGTCGGCGATGATCAACCCGACTACCGGCCAGTTGACACTCGATTATGCTCCGAATGCCAACGGGACGTCGACGATCACCGTTCAGGCGACCGACACGGGCGGACTGAGTATCAGCCAGACGTTTGTGGTGGACGTGGCGGCGGTAAACGACGTTCCGCAAGGGGATGTCACGACATTTAATATTTTGGAAGACACCCCGCTTGAAGTCGATCTGCGGACATTTGTTTCCGACGTCGAAACGGCCGCCGAAGATTTGATTTTCAATGTCTCGGGGGCGGTGAACGGCACCGTAGAACTGCTGGCGGACGGCCACACGGCTCGTTTTACACCGACGGCGAACTACAACGGTCCGGCCTCGTTTAACTACGACGTGACGGATACCGGCGACGGGAGTGCAGCGGCAATCACGACCGGACCGCTCACGATGACCGTGAACGTGGACGCAGTGAACGATGACCCGGTCGCGACGGGGACGACACTGAATACCGATGAAGATACGCCGGTCGAGATTGACCTGCGGACGCTGGTGGACGATGTTGAGACGGCCGATGACGATCTCGTGTTCAGCGTATCCGGCGCTGTGAACGGCACGGTCGAACTGCTGGCCAATGGTTACACAGCCCGGTTCACACCGGGTGCGAACTACAACGGTCCCGCGTCGTTCAACTATGGTGTGACGGATACGGGAGACAGCGGTACTAGTGCGATCACGTCTGCACCGCAAACCGTGGACGTCAACGTGGCTGCGGTGAATGATGATCCGGTGGCTGGTACGACGACGCTGAATACCGACGAAGACACGCCGGTGGAGATCGACCTGCGAACGCTGGTCGATGACGTGGAAACCGCCGATGATGATCTGGTATTTAACGTTTCGGGTGCGGTTAACGGTAGCGTGGAACTCCTCGCTGATGGATACACGGCACGGTTCACACCCGGTGCGAACTACAACGGTTCGGCTTCATTCGTCTATGACGTGACAGATACCGGCGATGGCGCCGATCCAGCAATTACCGTTGGGCCGCTCGCAATCGATATCAACGTGGCAGCCGTCAATGATGATCCAACGGCGACAGGGACGACTTTAGCGACTGACGAAGATACGCCTGTCGAGATTGATCTGCGAACGTTGGTGGACGATGTCGAAACCGTCGATGACGATCTCGTATTCAGTGTTTCAGGTGCTGTGAATGGCATCGTAGAATTGCTGGCTGATGGTTACACGGCGCGGTTTACACCGGGTGCGAACTACAACGGCGCAGCATCATTTGAATATGACGTAACGGACACGGGCGATGGCAGCGCTGCTGCAATCACATCCGTTCCGCAAACCGTGGACATTGACGTGGCTGCTGTGAATGACGATCCAACGGCCGGCACGACGACGCTGAATACCGACGAAGACACGCCGGTGGAGATCGACTTGCGAACGTTGGTCGATGACGTGGAAACCGCCGATGATGAGTTGGTGTTCAACGTTTCTGGTGCGGTCAACGGCACCGTGGAGTTACTGGCTGACGGTTATACGGCGCGGTTCACGCCCGGTGCGAACTACAACGGCGCTGCTTCGTTTGTTTACGATGTGACGGACAGTGGGGATGGGGATGACCCGGGGATCATCGCAGGCCCGATCGCGATCGACATCAACGTCGCAGCGGTCAATGACGCTCCCGTGGCGGATTCCACGACTTTGTCGACCGGCGAAGATACACCCGTCGAGATCGACTTGCGAACATTAGTTTCCGATGTCGAGACATCCGATGATGATCTGACTTTCAGCGTGTCAGACGCCGAAAACGGCAGTGTGGAGTTACTGGTTGACGGTTACACAGCACGGTTCACCCCCGGTGCGGACTACAACGGTCCAGCGTCGTTTGCCTATCGCGTGACGGACACGGGTGATGGCGGTGATGATCCGATCACAGTCGGCCCCGTCACGATCGATGTGACAGTCGGTGGCGATAATGACCGACCGTTTGTGGAAACACCGATTGGCGACGTGGCTGTGATTGAGGATGCTCCCTCGAGCGTGATCGACTTGTTTGCCGCCTTCGAAGATTTGGAAGATGCGGATAGTGAGTTGGACCTTGAGATCACAGCGAATAGCAACGCATCGCTGTTTGCGTCGGTGATGATCGATCCGACCACCGGCCAGTTGACGCTCGATTACGCTCCGAATGCCAACGGTTCATCAACCATCACGGTCCAAGCGACTGATACGGGTGGACTAAGCGTTAGCCAGACGTTCATCGTGGATGTGGCCGCGGTGAATGACGATCCGGTTGCGACGGGGACGACCTTGGCGACGGATGAAGATACGCCGGTTGAAATTGATCTACGGACGCTGGTGGACGACATTGAAACGGCCGACGACGATCTCGTATTCAGCGTTTCTGGTGCGGTGAATGGTGCAATCGAACTGCTGGCCAACGGTTACACCGCCCGATTCACACCGGGTGCTAACTACAACGGCCTCGCTTCGTTCAACTATGACGTGACGGATACGGGAGATGGCAGTGCTGCGGCAATCACATCTGCACCGCAAACCATCGACGTCAATGTGGCGGCGGTGAATGACGATCCGGTCGCGACGGGAACGACGCTGAATACCGATGAAGATACACCGGTGGAGATCGATCTGCGTACGTTAGTCGACGATGTGGAAACGGCCGATGACGATCTCGCGTTCAATGTTTCTGGCGCGGTGAATGGTACGGTCGAACTTCTGGCCGATGGTTACACCGCACGGTTTACACCGGGTGCGGATTACAACGGTCCTGCTTTGTTCGTCTACGACGTGACCGATACGGGAGATGGCGGTGCTGCTGCGATCACGTCCGCTCCGCAAACGATCGACATCAACGTCGCTGCGGTGAATGACGATCCAGTGGCAAGTTCTACGACAATGTCGACGAGCGAAGATACGCCGGTTGAGATTGATCTGCGTACGTTGGTGGAGGATGTGGAAACAGCCGACGACGATCTCGTCTTCAGTGTGTCAGGTGCTGTGAATGGAAGCGTGGAATTGCAGGCCGATGGCTACACCGCACGGTTCACACCCGGCGCGAACTACAACGGTCCGGCGTCGTTCGTCTATGACGTGACGGATACGGGAGATGGCAGTGCTGCTGCGATCACATCCGCTCCGCAAACCATCGACATCACTGTGGCCGCGGTGAATGATGTTCCTATTGCTGGTACGACGACGCTGAATACCGACGAAGACACAGCCGTTGAGATTGATCTACGAACGCTGGTGGACGATGTTGAGACAGCCGACGACGATCTGCTGTTTAGTGTGTCGGGTGCGGTCAACGGCACGGTGGAATTGCTGGCCGATGGTTACACGGCACGGTTTACACCGGATGCGGACGGTCCAGCGTCGTTTGATTACGACGTGACTGATACCGGAGATGGCAGCGATGCGGCGATTACGTCGGGACCGGTGACCATTGATGTGAACGTCGCAGCCGTGAATGAATTTACGATCGTTGACGTGTCTGTGAACGATGGCGAAGAAAACCGTTCGAATGTGCGGCATATCACTGTCACGTTCAGCGACGATACGAACATCGGGGCGTTGATCGCCAGCGGTGAGATCGTGGAGATTATTCAGATCTACGGTTTGACAAATTCTCCGTCGACAGAAGTCGTCCTGTCCGCCGACCGGTTTGTTTGGGACGATGCGACGAATTCAGTCACGGTCGACCTGACCGTGGACGGATTTGGCGGTAGCGGTCAGACTCTCTTGAGCAATGACAACTATGCACTGCGAATTCAGACGGGCGAAATCCTCAACCCACAACTTGTCGATGCGGTCTTGCAGGATACGGATGGCGTTGACGACGGTATTTATGACTATCGGTTCCATCGCCTGGAAGGTGACATCGACGGCGACCGGAGTGTGGGATTCAGCGATGTGATGAAACTCACTTCAAACTTTGGCCAATTCAATACCGACGCCGATACCACTGGCGATGGACAAGTGAATATTCTGGACTTCTGGTCCGTTTACGGAAATGTCGGCAGCTCACTGCCTGATGATATTTTCTTGGAATCGGAACAATTTTGAATCGAATCGTTTGCGTGAAATAGAGAGACTGGGTTAAATGTAAGTAGGGCTGAATCGAGACCGTGACGTCCAACCAAGATATTGTTTAGAAAGCTCGTGTTCATGCGTAATTTTTTACCGATTGCCATCCTGGCGTTTTTTGTTTCGCCGGCAGTGACAAATGCGGGAGCTGTCCTTTCTGTCGATATGGATCCACTGACGCCGGGGATTCAAAGCTCGACGACAGTGCTGCTCGGCGACATCTTCACCGTAGATGTTGTGATCAGCGATAACGGCTTGCCCCTGTCACCCACAATTTTCGATACGATCTTGTTCGACCTCGCCTATAATGATGCAGGAGCCGTTCTCGGTGCCGGTCCCACTGGATATTTGGGCGGAGCATTGGCCGGAGTCAATCCTGGAACGATCGATCTGTTTGGCTTACCGTTTCCGCAGTTTGCTGCGACCGGTGCTCCATTGACAGCGCAATTTGCTGTTCCTCCGATTGGTTTCGCATCGGGAGCTGGTGCAGTGGGGCTGTTCTCCCCGTTCCCCTTTACGATCCTGCCCGGTGAAACATTTTCGGTATTGAGTTACGACTTTGTTGCACTCGCGCCAGGGGAAAGCACGGTTCTTGCGGTCGGCACGCCGCCGGGGAGTCCCGTGCTCTCATTGCTTGGGCAACCGGTTGACGCTCAGTTGGTTTCGGGTTCGGTCACCGTTGAACAACCGATTACTGTCGTTCCTGAACCGCAAGGCCTGATCTTGGCAGGACTTGGAGCGTTCTGTTTGATCCTGTTTCGTGCAAGATTGAAAAACGCATCGACCAGTTGTGCCGCGTGATTCTTAATCAATAGCGCCGTCACTGTTGCGGTCCAACCGACCAAACCACGCCGGAGTCTTCGAGTCGGATCCACGATCCGCACGTGTTGAAGAGGAACGGTCGCTAGCAGCCCGTTGAAAAAACGAATACATCCAAGAGTTGGTATTCACTCCTAACTTGCCCAGCAGTGTTTTGCCGGTCACACGTTTTGCACTGGGGACAAGCCGCCTGTGGCCCCCTTTTTAGGGCGTGCAGCTAGCAACGCGTCGCAGATTGGGGAGATGAGAATCGGGGCTGGTAGGCTTGTTTTTATCCGATGATTTTCGTTATGACCGGATAGAATTTAGCTGTACTGCCCCCTTTGATTTGGAGACTCCTTATGTGTGATCAAGATCATTTTGAAGACGATCTTAAGAAATATTCTCGTCGGGACTTTGGTGCGATGGCGGCTGCGGCAGTCGGTGCTGCCATGCTGCCGCGTACGGCGAATGCGGCAGAGGTGAGTGGACGCGACGTCGTGATTGAAACTCCCGACGGCAAATGCGATGCCTACTTTGTGGCTCCCAAAACCGGTAAGCACCCAGCGGTGCTTATCTGGCCGGACATCTTCGGATTGCGCCCGGCGTTTCGTCAGATGGGCAATCGGCTTGCCGAATCGGGGTACAGCGTATTGGTCGTCAATCCGTTTTATCGCACCCAAAAGGCGCCGACCGCTCCCAAAGGGGCGAACACGCCGATTCCAGATGTAATCCCGCTGGCGCGGTCGTTGAATGCAAAGACGCAAACCACAGACTCCAAGGCGTTTATTGCTTGGCTCGACGCGCAACCGCAGGTCGACAAGAGCAAAAAGATCGGTACCACCGGATACTGCATGGGAGGCCCCATCGTGATGCGGACGGCGGCAGCTGTGCCGGACCGTGTCGGAGCAGGGGCGACGTTTCATGGCGGCGGCTTGGTCACCGATAAACCGGACAGCCCGCATCTGCTGATCCCCAAAATGAAGGCACAGTTCCTCAATGCGGTCGCCGAAAACGACGACGAACGCGATCCCGAAGCGAAAGAGGTGCTCAAAAAAGCTTTTGCCGACGCAGGACTCACCGCCGAGATCGAGGTGTACCCCGCCGCACATGGTTGGTGTCCGCCCGACACCAAGGTGTACAACCAGAAACAAGCAGAGAAAGCTTGGGCACGCATGCTCGCGTTGTTTAAGCAATCGCTGGTGTAGCCTAATCGTCGGTCCGCACTAGGCCATGATGGACTGGATCGGTTTGCCCTGAGCAATTGGCAAGGGGCGATCGAGCCGGTCGTAGATCTGTGTTTCCGGGTCGATGCCCAGCAAGGCGTACATTGTCGCAGCGATGTCGCCTAGCGTGACGGGATCGCGATCGGGATAGGCGCCTTGTTTGTCGGAGGCTCCGTGAATTGCCCCGCCGCGAATTCCTCCGCCGGCCATCAGGACGGTGTAACAAAACGGCCAGTGATCGCGGCTGATGTTTTTGTTGATTCTCGGCGAGCGTCCAAATTCACCCATCCAGACCACTAACGTCTCATCTAATAAACCGCGCGTTTCCAGATCGAGAAGTAACGTCGGCAAAGTTTGTTCGGTGATCGGGAGATGAAATTCCGGCAGGATCTTGTACATCCGCGTGTTGTTAAAGCCATGCGTGTCCCAGCCTCCGCTGGTGGTACTTTGTCCTCCAATGCCCTTGGAAAAATAAACGTTGACGAACTTCACACCTGCTTCGACTAATCGTCGCGACAACAGGCAGCCTTGGCCGTAGGTGGTGCGGCCATAATTGTTGCGGACTTTTTCCGATTCCTGTGTCAGGTCGAAGGCTTGTTGGACACGCGATGAGGCCAGCATGGTCAGGACTTTTTCATAGTAGTCGTCCAGGCCGCGGGCTTGTGTGGAGGACTCCCACAGTTGGGACTGTCGATTCAACAGACGTTGCATGTGACGTCGGTTCGAGAGTCGGTCCTGCGAAAGATTCGCAGGCAGGCTCAGTTCGGGGAGTTTAAAGTGGGGATCGTTGGGGTCTTCGGTGATGAGCAGCGGATCGAATTTCTTGCCGAGAAAACTGGCACGTTGGCCGGGCGTGGTCGAGCCGTCGGCAATCACGTAAGGGTAGGAAACAAACGTCGGCAATTCCGAACTGGCCGGGGCGACTTGATCGACAATCGAACCATAGGCCGGATAAAGGTCGGGCAATTCCCGTAGGCGCTGATCGTCGAGCGGAGGGGCAACGCCTGTTAAAGCGTGGTAACCGGCTGAGTTGTGGTTCTTCATTTTGTGATGCACCGACCGGACGAGTGCGACGCGGTCCATCACCTTAGCGGTTTCGGGCAGGTGTTCGCAGGTGACCAATCCAGGGACGGAGGTCTGAATCGGTGCGAATTTGCTACGAATTCCATCCGGCGCATCGGGCTTCATGTCGAACATGTCAACATGACTCGGCCCACCGAACTGAAACAGAAAAATCACAGATTTAGCGCGACCTGGTGGTTTTGCGCTGGGCTGTTTCGGTTCGGATGCGGAAAGCAACTTCGGGAGCGTGAGCCCCAAAAATCCAGCGCCGCCGATTTTCAGCAGATCCCGGCGTAGAAACTGCTCATCCTGAAAATGACGGACGGCGGAATCCAACTGGCTTTGATTGTACTGTGGCCTATTCATGATCTCGGTGCTTCACTTAGTGCCGCAAAAGAAATTCATTCGAGTTCAGCAGCGCCCACAACAAGTCCTCCAATGTCTCGCGAGTCAAATCGCCCTGTTGAACATTGGACAGGACGGTGGCCATTTCCTCTGCTGTGGGGGACCGTGTCAACGTCGACCAGAAGATGTCGTTGATGACCTCTTCGTGTGACCGTTTGGATTGCAGTAGCTCATCCACTCGGTTTTCATCCGCGGCCAACAATTGATTCATTAACGGGCCGCTGACCATTTGGAGTGTTTGACTCAACGTCGTTTCGTTGGAGCGTTCGCACTCGCAGGTTTGCATTCGTTGCGGCTTTCCGAAGGTCAGGAGGAATTGATCCCCTAGGCTGAGTTGTTTGTCCCGCGGCCGAATCGCGCGGACTCCGGGCAATTGCGACGCTCGCATTCCCACGGGAAAGCCATTGAATGCAACCGGTTTGCCGGCCACCTGCGAAATGGCATCGAGGATTTGCTCGGCAGTCAGTCTGCGGACAACGGGTCGCGCGAAGTTCTCCAACTCCATCGCTGTGCCGGGCGCAGTCGGCAATGCTGCTTGGTAGACGTGCGAATTCATAATCGTGCGAATCATGTGCTTGACGTCGAAGCCGCTGGCGATGAAGTCGTCGGTTAAAGCGTCGAGTAACTTCGGGTTCGAAGGAGGATTGGTAACCCGAAAATCGTCGATCGGTTCGACGATCCCGCGACCGATCAATTGGTACCAAATGCGATTGACCTGCGCGCGGGCAAATAGTCGATTCTCAGGAGAGACGATCCAAGCGGACAGCTGGAGCAGTCGGTCGTCTTGCTCATCGATGGATCGGTCCGAGGCTCCTAAAAACCTTGATGCAGCCGGCTGCCCTGTGACCGCATGCTTCACATGACCTTTGGAAGTCATGTAGACGATCTGCTCACCGATAAACTCATTCTTGTCGAGCTTGTCCTTGCGTGTGTTGTCGACTGTTTTGTAATTCACCTGCGCAAACAAATTCGCCCAGCCGTAGTAGTCGTCTTGCGTCCAACGATCAAAAGGATGATTGTGGCATTTAGCGCATTGCAGTCGGATGCCCAGAAACAATTGGGCGGACGATTCGGCGCGGGTGATCGGATCACGCAATCCGCGATAAAAATTTGCCGGAGGATTCTCATAGGTCGATCCCCGGGCGACAATCAATTCTCGGACGAACTGGTCCAGCGGCATGTTCTGTGCAAATGCGCGGCGAATCCAAGCGTGGAAATTCTCCACCCCTTTGCGGTCGAGTGTCTTCTCTTCGTTTCGCAACAGGTCGGACCATTTGAGTGCCCAGAAATCGGCGAATTCGGTTCGGTCCAATAATTCCTCAATCAGCCGCGCTCGCTTATCCGGCCGGTGATCAGAAATGAAACGCTGAGCTTCAACGGGCGTCGGCAGCAGACCCAACAGGTCCAAATACGAGCGCCGCAGAAAGACTTCATCGCTGCAAAGAGGAGTAGGGTTCAGTCGCAATTGTTTCAATTTTGCGAAGACATGTTCGTCCACATAGTTGTGCGGATTCGTGGCCTTCCAATTGTCGCCGTTTTGCTGCGAAATGAATGCAAGTCGCACGGCGAATTGTTGGTCCAAGTAGCGAACATTGACCCAGGTTTCGCCAAAATCTTCGCGCTGCACGAGACCGCCGATGCTTACGGTTACGTTTTGATTGACCGGTTCATAAACCGCCAGCCGTGTGACATCGCGCGAGGTGCCGTTGGAGAATTGCGCCAGCACCGTCAGTTGAATCTTGTCTATATCACCGACAACAATTTTCTCTTGCGGGGTGACCGTGAGTCCCGTCAAGCGCTCTGCTTGATCGGAGTCGAATGGCATGTTGGCTTCGAGCCATTGCAGGAGAATTTTGTACTCAACCGAATCGACATCAAACCGCCGCCCCCCTTCGTGGGCGACCTCCATAGTCGGTTTGAGCAACAACAGGCTCTCGGCGGGATTCTGCACGTTCACGCGACGCCCGGATAGATTGCGCGACAGAGACAGATAATCAAAGCGCGGGTCTTGTCCACGCAGTGAAAGTCGAAAGCCCCCTTTGCCAAATTTATTGCCATGGCAAACGCCCTGATTACACCCCGCTTTGGAAAAAACAGCCATCACGTCGTTGAGGTAGCTAATCTCGCCCGCAACCGCGCAAGCAGGGGCACACGCTAATAAAATGCCCAGGATCGTCAATCGAATACTCAAAACGCGCATTTCCTCAGCCTACGAAAAAAAGAGCCCCATTCTAGCTTAACCATGTCCACACCCTTTTCAAGTTGATTGTCGATGATTCGAGCGAAACAGGCTGTGTGAATCACTGAATGAAGGGCGACCGCGTTCTGTTTGATCGTGGCCGATTTGTGGCAAGAAATGGCATCTCGCTGTTTGCATCACTGGGGTCGTATCACGCAGGAAAAACGTGACAATGCGGAAACATCCGTCTAAAATGGGGCGACCCGGGCGATAGGCTGCAACTTTGCCGTCTGCCAGTACTGGATTGAAACTCCCTCTAACATCAGTGAGTTGCTGGAGCCTTGACCGGCGTGGAAGAAACGACAACAGCAACAGTTGACGATTACGGGAACCCCATCCCCGTTCACCCGATACAGGTTCACCTGGCGCGGATCATCGTCGTTGCCGCCTTCGTCATGATTATCGCCCTGCAGTTTTCTGGAACACCCCCTGTAAACGTTGCCACCAAAGGGGACTCGACTGTTTATACCGAGAATTTGTCATCCAAACTGCCCTTCATCATCTTTCCTGTACTTACGGGAATCGGTGCGTTTGTCTTCGCACTTCAACCTGGGATTTATCGCTTCTTTTCCGTTGCACTTGTCGCGATAACCGCATGGATGGCATTCAATACATTCGACATAGTCAGTAGCAACCATAACGTCACTCTCACACCCACGCGCGTTACTCGTGAGGTCGGCACCAAGGCTAAACCGATTCGCCACAGTATTGATTTTACAAAAACAGCTTATCTCTACATCGATCAAGTCCCGGGCAGCCGTGAACCCAAGCACGAGCTTGTGGCAATCGCCGCCGATGGAGCGGAAACGCGCGTACCCATATCGGGCATGATGCGTTTCGCTCTGCCACAGATTCTGGAGACTGCAAGCCAGCGTTACATTATCATTGGTATGTCGGAAAACGGGTCGGCTATTCCAGACGCCCTTCAACGAGACCTCAGCAAATAGCCAATGCGTGTACTGCAGCGTTGGATTGTGCGAGGCTCTAGGTTCAAACTGCACTGGCTGTCGCCCGGTGGTCTTCAAGCGTTCTGTTTTTGAATCCACAATGAAATCGAAAATAAACCGCAAAAAAATCTTCGATGCCGCTCAGGGTGGTGACTTGGAGATGACACGCGCTTGCCTCGAAGCGGGGGCCAAGCCAGCCGCCAGGAATGAATACGGATTCACGGCCCTGCATTGCGCAGCAATGGGAACGAACACTGGTGATCTAAGCAAAATCCTTGCCGTGATGCGACTTCTTATCGATGCTGGTAGCCCATTGGAGTCGATAGGAGGTGGGGGCCGCACGCCGCTCTATCTCGCAGCAGAGTTTTCTCCATCGACTGAACCAATTCAGCTACTGCTTGATGCAGGCGCAAATCCAAATACTCGCGATGGAAACGGGAATCACATTGTTACCAACGCAATGACACTTGAAGCGCAAGAACTCCTTTCGCGAGTTACGGGCGAACCTGTGCCCGAGCCACCGCCGCCTGAACCCGAGCCAATTAAAATGACAGCCAAGCAATGGAACGAGGCCAAGCGTCACATCGACTCGATATTTGATCAACTCTCAGAAGCGGGTTTGGTTACACTTCAGGACGCAGGATACACTCAAGAAGATGGCTTCTCCGATTGCGCCGAAGTATTTCACGATCGCGGCGGCGAAAAAGCCGGTCTGCATGGATGCCGTTTTTATACACGTCAAGACCTAGATCGCGCCAAGCAAACCAGCCAGCTACAGCTCGCTTTTTGGGGTGCTCCCAAAGGACAACCGAAAGACATGGAACGGGTTGGCCAGTTGATTGTTGACACATTTCGAAGAAATGGGTTTAACGTCAACTGGGATGGTTCTGGCGGAAGGCGGCCAGCAGTTTATCTCCTCGGGTCCGTGTAGTTGGATTCCTGCTTCAAAGAAACTCAATAATCCGCACGGTTGGCCGCGAAAGATTCTTTCAGGACTCAGCCGTGGGAGTTGTTTGTGAATAGGCATGAACGTTTTGCAGCAGTGAAGGACGTCGTCAAAGGGAGTAGGTCAAGAATGAAGGAACGCATAGTATTTTCGGGTGGTGAGAAAGCGGTATTTCCGCCGATTGAACTTGTCCAGAGTGAATACGTAGCCTTGCGATTCCCTGACCGAACGTACCATCAAACTTATGCTACAGGTGTGCGTAGCGACGCAGATTCAAGAATGGAGATGGCCTTTCCGTTTCATTCACCGAAGTCGGCAGTCGAGTGGTATGCTAGAAATTGTCGAGTATCACAGCCTGTTGCGGAAGCTGTACTGGCTGAGAACGGAATCTACGGTAGGTATTCGGTCTCACAAATCGGGGCAAGTCGACAGACTCGGCTGAAGCTGCTTACCGCCTTGAAAACAGATATTGCTGCGGTCTTGTTCAGTGTCCAGGGACTGGACCCTCAAGGGTGTCTTGAGGTATGGGAGACAGCATCACAGGTCGTTGCCGACACTTCTGCGTCCGTATTGGAATTGTGCGAACCTCTGGTACACGACGATTGGGTGGAATGGCGATCAGGGGCTTT
Source organism: Symmachiella dynata (assembly GCF_007747995.1). NCBI lineage: Bacteria > Pseudomonadati > Planctomycetota > Planctomycetia > Planctomycetales > Planctomycetaceae > Symmachiella > Symmachiella dynata. Next base: position 7,256,165 of record NZ_CP036276.1, on the reverse strand, counting down.
CACTCGTCTGGTGCAGCCCGTTTCCGATGACGATATCCTTGCAAGTGTCCCTCCGCATGAGCGACACGAGCAAAGGGTTCAAAGGCTTAAGAGTATGTGGGGGCTAGACGGCGATACAGTGTGAACAAGTTTGTATAGCTCAGCCGAACGCTCGTCGCTTCACGGGTGGCCTCCGAAAATTTCTGGCGGCATGCCGCAGCATCAAAACCCGTCCCTACCGACCGTCTGCCGCCAATTCCGCTTTCAACCACGCAAAAATCTCTGCTCCGATTTGACCGTAGCCCGCTGGGTTGGGGTGGACGCCGTTGTTGGTTGGATATCCGTCGACGGGATCGAGGTTGAGTTCTGTTGGGATGATGAAGATCTGTTCCTGCTCCCGTCCTTTGAACTGCGCGATTTCAAGTTGGACCAGTCTGTGTTGGATGCGCTTCCAGCCCCAGCGCGGATACTTGCCTTTGTAGTTGGCCTCAAAACTGGACTCCCGCGTGTTGGGCGGCGGGGTGAGGCAGATGCCTAGCTTGGCCTGCGGGGCTGCTTTGTGAAATGCGGCTAGGAGGATCTCTGCCTGCTCAAGGACGGCATTGATCCCATCGTCCAAGCTCTCCGGGTCGTTGGGATTGAGTCGGAAGCAATCGTTGATTCCCAGTAGGAACACAATCACATCAGCGGGCTTGCCGTCGCATTCCTTCTCGAAATATTGTTGCGGGTCCAACTGCGGTTTTCCCGATTTGTTCAGATAGACAAAGGGACTGCTTCGCTTGCGATAGGTGCCATCGGGGTTGGGTTCATGGTGAGCGGCGAAGCGTTGCCAGGTCCAGCCGCCGTAACCTTCATGCGCGACACCGGTCTTGGCTGCGGAAGGCCGGTGCGTTCCCAGCATAGTCCACTGCGGGTTTCCCGCGCTTGTGAGATGCTCAGCGATTGTGTTGGGGTAATGCGTGGCGTGCGTCAGACTGTCGCCGACGATCAGCAAACGGAGCGGACGATTTTCTCCCGCATCAGATTTCGTCACATGTAGCACCGTCTTGGCCGTGCCGAGGGATTTTCCGTCGGCATCAGAAACGGAGACCGTCAACGGATGATCGCCCACATCAGCTTCTTGTGGAGTGATCCGCCAACGCTTTGCTGCGGATTCTCCGATATCACACGTTACTTGGAAATCATAATCCTCAGGTGTCTCCGTGAGCACAATATTATCGTAGTAAATGCTGAATTCGACACCGGGAACCGCATAACAGTCCGCCGGCAAAGTGAGACGCAGCGGACCACCCACTTCCTCAGCTCGGCAAGGCTCCGCACTAAGAATCGCGATTGCGAACAACCACAGTGTGAATTTCAATGTCAATCTCGATTGAGCAGGCATGACGTACTCTCTGCGTATGGATGTTCTGTTCGGAACAGAGCTGTGGTTTCTAAAAACAAGTGACCGGCCATCGGTTTCGCGACACGGCCTTTGACGTTGGCAAAGTCATGCTACTGGTGGTGACTCCACACCGCAATGCGACACTGTCGCATCAGCTGGCAGGCCGGGCGACGTTGGGTTCGCTGGTGAGGAACGGGAAGCAGACAATGGTCAATCCGGCTCCGGGTTGCGGGCGGCATTTTTGAGTAGAAATGCGGTGAGCGTCCCGAGTACCACAACGCCGCAAATCGTGACCGTCCAAAGCAATCCTTGATGTTCCTCACTCCAGGGAAGCTTGGGTTGGATCGGCCCGGTAAAGAATGGATTCTTTTCGACAGGACGAAAATTGATTTTGCTTGCGGCCAGTTGGCGCGTGGAGCCGATCGTCTTGGCCAGGTCATAACGAGGAGGCTGCAAGCTTTCGCTGCCGACATACAGGGCGATTTCACGACCGGCGACGTTCAAGTGCCGATTCTCCACCACGACGGTTTGTTGCAAAGATTCTGCCGTACAACCCGCAATTTTCAGTGGGCGATCGTCGCCATCGTTGATGGTTAGCCGGAGATATCGGCCAGTGATCTGCTGATATTCCAAATGATCTTCCACCACGTTCACGCCCAAACGCTGAATCCGATACAGTTGTCCCGATCGAACAGTCCGCCAGCGAACGGGTTCCTCCAAACTGTCTGTAGCGTCAAGCTGTACCGTGCGATAGTAATTACCGACGAAATTGATGTCGAGTTTTATCCCAACACTTGGCAGACGATCGTATCCGAAATCGAAAACAACAGTTGTTTGCTTCGTTTCAGGAGAGGTGGCGTTTGAAACGATTCGAGCCGGCGATTCGACACGGGGGGCCTGTACGTGAATGTGGTCGAGAATCGTTACGCCGGTGATTTTTAATGGAGGTAAATCGCCATTGTGAATCTCCACTTTGTAAAACGCGAACCGGCTTTTCGGGAAATGGACGCGATGCACCTGAAAACGATGTCCAGAACGCGAGACGTCGAGGAGATAACCTTTGTCAGTGAGCAGGTTCCAGACTTGGGGATCGCGCTGATTTGCGGCAAATATTTTGACCGACCGTTCATAATTGCGATCGGTACTTTGAATGCCAATGTCAATCTCGTTGACCGGTTCGCGCGTCTCTCCTAACGCAAGCAGAAACTGGGTGGTTCCCCCCACTTCGGAGAGGTTTAACATTTCCGCTTTAGGTGTCACCGTGCGTATTTCATCGGTTTGCCGACTCAAGACATACGGGATTTCCTCCCAAGCCTCCGTGTCGACATCGACAGAGAGTATTCGCAGGTCACCCAGGTCACCCAGGTCACGTCGGGCGATGCCGTATAAGCCTGGGGGCAAGACCATCTCGCCGTAGGCGTCAGTCGTGGTCTCATCTGTATCAATTGGATAGCGATGGGTGAGGGTTTCCAAAACGTTTTCCGCCGAATCAGCAGCATAGGCGGTCGTCGAATTCGCCAATGCGGCGAGCGGCACCAAAATCGCAATCAGGACCGGGGCAATCCATGCACGGATACGTTCGCGATAGCGGCGATAGAGGAAGGAAACCAAGAACAACGAGACCCCCAGTCCGCCGAACGCAATAAAACGGATCGCTGTGTTGAGGTGCCAAATATCATAAAAGAAGACTTTTGACGTCGTGAGTAGAAACAGCGATAACGAAAGAACGCGGATCGAACTTGACCGAAAATAGATGCCCGCAATCAGGGTTCCGATGGCATAGCAGGTCCAGACGATGGTGATCAACAGGGAACTGGTCGTTCCCCAGTCGCGGACGACACCCTGGGCATAAACTTCAGCGGTCAGCATCATCAAGGCAGTGATATTGGCGAATAGGCCCAGTATTGTCTTCAGCGGGAGGTCATAAAACTGCCGTTCCCATTCCGTGTCCGTCGGTTGCTCCGAATCGTCGCGTCGAAACAAGAACGCCACAAAACATGCGGCAGCAATCGCGAAGAGGAATCCCAAGCCACGAGGATTGACGAGGAACAGATTCCACAGTCCGCCATTGGCAACGGTCTCTAGGCTTCGCCAGTCCGATTGCCAGCCCGCAAGCGTGCCGACGAATGTGATGGCCAGCAGAGCCCCCAAGATCGTAAAGAGACCCGCTGTCACGATTCGCAACTCACGCGTGTTTAACCACCGAGACATCAACGCCACGGAAACCGCAATCAACGACGTCCAGATCAAAAACATGCCTGTATAATTGGGAAACCGCCAATGCCGGGCATGGCCGAAGGCGAACGATTCGACAATGAGCATCGCCCAAGCAGCAAGCGGCACACAGGCGGGCAACCAGATCCCCAGCCATGAACTTGGCCCTGCGCGGGTGGGATCCGAAATATTTGTTTCCCTTGTCGAAAGTTGATCGGATGTGGCAGCGAAACGTGAACGATATTCCCATCCCAGGACTGCCAACACGAGAATCGATGCCAAAAAACTCAGAGAACGACCATTGAATATGCTTGTCCAGGACGGATCGTCCGGGGTGGCATTGATGGTCGGCTGCATCGCACTTCCGGGCATTGTTTCAAGAGCAATCGGATCGATTCTAGTGAACCGCGTTTGGAATTGATTTGGTTCCAAAAATGTTCCAGCGGAATAATAAGCGAGCAACATTTGCACGAAGATCAAAAGTCCAAAGCCCGCCTGACGAAGTCTGACTTCGTTGAAACGCAGCCCCAGTTCTACCAACAGCAAACTCTCGGCTGCCCACGCGATCACGACCCAGTGCCCTGTAAATTGCAGTGGAATTGCCAGCGTCAAGAACGAAGCAGCAATTCCACCCATGGCAATGATGACGCGACGGCCTGCGGGGTGGCGGGAAAGCGCTACTAACCCCAACGCCAAATAAACCGCAGCCATCGCAATTGCCAGTACCCCGTGCAATGCGGAGAATTCTTTCAATGTCACTGCGTAGAGACCACTGAAATAAGCGACGGGTGTGGCCAGGATCAGAAAGAAATCGGCTGCCTTGGCTTGTTCACGCCGGATGATGTTGTGCCACACGCCCAGTAGGGCAAAGAGCACAAAGAAGGCTGTCATCAGAATCAAAGTTGCCGACATCTTTTCTGGGGCATAGTGTTGTTCAATCCAACCTAACCACATGAAGAGTGTGGCGACAAACGCCAGCACTTGCGTCGGTTGCCACTTGCGAAACGTCGCAAGTCCCAACACGCCTGCATCCAATAGAAAGATGTAGGAGAAAAGTGACCATTGTGCATCTTGACCCGTGGAGAGCATGACGGGCGTTAGAAATCCACCGATCAATCCCAGTACCGCGGTCGGTTGAGCTTTGAAATAACCAGCGAACGAGAGAACAGCCGCTGTCGAGAGAATCATGCCACCGAACGCAAGCTCTTGCGGCATCAACTCGTACCAGCGATAACCGGCGAACAGCGAGAAATACAGAATGCCTAGCGCTGCACCGACCAGCGATTGCGAGAGCCAGCGGTAATTGCGAAGCATGGCAAACGCTCCACCGGCAAAGCAGAGCATTCCGCCCAACACCCCTAACACAACCCGCCCGGTTTCGCCGATCAAGCCCGTGTCGATTGTGTATTTGAAGAAGAAACCAACGCCGAGAATCACAGCTACGGCCCCGATCCACGTCAGCCATTTGCCCGCTAAGAGTTCTTCGAAGGAAACCTTTGTTTCTGTTTTGTCCGCGAGACTAGATATTGCTGATGGTGACGCCGTCGCAGCTGTGGGCGTTTTCTTCGGCACGGAACGCGAACGCGGTTGCGGGGGCTGGTTAACATCATTCAGCCAAATATCTGCGGAGTGGATCGGTGCGGAAGGCTTTGCCGGTTCGGTGGTCTCGATGTGAGTCTTTTCCGTTGCGCTGCTGTTTTTGGATCGTTCGAGCCGATAGATGCGGTCCTCCATGTGACGGACGCGCTGAAATAGAAGGAAGACGACGATCGGTCCCAGGAGAATCCAGGCCCCGATCCCAATCGCGAAAAGGATAAATACTCCGTCCATCCCGACATTCCCCTATCAGTAATCCCGTCGATATCCACACTTCAATCGCGAGCTTCGCATAGTTCAGAAACGGAAACAACAAGCATCTAGAGAATAGACGTTGTTGGGTCACGGGATATAACGCGAGCGAACGATCTTTCTGCTAGCACCGCATCCGCTGGTCGTCTCGCCTTACTCCGCCAACGGGTAGACGCAAGGGGCAACGACGTCTAAGTCTTTGACGGGCACGTCGTCTGCGGGTATTATCGAACGCACTGGTCGCGGGTAAGAATGGCGAATGCATCGACTTCTCTGCCGAGCCCGCAGATTCCGTCCAGGACGCGTGGCGGCATATCTTTGGAGGGTCGCGTTGCTGGGTTCGAATACAACCGGTTTGTCTCGATTGAAGGTTACGACTCCTGATGAACCAGCCCGATGAACCAGCGATGAAGGATGCACACCCCTCGACTCCCTGGTGGCGTCGGTTGTGGGAGCCTTGTGACATTGGGAGCGTGGTCTTCTTCCGGATTGCTTTTGCCGGCGTCATGCTGTGGCACGTCGGGCTGTTTCTGAGCCGGGACTGGGTGACCTTCTACTTTACCGACTCTCCGCACCACTTGAGCTATTTTGGTTTTGAGTGGGTCCGGCCGATGAGCGGCGAACGGATGCAGCAGGTGTTCTATCTGATGGGACTGGCGGCGATCGGGGTCGGCTTGGGATGGTTCTATCGGCTCAGCGCAATCGTGCTCTTTGTGACATACACCTACACGTTTCTGGCAGAGGCGGGTCTGTTTCAGAACCACTACTATATGATGAGTTTGCTTGCGTTTTTGCTGATTCTGATTCCCGCTCACCGTTCTTTCTCGGTCGATGCGACCGTCGTGCCTGAGCGGGCAAGCCAATTCATTCCCAACTGGTGCCGGTGGGTATTGATGTTTATGGTGGCACTGCCGTATGTCTATGGCGGAATCGCCAAGCTGAACGGCGACTGGCTACAAGCGATGCCGGTCGGGTTTTGGATTAGCTATAAAAGCGATCTCCCGGTTATTGGTCCGTATCTCACGCAGCGATGGATGGCGTGGGCCTTAAGCTATGCGGGCTTGATATTCGACCTGTCGATTGTGCCGTTATTGCTGTGGAAGAAAACGCGTTGGTTTGCCTACATCGCTGCCACTCTCTTTCACTTGATGAACGCGATGCTGTTCGACATCGATGTTTTCCCTTGGATGATGATACTGCTGACGACCATCTATTTTTCAGCGGATTGGCCACGAAAACTTCTTCGCCGGCCTTTGCCGGCCACGGACAGTGTTCCAACCGCCGCTACAACTCTCGGGCAACGGGCGGTGTTGGGTGTGGTGGCCCTGTTTGTGGTGTGTCAGTTGGTTTTTCCCCTGCGGCATTGGGTCTATCCAGGGGATCCCAGTTGGACGGAAGAGGGGCATCAGTTTGCATGGCGGATGATGCTTCGTAACAAGAACGTATTCATTCGCTTTTATGCGACAGACGTAGCGAAAGGAGAAACCGGCGAGATTCCCGTTGACCGGATGTTGAACGCTCTTCAACTCCGCGAACTGGTTGTCTCGCCCGATCAGATTGTGGCGACTGCCCGGCTCTTTGCTGAGATGGCACGCCAGGCGGGAATCGAGCAGGTAGAGATCCGTGCGGTTGTCCTTGTGTCTCTCAACGGGCGTAAGCCTCAGTTGATGATTGATCCGGAGCTTGATTTGCTAACGGTCGATCGTACATGGGGGCACCAGCCCTGGATTGTCCCGCTGACAGAACCGCTCCGCGCAGAGCCGTGGGATGTGCCCACAGATCAATGGCCGGCGGAGTTGGGAATCGAGCTTCCCGAAGTGACTGTCACCAATTGAGTTGAGTGCCTTCACGTTGACCGTACAGCGTGAAGTTTCTCGTTCTTGACCAATTGTTAATCTTTGCGGGTCGCAACGCATTTTCTGATGCTGCTGATTTCCGTGATGTTTTGCACGGAGAGGCACGATCAATGAGAAGCCGGTCTTCTTTTGTTCCGCCCGGGCCCCGATGGATTGGAGTCACGATCTTGAAACTCTCCGCAAAACTCTTCGGATTCAGTGTTGTTTGCCTGGCGATCTCGTTCTGCGGCACTGCACGTGCTCAGGAGTATTGCGCTCCGGCCTGCGATACGGCACAACCCAGCTGGATGTGCGATAGCAATACGGATCCCTGCACCGACTGGTTGTCCTCGCCGTTCATGCTCGGGGATTTGGGTGGGTTGCGTTCTGGGTTGGCTGAGAGCGGCATTGTGTATAACGCCTCGTTGACGAACTTCTATCAGGGAGTCACCAGCGGCGGAAATCAGCAGACGTTTAACAACGGCGGCAAGCTGGATCAATTTGTGATCTTTGAAGGGGGCAAGCTGGGCCTCAATGAAGGGTTCATGGCCATTTTGCATGCCGAGACGCGCTACGGCGAGGACGTAATCATGGACGCGGCACCATTGGCCCCGGTGAATGGTAACTTGCTGTATCCCTCGCTCAATAACGAAACGGCGATTACCGGACTGCTCTTCCAGCAAGCGCTCAGTGAAGAATGGGCGCTCTCTTTTGGGAAATTCAATGCACTCGATCTGTGGAACATGCTCTACCCTCAAACCGGCCGCGGCGTGACGGGCTTTATGAATGCCTCGATGATTCTCCCACTAACAATGGCCCGCACGTTTCCGCTGTCGACGCTTGGGGGTGGGGTCTTGCGGATGAAGGAGAAGCAAATTCAAGGAGCGTTGGTTGCCTATGACTCGAATAACTCGACCACAACCAGTGGCTTCGACGAATTGTTCGACAACGGTGCGGTCGTCCTCGGCTTATGGCGGTTTTTTACAGAATTCAACGAGTTGCCCGGCTCGCACCTGTTCGGCGGAACATGGGCTAGTGGGGACTTTTCCTCGTTGGATCGTTTGGATTGGGCCTTCATTCCGGGGCAGGGGATTACTGCCGGACAACAAAGCGGTTCGTGGTCGTTGTTCTATGTGGCGGAACAAAAGTTGATGGTCGATCCGTGTAATCCGAAACGCAATGTCGGCCTATTGAGCCAGTGGGGATTGGCTGACGAAGAGACCAGTCCGTATCGGTGGACCGGCAACGTGGCCTTGCAAGCTCAAGGTATGATTCGCGGTCGTGATAACGATACGCTGGGCGTCGGATATTTCTACAGCGGCCTCAGCGGACAATTCAAGTCGTTGCAACGGCAGTTCGACGTCGACAATTTGCAGGGGGGCGAAATCTATTACAACGCCACCATCACGCCCTGGTTTCATCTGACCGCCGACTTGCAAGTCGTGGAACCGTCGGTGCAGTTCAACGACACAGCCGTCGTGTTTGGCCTGCGGGCACAATTGCTGCTGTAGCCGTCGGCTGTCGCAGCCGACCATCGAGGTCAGTTTGACATCCGACAGCCACGCGCATCGGTTATTTGGGAACAGCATGGTTCTTGCGTGCTTCCACGAATCCCAGTTTGACAAATGCCGACACAACTTGGGCGTGGGCTTGAATCAACGGGACGACAGCCTTTTTTTCCGACGTGACCACGACGTGCACCCCTTTGGGGGTGTTTTTTACAGTCATCGAGGTCCATTGTACGTTGCGAAATAAGGCTGCAAACAAGGGATCGCGCTGCCGGATCGGTTGTTTGTTCTTAACACGGCGATGCATGGCAGCGACGTGTTCCTGAATCGCGGCGACGATTTCCGGCACGTCCGATTCGGTGACCGTCTCCACACCATTGGGCAGTTTCTTGACCTCGCGCCGAATCTGTTTGTGATTCGCTAACAGATATTGAAATACGGTGCGATCTCTTTGGAATTGCGGGTCATTCTGTCCCCGCCCGCCGCCGCGTCCCCGTCTACCGCGCCCGCGCTGTGGTGCACCCAATAGAGGACCGGCAAAGTGCGAACTAAGAAGTCCGCCCAACGCTGCCAGGAATATCCGTCGTGTCGTACTCATGATTGTTCTCCACTGAAATGAAACGGCCGCTCACCAGAGACCCGTTTTTTAAAACATGCTTTTTGTGACCACCAATACCGCCACGGCCACAACGGCCATGGAAAATCCCTTCTGTAATGCAGCTCCTGAAATCCGACGGCCCAGTTGGGTCCCCATCGACAAACCGACAATCCCACCTCCCGCGAACAGCGCTGCGATGTGAAAATCGAGGGGCCGATCGGCAAGCAGGTTGGACGCGATCCCCGACGCACTGATTAAGGCGATCACCAATAACGAGGTAGCAACGGCGCGATGGATGGGCATACCGCTGAATAACACCAGTGCTGGGACAATCACAAATCCCCCGCCGACTCCGAACAGTCCCGATAAGATGCCTGTGGCAAACCCCAGTGCGATCAACAGCACCGCGCAGCGCGATGTCAATTGCAGTTGGCCCTGGGCATCGCGGCGGCACGTTGCCTCATTCGGCGATTCCACGGTTGCGTCAGCGGGGCAAGCAGTCTTTTCTGTTGCTGTGTTCGATGCTGTCGAGCGGCGCCACATGCGTAACGCGATTGCCAACATCAAACCGGCGAAGAGCAGCATCAATAGCTTTTCCGGCATCAATGAATTCAGCCAGGTGCCGAGCGGCGCTCCCAGCATTCCGGTCACGGCGAAGAGCAACCCTGTACGGAATTCGACTTGACCACCTCGTAGATGTTGGATCACACCCCAGGCGGCTGTCGCCCCGACGGCCGCCAGCGAAATCCCCACAGCTTCGTGTGGCGGTACAGACATCGCATACACCAACAATGGCACCGCGAAAATCGATCCGCCCCCACCGGTCAGCCCCAAAGCCAACCCAATGACGAGACCAAAGCCCAAGCTGAGAATGACGGTCTCCATGAGTTTACCTATATGATCTTGTGACTCAAGTTGTTGAAGCGGTCGCGGGGACTTGCGGCAATTGAGACGCTTTCCATGCCCCAAATCCGCCGACTAAGTCGAGGACGTTTTCCAACCCATGTTTTTGTAATAAGCTGGCCCCCAGAGATGAGCGATAGCCTCCCGCACAATGGATCACCACAGTTTCATCGCTGGGAATGGTTTGCAGCCGTTCCTCCAGGTGATTCAGCGGTATGTTGTAGCTCCCCTCGATGTGCCCCTGCTGATACTCCGTCGGCGTACGTATATCGAGGATGAAGTAGTGACTGGCCGCCGACTGTTGTTCGGCCAGTGCCTGTGCCGTAATCCGTTCGGTCCGCTGCAAAAGATCGGGGCGATCGTCCAGGGCATTGAGCCCCCCAAGTAAATAGCCGACAACGTTATCAAAGCCGATCCGTCCGAGTCGCATGACAGCTTCCTGTTCCTGGCCAGGTTCAGCGATGACCACAATCTCATGGTCTTTGTCTAAAATCGTTCCGGCCCATGTGGCATATTTTCCATCCAGGCCGATATTCAGCGCTCCTTGCAGATGTCCACCGGCAAAGTCCAAAGCGCTGCGGACATCGACAATTTGTGCGCCGGAGTGCTGCAGGCTTAAGACTTCGTCGACATCCAGCGGACGCAACTTGTCACGCATGGTTTCGTCCATTGCCGGTCGTTCTTGACGGTTCAAAATGGCATCGTGCACGAAGTAGTCAGGAGCTTCGGGCTGTTCGGCGGTGACTAATTCCTTAAACGCCTCCAGCGTCATCGGCTGCAGCGCGTAATTGTATTGTTTCTGTTCCCCGATCGTGCTTGAGGCGGCGTCGCTCAAGTTTTTACCACACATCGATCCAGCGCCATGCGCAGGATAAACGAGTGTCGCATCTGGTAATTTCATCAATTTGTTGTGCAACGAATCGTAGAGCATATCTGCCAATTCATCGGCCGTGACACCGATCGATGCCAACAAGTCGGGCCGACCGACGTCGCCGATGAACAGCGTGTCGCCTGTTAAAACCGATTGCGGCTGCTCGCTGTCGACACTCTTGTCGAAGACCAGGATCGAGAGGCCTTCGGGCGTATGCCCCGGTGTTTCCAGCGCCTGCAGCCGTACGTTGCCAAATTCAATCGCATCGCCGTCACCCAGTCTTTGGAATTCAAATTCGGCCTCGGCGCGACTGCCGAGATAGATCTTAGCTCCGCATTGATTTCGCAGTTCGATGTGCCCGGCGATAAAGTCGGCGTGGAAATGCGTGAGGATCACATGCTCGATTTTAAAACCGTGCTCTTTCGCATCCTCGAGATAGATTTCAATATCCCGCTGTGGATCAATCACTGCAGCGACGCCCGTTTGTTCGTCGGCCACCATGTAGGAGGCATGCGACAGGCATTCTAAGTAATAACGTTGGAAGTACATGACATTGTTCCTTTCATCTGTTTCGTGTTCGCTGATGGAATCGGGCATCAAGCAACACGGCATTGTTGATCGTCGCTGCTGACGCGGTTCCAAGGCATCTTGGCGAGCAGCATGGCCATGCCACAGGTGTCGGTCACGCCGGCGAATACCAAGCCCGCTCCCACAAAGGCGGCCAGTCCGGCGAAATAGGGATGCACCGTCAAAGCTAACACGCTGCCCAGTAACACCAAGCTGCCGGCGGCGATGCGGACTTGCCGCTCCAGTGAGACTGTCTTCTTGCCGCGGACGACCGGGAGATTGGCTTGTTCCCAAGCCTGCGTGCCCCCCTCCACATTCACCACATTTTCGCAACCGGCATGGATCAGTTTCTCGCACGCTTTGCTTGACCGATTGCCGCTATTGCAGATCACATACAGCGGTTGATCCCCTGAACCATTTCGGTCGGCAAGCAGTTTTTCCGGGTTGAGTGCATCCAGTGGAACGTTGCGAGCAATGGTTGCGTGTGTTTCGCGAAATTCCGCCGGAGTGCGGACGTCGATCAATTCGACCTTCTTTTGGTCTCCGATTTCCGCCAGTTCTTGGACTGAGATCGTTTTTAGCGTGGCCATGATAATACCTCGTAATATCGTAAGGTTATGATATATGTGTCAAAAAAATAAGCAGTCTCCTTCAGGGGGCTGCCAGAAACCGGCTTTCGATGCACTTCATGATGTCAGCCAAGTGTGGTTCAGCGACTTCGTAAAACACCTTGCGCCCTTCGCGTTGGCTTGTCAAAAAACCACAACGCTGCATCAATCGGAGATGCTCCGACGCCACATTGTTGGGAATATCACAGTCTTCTGCCAACTCCCCGACGGTGTACCGGCCATCGAGCAACAGCTGCACCATGCGGAGTCGCGCCGGGTGCGCCAGTGCCTTGAGGCATTCTGCTGCTTGTCCAAACGCTTCCATTGGGGCGATCGTTGCTTTTGTTTTTTTTGCTTTCATGATTGGCTCCTACTTCATTGTATCGTCAACTCGCGACATGTCAATGAGTGTTTTCACAGTTTTTTGGGATTTGGAGCGCGCTAACGAATTGGGACGGGAATTGGCCCGGATGTGACAAAAGGGCTGTGGTGCTTCATGAATTCACTTGGGCGCGTTACGATAATTGAGTGCTGCGCCACGGCTCAGCACCAACCGGGTCGAGCAGCGGCGATTGATGTGACATCACCGTATTGCGACGGGATGAGAATTGTGAGCTTTGACGATTCACCGACGAAGGATCTCAAATGGCTTGTTTTGCTCGACGAGTTTGAGGAGGCCCTGCGCGAGGGCCGGGAGACAGCGGCGATCGAAGCCGACGCCCTGCGACGCTTCGGTTCGGAACAATTGCAAATTCTGTTGATGCTCAAAGAGTTGTATGAGACGGATCTAGCCGGCTTCATCTCTCATCGAGACGCAACCGTCGCGCTGACCAATGCCCAGACAAATCAGCAGTCCTCGGAACCGCGGACGTTCCCCAAACATTTTGGCCGATTTAAAGTACTGGACAAAATTGGCGAGGGAGGAAATGGGGTCGTCCTCTTGGCGTTTGATCCGCAGTTGAATCGGGAGGTCGCGCTCAAGATTCCGCGTATGGATGCCTCGATTTCAGATGATATGGATCGTCGTTTTTTGCGCGAAGGGCGCGCCGCGGCAGCGCTAACGCATCCGAATATCATTCCGGTGTACGAAGCCGGAAAATTCGAGAAAGGCCGGTATATCCTCTCCGCATACTGCGCGGGTCCAAATTTAGCAATGTGGATCGCGCGGCGTTGCGCACAAGGTTTGGTGAATGATCCCCGGAAAGTAGCCGAATGGGTCGCACAATTGGTGGAGGCCAGCGAATATGCCCATCGTCAGGGGGTCGTCCATCGCGACTTGAAACCCAGCAATATCATGTTGGAACCGGATCCGTCAGTGCCAAAGAGGAGTGAATACGCATATATTCCGCGCATCACAGACTTCGGTATCGCTAAATTTATTGCGGCTGACAGCAGTGTGACACAAACCGGTGCGATTTTGGGAACACCGCAATACATGTCACCCGAACAAGCCGCCGGCCGGACGAAGGATGTTGATGAGTCCAGCGACATTTATGCGCTAGGTGTGATCCTGTATGAACTGCTGGTTGGCAAGCCGCCGATCATGGGAGCAACAGTCCTCGAGACATTGCAAAAAGTGGTTTCCGAAGAACCTCCTTCGCTCCGCAAACAGCGGCCGGAGATTCCCCGGGAATTAGCGGTGATTTGTCTAAAGTGTTTGGAGAAAACACCTGCGCAACGCTATGCGACGGCGGGTGATTTGGCAGCTGATTTACGGCGGTTTCTTCGTGGTGAGCCGATTCTTGCGCGCGGACAGGGCACGCTGCGTAAAACGGTGCATTGGGTGAACCGCAGAAAATTTTCGGGCGTCAGTGTCCTGATGGGAGCCGTTGCAATTGCCGCTTTGGTCTCCTTGGTCGCTTGGTTTGCAATGCCTCGCGGAGCGGTTTCCGTTTTCGATGGAAACGGTGCGAGCGCCAGCGATCCCGAAGTGTTGCGCGAAGACCAATACTACAGTGACGTCAAACGTGCCGGTGAAATCTGGGCCGATAGTTACTTTCGTATCAAGGACCAACCCAACACATCCACGGCGATACAAGAATTGCTGAAGCCCCATTTGCCGCAGGACGGGAACAGCGATCTGCGGGGATTTGAATGGCATTACCTGTGGAAACTTGCGCATCCTCAAGACTACGCGCCACCGCCGGTCTTGCTCACTTCCTTCGACGCCCACGCTCACGAGGATGACAATCTCAATAACATTTACTTCATCCGGTTTTCGCCGGATAGCCGCTCCTTTGCAACCGCGGGCAGCGACGGATTGGCCCATATCTGGGATGCGGCCAGCGGCCAACGCTTGCAAACTCTAAAGGGGCATTCGAATGAAGTGAACTGCGTAACGTTCTCAGCAGATGGTTCACGCGTGGCAACGGCAAGCGACGACCATACGGTCAGAATCTGGGAAGTGGAGTCGGGGAAGGAAATCGGCACATTAACCGGGCATGAGACAATGGTTGTCGGTGTGGCGTTTTCGCCGCTGACATCGGACGTGGTCTCGGCCGATGATGCTGGAGTGCTCAAGGTCTGGGATTTGGACAGTATGGAGGAACGTCACTCGATTCAAGCACACCGCGGACGGATCGAATCGGTCGAGTTCTCAAAAGATGGGAGGTGGTTGGTCACCGCTAGCCGCGACAGCACGTCAATCGTCTGGAACACGACGAACTACACTTTGGATAAAACACGTCGCTACGGCACATCGGTCCGTTCCGCCGTATTTACACACGATTCCAGATATGTGGCCTATTGCGGCGACAGTGGCGATGTCAGATTTGATAGCGTCGAGAATGGAATTCGTTGGATTTCATTAGTGGGGCAGCAAGAGGATACGGCGCAAGCCATCCGGATCGCGCCGGACGATCAATCGATGGCATCGGTGGGCAGCAATGGGCCGATTTATCTTTGGGATCTGCCAACGCAAAGTATCGCTCATGTGATTGAGAATGACGGCGTTGCGTTTTGGGGAATGGACTTTTCCCCGGACGGTCGACTGTTCGTAGCGGGAGACAGTGCGGGCCGACTGCGCGTGTGGGACATTTCTGCCGGTTTTCATCGTACGAAACTTGCCGCGGAACCATTGGGGTTACAAGGCATCGCGATCTCCCCGAATAGTCGGTTTTTGGCGCTCGGTCAGCATACCGGTACGAGGGACCCGCGTCAGGCAAGCGGAGGGTGGCAAATTTGGGACATCGCTGCGGAGATTCCACGCCTCGTCCATCAAGAAACGGGCGATTCCATTTTCTCGCTAGCATTTTCACCCGATGGCGAACATCTGGCACTCGGAGGTCTGGAACATGGATCGGTCAAGAGCATCGTCCGCATTGTCAATTCGTTAACTTATAAGGAACAGTCTCAGATAAGTCTCGAAGAGGGTGTCCCTATGCAATTGGCAATTTTGGCCGACAATCGACGTTTGCTGGTTGGCAGCAATGCATGGGAGAGCGACGTGAATACCATTTCGCTGTGGGACATGGTGACAAACGACCGTCTCGATAACCAATCCCTGGGGCATGGAAGTTTGCATGGTGAAAACTTGCAGATACCAATTTCGAGTGACGGCAAATGGATTGCAACGAATTCCGGCCAAAACATGATTATCCCTTTCGGGCGCAAAGGATTTTTGCAGCCCAGTCGCCTCAATACTCCCATGGCGGCAACAGCTATGGCATTTGCACCCGACGGCCACGCGATTGCACTGGGATTAAAGCGTGGCGAGATCGCTCTTTGGGACTATTTGAACAATCAAGAGATCGAAATACTGCAAGGAGGCTTTTCCATTTACCGATCCGTGAAGTTTTCACCGGACGGGAATGCACTGGTGGCCGGTGCATTTGACGACACAGCGATACGCTTGTGGCGCCTGCGTCATTGGGAGGCACTGCTCTCACTGCCCATTCCGGGGGGGCGAGGGAGTTTCCAACATCTGCTCTTTTCACCAGATGGCCAGACAATCATCGCTGGTGGATGGTCAGGTCGGGTGGAACTGTGGAATCACCCCAATTGGCGAGAGGCTGTTCGCACTCAGCCGAGCAATATTTTTCTCTGGCGAATTGATACGGAGAATCCGGTTCAAGTGTCGCCCCAGTGAATTTGGGTAGGCATTGAACACTCTATTTGCTTGAAGGCGACGCCTTGAGGTTTCACCCATACAAATACGCGCAGGTTTGTTCAGCGTGAAAAAGCAGCCATTGTAGTTGTGTATAAACCGCATGACCGGCGTGGTGCCGTGCGATGTTGCCGGTTGGTGTGCCGTAGTCACACAACAGCGAGACCCCTTGTTCGGGAACACGCATTCCCAGCTTGAGACGCTCGTGAAGATCGCGCAGCCGCAGGTTGTGCTGCAACAATTGGTTGAGCCTGCGGTCGGCCAAGAAATTCCGCCACGCAAGGACGCCGGGAGGCACGTTGGTTCCCGCGATGCCTAGTTGCTGAATATAGTCGCCATCCGCTGCATGTATGATGTCGTCGAGCGTGGGTGGAAAAGGGCACAAGTAATCGGGGGATCCCTCGCGCGGTCGATGATTGATGAAATGCAAAAGTCGTGCATTCCCATGGGGATCCCAGGCATAACGAATGGGTGTCCCGAACGTGACAAAATCGCATTGGTCGGCAGACAGCACACGGTGGGGATCGTTGAGCCGCCGCCAGACATCCGGCCACCAGGGGAGATCAATCCGCCGCGTCATTGGATTGCGAAAAAAGACCTGCGCCGTATTGAAAAACAGGTCGATTGTCGCATTGTCAGCCGCGAGCAGCTGTGACAACAGCGCGAAGACGTTGCCGGCGTGGCTGTGACCCCAAAGCAAAATCCGTCCTTGGTCCTTTCGATTGTCCAATTCATCGAACAACCGGACGGCAGCGTCGGCACGGCCGATGTGGTGGTTTTCGCTCGACCAATGGAAGACGCGGACTGAAATCTGTCGTTCGCTGCCATCGTTGAGTGACTCTTCGAGCTTCTGCGCAAACTGAGCGGTAAAGTTGCCATGTTCGCCGACGGTGGCGTCCACCCATTGTTTGTTCAACTGTCGCAGCACATCGCCGTAAGCGGGCAGCAGTCGCGACAATTCCAACCACAATCCGGCAGCGTCTCCGCCCACAAACGTTCCATGCACCAGATAGAGGGACGAAACACCGGCGGCCCGCAATCTCTCGCCGACGGCCCGCATGCGCACGCGAAACTCTTCGCTGTCCAATTCTGGACCGGGATCCGCGCGGAGGAGGTGATATCTCGTCGCCGGCGGAGCGTTTGTGTATTGCTGATGTCGAAATCGGTTGTCACTCAAAATCTTGCACATTCTCCAGAGATGCGTGGCCGTAGACTGTGCAACGCTTTTGCGATGCGCCGGCTGAACGGCGCTGACCAGTTTACTCATTCGTCTCCCGATCAGACAAATGAATTTGTGACCTGGTGGCTATTTGTTTTAGCCGGAACAGGACAATTGGTACCTCACCCGCCGTTTAGAATTTGCAAACGGTTCGGTAAAGCGGATCGTTGATTGACTTGGCCTAGGGAACCGTGAGGAGAACGGGGCAAAGCGCCACGTTGGGGAAGCCTGCCCCGCTGGGAGCACGCCGGAAGCGGATGAGTGATTCACGCGAATTAGAAATTTAAAAAACGCATATTCTCCTAGCGGGCTAGGTGGAAATGCATGCTTGCCATCTCCAGCGGAACGGGACTGAGATGTTTGGCACGTCGATTGCATTTGTGTTTTAAAACCGCACGGGGGCACAACAACAAAACAAGTTGGTCCGGTGCAAAACCATTTATGCTTTCCCTTCTAAACACGAACCAGGAGACGTTGAGATGAGTTTCAGTTTTTCAAAAATGAAGTACCCCATTGCCATGGGCGCCTTGCTGGGTGTGGGGGCTGTTGCTGCAAGTACAGGACTAATGCAGGGGAGCTTGCAAACGGCGCGAGCGGATACGGCCGCCACATCGGCGAAAGCGTCCTCTGGCGAATCCAAAGCGGGTGAGGCAACAAACGCCTCCGAGGCGGGAGTCGATTTGAAGGCTCTCAGTTACATCATCGGTACGAATGTGGCACAGGGTATGCAGGAACAGAAGCTCCCGTTGCAGGCGGACGAATTCATTGAAGGATTTCGCAATGCAATGGCCGGCAAGGCTTCGAAATATTCCGATGAGGAAATGACGGCTGTTTTAACGGCCTTTCAAAAACAGCAAATGGAAGCCTTGATGGCCGAACATGCCAAGATGAGTGAAGCAGCGAAGAAGAAAGGCGAGGACTTTCTCGCGAAAAACAAAATGAAAGAGGGCGTCTCCGAGACCGCCAGCGGACTGCAATATCGTGTCATTAAAGCGGGTGACGGCAAAAAGCCCTCCGAATCGGATCGCGTCAAAGTGCACTATCGCGGCACATTGATGGACGGCAAAGAATTTGACAGCTCCTACAAGCGTGGCGAGCCGGTCGAGTTCAACGTCGGCGGCGTCATTCCTGGTTGGACGGAAGCTTTGCAGTTGATGTCCCCGGGAGCGAAATGGGAATTGTATATTCCTGCGGAGTTGGCATACGGTCCCCGCGGAGCAGGTGGGGCAATTGGACCCAACGAAGTGTTGGTGTTTGAAGTGGAATTGTTGGACGTGATGGAACAAGAACCGTCCAAACCGCTTTCGGTGAATCTGTCCGAAGCCAAAACAGCGACGGAGTGATTTGCTGAGCAAATGATGAGACAGGAGCGTGGTGAACTCCTGGCAGTTACCCGCGTCCGGCAAGTCAATCTGCCGGGCGCGGGTTTTTTTTGCGCGGTCGTCGAGGTCGCGTGAGTTCATGCGGCAAACAACAGGACGTTGGAACTGATCGTCGGGGGCAGAAGGCGTCGCTTGGGGAATTATGCCCCAGCGCAATGGCTCGATGGATTGCAAAAACATGTAAAAACGCGGGTGTTTTGCCTGTTTCTTAACGTTGGCTCGGTTAGGCACGCCGCTTGCTGTATACAACCACAGACCGCAATTTCGCGGTTGGCACAAGGAGAAAAACATGTTGAATCAAGGCATACAACTTTATCTGGCAGTCGCGGTTTCAGTGGGTGGGTTGGCGTTGTGGTGGTCACTGCAAAGCCCGCAACGGCAGCGACCGCAGTTTACAACGATGGATACCATCATTGAACGAGAGCGAGCCGAAGTCGCTCAACCCGCTGTGACGAATAACCCCACGCGGGAAGTCGAACGACAGTTACGTCGCGATGCCATCTCGCACGCTCGTGCTCCACAAGCTCGGGTCCCGCACACAGCAGTGCCCCAAGCCGCGGCCGGGCAGCCGGTGGATGTCACCGATGCGACGTTCTCGTCGGTGGTGCTCGACAACGACTTGCCGGTGTTGGTCGATTTTGGAGCGGACTGGTGCGGCGCGTGTCGGATGATCGAACCGGTGATCCATGAACTGGCGGGTGAACTGGGCGGTCAAGCGGTGGTGGCACAGGTGGATGTGGATGACAATCCGCAAATCGCGGCCCGCTACGGCATCAAAGCCCTGCCGACGTTGATGGTCTTCAAGGACGGACAGCCGGTCGAAAAGGTTGTCGGAGCGGCCCGTAAAGCGGAGTTACGAGCGAGAATCGATTCTCACTCCGCACCGAGCAAGACGTTGCTGTAATACGGCAACAAACAAATCAAGGAATCATTGTTGCAAGCACCTTTTGATGTGCAACGACTTTTGAACCCGGTTCCACGTGAGCCGGGTTCAAGAGTCCCTGATACAGCCAATCCGGCCGACCAGCCGGTTACTTAAAATAAACCCCTCAGCGAGTCGAAGAGGAGCAGTCATGCGAGTCACAAGTTTCGCCAAGCGTGCCATCGTCGCGATCGCAATCGTACCGATGGCACTCTGGGTACCCGCCGCTATTGCCGGTGGAGAGAGCGCTGCGAAAGCCGCGGATACAGCCGGCAAACCGTCGTACGAAAAAATCCTCAAAGGGGCAACGGCCATTGAAGGGGTCGTGCCGCTGTACCGCAAAGGGAGCAAACTCTATGCGGAAATGGGGCCTCAACAACTCGGTAGCGAATACTTAGTGCTCACCTCAATCGCTCGAGGTATCGGCAAAACCCCACTCTTGGGAGGCATGACTTGGGGATTTGATGACGACTGGGTGTGGCGATTTAAGAAGGTCGACGACCGCATTCAAATCGTCCGCCGTAATATTCGTTTTCGGGCAAATCACGGTAGCCCAGAATCGACAGCCGTCACCAATGCGTTTACCGATAGCGTGCTATTCAGCCTGCCGGTGATTACCAAAGGCCCGCACGGCGGCGATTTGGTTGATATCACTAAGGTGTTCATGTCCGATCTGCCCCAGATTTCGCACGTACTGCCGGGATTCTCATTCGCGGCGGATCGTTCGAATTGGGCCGGGGTTAAGGGTTTCAAGAACAATGTCGAGCTGGAAGTGGCGGCAACGTACGCCTCGAGCGGCCATGTAAAGATCGACACGGTGGCCGATACGCGCGGTGTGACGATTCACGTGCACTATTCGATCAGCCGGTTGACCCCGTCGGATTACCGTCCGCGGTTGGCCGATGATCGTGTGGGGTACTTTGTGACAGCAGTAAAAGACTATTCGGACAACGATGGCGACGATCAATTCGTGCGGCTGATCAATCGTTGGAATGTGCAGAAGGCCGATCCGTCGGCCAAATTGTCGCCGGCGAAAAAGCCCATCGTCTTCTGGATCGAGAACACCGTTCCGTACAAATACCGTCAGCCGATCCGCGAAGGAATAGCGGAGTGGAATAAGGCATTCGAAGCAGCTGGAATTCTCAACGCGATCGAAGTGCGTCAGCAGCCCGACGATGCCACTTGGGATCCGGAGGACATCAATTACAACACCTTCCGCTGGATGACGGCCAATGCTGGTTTCGCGATGGGACCATCACGGATCAATCCGTACACCGGCGAGATTTTGGATGCCGATATTATTCTCGACGCCGACTTTGTCAAATCGTGGAGCAAGCAGATTGAAACGCTCACGCAAGAGGATGTGGCGGGAATGACTGGCGGAGCGCTGGATATCGAAACCTATCGGCAGCAGCAAGCAGAGAAATCCGCCGCCGAACACGCGCACCACTGCAGCAACTGTCAGGGAATGTCCCACCAGTTAGCATTGGTGCATAGTGTACTGCCGTTGCATGCCGAGGGAGAGCGATTGGAAGAACTGAAGGAGACGGCCGTCATGCAGGGACTGAAGGAGGTCGTGATGCATGAAGTCGGCCATACGTTGGGATTACGTCACAATTTCAAAGCAAGCACGTTTCGCAGCTTGGAGGAACTGCAGAATCGTGAACTCACGAGCCAAACCGGTTTGGCTGCGTCGGTGATGGACTATCTGCCGACCAACATCGTGCCGGATAAAGACAAGCAAGGCGACTATTTCTCGACGACGATTGGTCCTTATGACATCTGGGCCATTCAATACGGT
The DNA here is from genome assembly GCF_007747995.1 of Symmachiella dynata. Lineage (NCBI taxonomy): Bacteria > Pseudomonadati > Planctomycetota > Planctomycetia > Planctomycetales > Planctomycetaceae > Symmachiella > Symmachiella dynata. The sequence continues at coordinate 7,234,421 of NZ_CP036276.1, read as the reverse complement.
TACGCGCCGCTACCGGGCGGTCCGCGCGGAGAAGTTCCGCTATTACAGGCCATCGCCGCACGGAGCGGGGAGCCGGGCCTGATCTTCGCGACAGACGAAGATACGCGGGGCATCGATCCCGATCCGGATGCGAATCGTTTCGATTTGGGAAATGACCTGATCGGTTATGCCCGCCAGCGGAGTGAGTTGGTGCGTCAACTGTTGCCAAAAGTTGTGGAGCGTGCGACGTCGGACGGAAAGGGTTATCAACGCGTGCGTCCGTCGCTGAATAATTTGTTATCGATTCAAGGACAAGCCATGCATTTCGCAGCGCGTTATGTGGGGGGCGTTCGCATGAATCGCAGCCACCAGGGAGATGCCGGAGCAAAGAATCCGGCGGAAATTGTGTCGCCCGCCCAACAGCGAGAGGCGCTGCAACTGTTGGAGGACTCGGTCTTCAGCGACGCGGCTTATGAGATTCCGCCGGAACTGTTCAATCACATGAGCCCGGCGCGGTGGTCGCACTGGGGAAGTGATGTCGCGGATCGTTCCGATTTTCCGGTGCACGAAACGATTGCCTTGTGGCAAAATCGAATCCTGGACCAGTTACTCTCTCCGTTAACCTTGGATCGCGTGGCGGACAACGAGCTGAAAACGCCGGCCGATCAGGATGCGTTGACGGTTGCGGAATTGATTTCCCGGTTGACCCAATCGGTCTTCAGTGAAGTCGATGCGATCCAACCTGGAGAATATACGGCTCGGAAACCTGCCATCAGCAGTCTTCGCCGCAACTTGCAGCGGAGTTATTTGGAAAGGGTGTCGCATTTGGTCTTGAAACAACCAGGCGATGCGGCGGTTGTGGCCGCAGCAAAAATCGGCGAACTGCAGCATACGATCGACAACCTGTTGGCCGGCAAGATCGAATTGGATATTTATACCCGTTCTCATCTGCAGGACATTTCCCTTCGTATCGGAAAAATCCTGGATGCGGGGATTTCTAAGACGGCTTAGCTATTGATTTTTTCGACGTTCACTTGTGCGTCCTTGTAGCCCGACGGACCGGTCGGCGATCCAATGGGGATCGTACGACCGGCCGTTCGCGCTGCCAGCGGCGATTTAATAGGTAGTGTTGGTAAGTCGTTGTAGGGCAGGCTCCCGCCTGCCGCCATGAGAGCAAGAAGCCGCAGCTTCTCCGTGCTTTTTCTAAAGGCAAAAGAAACACATCATCTTGGCGGCACCATGGGTCTCGGTTGGCTCCTTCCCAAATTGGAGCGGGTCACGTAGCATTGGCACAAGTGAGGGCTATGAAGATTGGGATGTGGAACCGCGGAAAAGTGTCATGAAACTTGCTTCGAAAATCATGCTGATGTTCTTATTGGCCGTGGTGGCCATCACGGGGCTGTTCAGCTATCTCACGATTCAGCAGGACACGACGGATTTTACCGAGGATCATGCACAGCACGCCGCGGATCTTGTCGAATCGATAAAGCCTCACCTTCTGCTCGACGCCTGGAACGAGGGGGGCCATAGCGAGGTCGAACATGTCGTGCGGATTTCGACCAAACGAGAAACAACGATCCGGTACTTGCGTAGGGACGACAATGCACCAGGAGAAACACCGGCAGCGCTGGCATTTGTGCGGCTTGATCAGACCGTGACTGAGACGGTGACCGACAGCAACGGCAACAGGCGTGTCCATACAATATTTCCATTTGAAATCGATGGAAAAACCCGTGGGGAAATCGACGTTTCGGAACCAACCGATCCGGTCGAAGAACGGATGCGGGAGACGATCACCAATTCGGTGCTTTCGGTGTTGGCGGTCGCGGCAATCTGTGGCGCGATACTGATCGTCGGTGGCCTTCGTATGATCGGACGGCCACTAACTCAATTGGTGGAAAAGACCAAACGCGTCGGCCAAGGCGATTTTTCTGAACCGCTGCACCTGAATCGCAAAGACGAATTGGGCCAATTGGCGATGGCCCTCAACGAGATGTGCGATCAATTGGCCGAGCAGCGCGACACCATCCAAGCTGAGACGGCCTCCCGCATCGAAACCGAGCACCAATTACGGCATGCGGATCGTCTGAAGACCGTCGGCCGTTTGGCGGCGGGGATTGCGCATGAAATGGGAACTCCGCTCAACGTCGTCTCCGGCCGCGCCGGCTTAATTGCCAGCGGAAAACTGAACGACGAGGAAATTCAAAAAAGTGCCGTCGTGATCAAGACCGAAGCGGATCGCATTGCTAAGATAATCCGCGAATTGCTGGATTTCGCGCGGCGGTCGACGCCACAGCGCGAAGCGGCCGATTTGCGGCAAGTGCTCGATCACGCGGTGGATCTGCTGCGGCCCTATGCCGACAAAGCCCACGTGACGCTTAAAGTGGAAGCGGATGGCGATGCCTTTCCCGCCCATGTCGACGCGGGGCAAATCCAGCAGGTGATTACGAATCTGGTGATGAATGCGGTCCAGTCGATGGAGGATGCCGGTCGAGTCGACGTGCGATTAGCAGACACGAATGTGCAACCGCCGGAAGATGTGAATTTGGCGGCGGGCGAGTATTATCAGATCGATGTGACGGACAATGGTTCTGGAATCCCGGAAGAACGTTTGCATGACATCTTCGAACCGTTTTTTACCACCAAGGATGTCGGAGCGGGGACGGGGTTGGGACTGTCGATTTCCTACGGCATTGTGCAGGAGCATGGCGGGTGGATTTCGGTGACAAGTGAAGTCGGACAGGGCAGCTGTTTCTCCGTGTATCTCCCGAAATCGGCGCCGGCAGAATCCTAAGTTTTCTAAAACCAGTTGGAAGTGGTCAGTCAGGTTATGGGAACCGACATGAACGGCAAAGTTCTAGTTGTTGATGACGAACAGAGCATGTGCGAATTGATCGACACCGATCTGCGCTTGCGGGGCATGGAATCCTCGTGGTGCACCAGCGCGAATGATGCGCTGCGTACCGTACAGGAGCAGGAGTTCGACGTCGTGCTCACCGACGTACGGATGCCCGGCACCGACGGTTTGCAACTTTGCCGACAAATCACCGATAACCGCCCCGACATCCCGGTCGTCGTGATGACCGCTTTCGGCAGCCTGGAAACAGCGGTCGCTGCGATTCGCGCCGGAGCGTATGACTTTGTCACCAAGCCGATCGAAATGGACCTGTTGGCCCTGACGATCGAGCGGGCCTGCAAACACAGTCGGTTACAACAGCAGGTGCAGGTCCTCAGCGAGGCCGTGCAGCGAACCGGGCGGTTCGGCGAAATGCTGGGCGATAGCCAGGTGATGCACGGTTTGTATGATCAACTGGCGCGGATTGCTGATTCGGAGGCTTCGGTGCTGATCACCGGCGAAAGCGGGACCGGTAAGGAGTTGGTGGCACGCTCGATTCATCAAAAAAGTCGCCGCGTTGAGAAGCCATTCGTTGCGGTGAACTGTGCGGCATTGTCGGAAACCTTGCTGGAAAGTGAGTTGTTCGGACACTCCAAAGGCGCGTTCACCGATGCACGGACCGAGCGCAAAGGACTGTTTCTGGAAGCAGAAGGGGGCACGTTGCTGCTAGACGAAATGGGCGAAATGCCGATGGCTATGCAAGTGAAGTTGCTGCGGGCCCTGGAGGAAAACCGCGTACGTCCCGTCGGCAGTGACAAGGAAATTCCGTTTGATGTCCGCATTCTCACTGCTACGAATCGAGATCTGGAATCGGCTGTCGAGGAAAATCGGTTTCGCGAGGATCTGTACTACCGCATCAATGTGATCCAAGTCGAACTACCGCCGCTGCGGTCGCGGGGCATGGATGTATTGTTGTTATCGCAACACTACGTCGAGCAATTTGCCGAACGTGCGAAAAAGGAAATCGTGGGGATTTCGGAACAGGCTGCCGAAAAACTGCTGAGCTATTCCTGGCCGGGCAATATTCGCGAACTGCGAAACATCATGGAACGAGCGGTCGCCTTAACGCGGTTCGACAAAATTGCCGTGGAGGACTTGCCGGAGAAAATCCGCAACTACCAGTCCTCGCAAGTCTTCATCGGCGGCGCCGATCCGATGGAGTTGGTCTCGATGGAGGAAGTCGAGCGCCGCTATATCTTGCATGTGCTGGATACCGTCGACCAGAACAAAACGCTCGCTGCTCGCGTGCTGGGATTGGATCGCAAGACGCTGTATCGCAAGCTGAAACAATACGGCGTCGACAACGACTGAGGCGCTTCAAGAATTGCCTCGCCAGTTAGGGTGCCACTGCCGGCTTGTCCGGCAGTGTCGTGAGACCAAGCGCGCTCCCCAAAGTTATCCGCCCTGCGAGCAAACGCACTACCCGTCAAGCATGCTGAGGCACCCGCTCCCATTTGCTTCCCGCCATCCCCCGATCGATCATCGATGCGCTTGGGGCGAACTTCCCCCGTGGGGCATTCTGCCCCATGCGAAAACATGTGTTTTTAGCAGTTTTTCAGGGGATTTGCGTTCGTTTTCGCATTGGCACGCACTTTGCTTTTGTCATCACCGGAGCACGAAACCTAATCCTTTCCCATCGGCACCGCCTCGCTCCAAGGCGGTGCCTGATACTCCGCGAGGAATGATGACATGGCGACTGTGACCGATTCAAAAACTCATGCTCAAATCAACGAATTGACCGAAGAGGCCAAAATTCGTAGCGAACCGTTTCAGCGTCTGTTGGACGAAGTCGGCCGCGTGATTGTCGGGCAAAAACAATTAATGCACCGCATGTTGATCGGCTTGCTTGGCAACGGCCACTTGTTGATCGAAGGCGTACCCGGATTGGCAAAGACCACAGCTGTGGCGACGTTGGCCAAAGGAATCTCCACCGGCTTTCAGCGTTTGCAGTTTACTCCGGACCTGTTGCCGGCCGACTTGTTGGGAACGTTGATTTATCAACCCCAAGATCAAAAGTTCGTCATTCAAAAAGGGCCGATCTTCTCGAACCTGATTTTGGCTGACGAAATCAACCGTGCTCCCGCCAAGGTGCAAAGTGCCTTGTTGGAAGCGATGCAAGAACGGCAAGTCACGATCGGATCCGAAACGTTTCTGTTGGATGAGCCGTTTCTTGTCATGGCGACGCAAAACCCCGTTGAGCAAGAAGGGACCTACCCGCTTCCCGAAGCACAGATGGATCGTTTCATGCTCAAAGTCGTGGTCGATTACCCCAGCCGCAGCGAGGAACTGGAAATCCTCTCGCGGATGTCCAAGACCAAGAGTTCGATGGAGATTTGTGCGGTGACCTCACCGGCAGAAATCGCCCAGGCGCGTGAGTTGGTCGACGAGATCTATGTCGATGGCAAAGTCCAAGAGTACGTTGTCGATTTGGTGATGGCGACCCGGAACCCCAGTGAATACGGATTGCCGATCAACGAGTTGATCCAGTACGGCGGTTCGCCGCGGGCAACGATCAATTTGACGTTGGCCGGCAAAGCGAATGCGTTCCTACATGGTCGCGGATATGTGACACCGCAGGACATTAAGGACATTGCCTTGGATGTACTTCGGCACCGCGTGGTGATCTCTTACGAGGCCGAAGCGGAAGACAAGACGTCGGATGATATCGTCCGGGCGATTATCGAACACATCCCTGTTCCTTAATCCAAGGTGCAGAGAGTCCGCATGGCGGGCCCTGCGGGTTGTGTTCTAGTTTTATCGTGGCCAACGAAAGTGAGGTCTAAATTCGATGATTCCCCTGGAATTATTAAACAAACTGCGCCGCATCAAGATTCGCACGTCGCACTTGGCGGACGACATGTTGAGCGGCCAATATCATACGGCCTTCAAAGGCCGCGGCGTTGAGTTTGAGGAGGTGCGTCCCTACCACGTTGGTGACGATGTACGGAGCATCGACTGGAACGTGACGGCCCGCTACGGCGAGCCATACGTCAAATTGTTCCGCGAGGAACGCGAGTTGACGGTCATGTTGCTGGTCGACCTCAGTGCCTCACAAGGCCTGGGGACGCACTATCAGACAAAACGGGAATTGGTGACGGAGTTGGGAGCAACGCTCGCATTCTCCGCCATCAAGAACAATGACAAGGTCGGCTTGAATCTATTCACCGACGGCATCGAAAAAGTGGTGCCGCCGGGGAAAGGTTCGCGTCACGTGATGCGGCTGATTCTGGAATTGATGTACTGCAACCCGATGGGGAGCGGCACGGATATTAAGGCTGCATTGGAACACCTCAATCGCACGGTCAAACGCCGTTCGATCGTGTTTCTGGTGAGCGACTTCCAAGATGACAATTACGAAAAAACTTTGCGGATCGCAACGCGAAAACACGACGTGATTCCGGTCGTTGTGGGTGACCAACGCGAGTTGGAAATCCCCAACGTCGGATTAGTCGAACTTCGCGATGCGGAAAGCGGCCAGATTGTCACCTTGGATACGAGCAGCCGCCGGCATCGTGCGTTGTATGCCGAGCATGCCAAACGGGTCGGTGAGAAACGGGACGCACTGTTCACGAAATTGAAAATGGACCCGATTCACATTCAAACTGGCGACGACTTCGTCGATCCACTTCGAAAATTCTTTCACAAACGGGAGGCTCGGCGATGAGCCGTCTGATGAAAATATCACATAACAAAATGAAACGACGCGGAACGTTCACGTGCTCTGCGTTCGCAGCGGCGGCCATCCTGTTGCTGGCAGGCCAACTGCAGGCCCAATCGACGCCTGCGGACGGTGCGGGGAAGGGTGTGGCATTCACCACACACAGCGGTCCCGCGGAAATGACAACCACGGTCGATCGCTCTGCGGCGCAAATTGCGGAGCGGATTCGACTGACATTATCGGTGGTCGTTCCCGAATCGGTGACTGTCTCGTTCCCTGAGCAGCCCACTTCGCTGGGGCAACTGGATGTCGTCGACGTAACCGACAAGCTGGATATTCCGTTGGGAGACCAGCGGAGTTGGACGCGGGTCTACGAGTTGGAATCACTGCTTTCCGGGGATCAACAAATTCCCGAGATCGCGGTGGCATTCACCGACAAACGGGGGGAGACCCCGCAACATGGCGTGATTACCTCGCAGTCGATTCCGATTTCGATCACCAGCGTTCTGGAAGGCCAGGCGGATCCGACGCAGTTTCGTGACCTGAAAGGGGTCGTCGATCTGCCGATCACCGCTCCGCCGACTTATACGGCTTGGTGGATCGCCGGGGGAACCGGATTGGCAATTGCGACTTTGTTACTGGTTGTCGCACTGCGGAATCGCCGACAGTTGACCGCCGAACAATGGGCCTTGGCCGAGATGGACCGGTTGGTTGACGAACAGCATGTTGAGCAAGGACAGGTGCAACTGTTTTATTCGCGCCTGACCGACATCGTACGCATCTATATCGAGCGTCGTTTTGAAATCGCCGCTCCTCGACTGACAACGGACGAGTTTTTGGCACACATTCGCGACGGGGAAACACTCAGCCGCGAACATTGTGAATTACTAAAGGACTTTTTGACGCAAGCAGACATCGTCAAATTCGCGAGTTACTGCCCGGCGACGTCGGACGGCAATGAGGCGATGGAAACGGCGCGTCGCTTTGTGGCGGAGACCGCTCCGACGCGTAAACAATCCGACCCTAACCCCGTCGCTCAGGAGGCATAAATCATGTTCACCACCGCATCTAGCTGGTTTCTCATACTACTGGCAGCCGTGCCGTTTGTGGCCTGGTATGTCCTGCGAAAACGCAAAACGACCTCGGTCGCGTTCAGCGATACGAGCGGATTACAAAATCTTCCCAAGACGTGGAAACAACGCCTCGCTTGGGTCCCGCCCGCATTGCGGATTGCCGCTGTGGTGCTGTTGATCGTCGCTTTAGCACGGCCGCAAGAAGGCCGTAAACAGACGGTCAGCGAATCTGAAGGGATTGCCATCGAAATGGTGGTCGACCGGAGCGGCAGTATGCAGGCCATGGATTTTGAAGTCGAAGGACAACCGGTTGACCGTTTGACAGCGGTCAAAGACGTCGCCGGCAAATTCATTACCGGCGGCGAGGCTTTGGAAGGACGGTTCAGCGATTTGATCGGTTTGGTGACATTCGCACGGCATGCCGATGGCATCAGCCCGCCGACACTGGACCACCCGTTTCTCGTCGCACAGTTGAATCAATCTGAAATCGTCGACGACCGCAATGAAGACGGCACCGCCATCGGTGATGCCATGGGATTGGCGGTCGAAAAACTGACTGCCTTGGATAACGACCGGGACGACAAAGTCAAAAGCAAGGTCATGATCCTGCTGACGGACGGTGAGAATAATGCCGGGGATGTGAATCCAATCCAAGCGGCGGAACTGGCAGCGACCTTGGGCGTAAAGATTTACACGATCGGCGTCGGCACCCAAGGACAAGCTCCGGTGCCGGTGGTCGACCCGTTCACTGGGCGTAAGGAGTACCGGATGATGGAGGTCAATATCGATGAAGAGACGTTGACCAAAGTCGCGGAGCTGACCGGCGGCAACTACTTCCGAGCCACCGACACAGCCTCGTTGGCAGCCATCTACGAAAAGATTGATGAACTCGAAAAGAGCCGCGTGGAAGAGAAGCAATATGTGGACTATCGCGAATGGGCGATCGAACCGGTGCAAGTCGCCGGCATGAAGATGCCTCCGCTGGTCCTGTTAGCACTTTTCGCACTCGTGGCACAGGTTGTGCTTAGTCATACGATGTTCCGACGGCTTGTTTAGCAACCCGTGGACAAAGGGTGCCACTGCAGCAGACTCCAGCAGTGGCACCCGACCTAATAATTCCCGCATTCCTCATAGACGCTTTACTCATAACCGGAAAGACGTGTCATGGATATTCAAATCGGCAATTACGCCAACTTCAACTACTTGTGGCTGGTGGCCGCTGTTGTGGCGGTGACCGTCGCCGCAGCCGTGGCAAATCGCCGCGCTGTGGCAAGATTCGCCACCAAAAACCTGACGCCGTTCCTGTTTCCCGCTTCGGGACGCCGACGAATTTTCAAATTGGGAATCGTCTCGGCCGCCTTGGCCACCATGGTCTTGGCCTTGGTCGATGTCCGTTGGGGCAAGACCTGGCGTGAGGTTCCGCAAAAGGGTATCGAGGTCATGTTCCTGCTGGACGTCTCGCGGTCGATGTTGGCCGAAGACGTGACGCCGAACCGTCTGGAGCGGGCGAAGCAACAGATTAAGGATATGGTCGACGAAATGGCCGGTGACCGTGTTGGGCTGGTGGTCTTCGCCGGGGACGTCCGTCAGAAGATTCCGCTGACCAGTCATTACAACGACTTCAAACGGACGCTGGACGAAGTTGGTCCGCACGAAGTCGATCGCGGCGGATCGCGAATCGGCGATGCGATCGGCATGGCATCCGAGGCATTTCTAGATAAAACCTCCGACCACAAGGCCATTGTGATCTTTACCGACGGTGAAGACCATGAAAGTGACCCTGTGGCGGTGGCCGAAGCAATGCATCAAGCCAATGGAATCCGCATGTTCACCGTGGGACTGGGCGATGGCGAACAAGGTTCGCGGGTGCCGGTTCAATCTTCTCCGCGGCATCGTAGTTACCTGACGCACAATGGCGAGCAGATTTGGTCGAAGATGAACGGCGAAGTCCTGAAGCAAATCGCCTTGAAAACCGACGGAGCCTACATTCCGGCGGGAACGAAGCAAGTCGACATGGCGAGCGTCTATCGTCAATACGTCGCTCAAGTGAATGAGCAAGATTTCGAGACCGCCCGTATCAATAGTTACATTCCGCGGTACCAATGGTTTGTCGGTTTGGCATTGTTATTGCTCTTAACAGATACGCTGTTGAGTGGCAGCAAACGAGCCTCGGCAGTCCCTCACCGTTACGGTGTCGAAACGCCACCGCAAGACGCACCTTTGAAACCGACGAGACATTCGAAATCCTCAACCCATCGCACCTCCAAGCACACCCATGCGGCGTGACCTGATAAGGACCCAAACCATGAACATCAAAACGATATTTCGATCCAAACTGGTGAAGACATCCCTGCCGTTGCTGGCCCTGGCGGCATTCGCTCCAGGGCAGCCGGTGATGGCGGGCGAAAACGATTTTGCCAAACTCGTCAATCGCGGTAACGCCGCTCTGACTGAGGGTCAGGTGGATAAGGCGCTGGAGGACTATCAGCAAGCAGCGGCGCTGGCACCGAATCGTAACGAACTAAAATACAACGAAGCCATCGCTCTGTACCGCCAAGGCGACACGGAACGCGCTCGGCAATTGTTTGCCGAAGCGACCGCGACACGCAACGGCAAACTGGAAGCGAAAGCACGGTTTAACCTCGCGAATTGCGACTACACCGATGCCTTGAAACTAGCCGAACAAGATCGCGACGCGGCGATCGAAAAGGCGCGGTCGGCCATCTCCCACTACCGTGGCAGCTTAGCCGCCGACGCCAACGACTCCGATGCGCGAGCCAATATCGAATTGGCCAGTCTGTTGATCAACAAGCTGCAAGAAGAACAAAAACAAGAGGAAGAACAAAAGCAAGACGAGCAGCAACAGCAAGATCAGCAACAAGATCAACAGCAGCAAGACCAGCAACAGGACTCGGAGAATCAAGACCAACAGCAAGACCAACAACAGAACCAGGATCAAGAGCAACAACAAGATCAGCAGCAGAATCAGGATCAACAACAGGAGCAAAACCAAGATCAACAAGATTCCTCGGAATCGGAATCCGACTCGCAAGATCAACAGAACGAATCGCAGGATCAACAAGGCGAGCAGGGAGAGGATGAAGAAGAATCTAAGCAGGATGAACAACAAGGTTCCGGCGAGCAGGATGAGCAATCAAACGATGATGCTCAGCCGGAGGACCAACAAGACGAAGCTGACCAGCAGGACTCTGGTGAACAGGACTCCGACCAACAGGATTCAGAGAAGCAAGATGAGCAAAAATCCGACCAGGGAAACCGGTCGGATCAACAAAACCAAGACCAGCAGGATCCGCAACAGCAGGATCAACAGTCCGACGGTCAGCCACAGTCTCCTGAGGAACAGCAAGACAAATCCGAGCAGCAAAACGAGCCGCAACCGGGTGATGAGCAACAGGACGAGCAGCAACAACCGGCTCAGCCGCACGGCGCCGACCCGCAATCCGCTGATGAACAACATGAGAAGCAGCAATCGGGCGGCGCCGTCGGCCAGGCCGGCGACGAAGAAGCACAAGGCGAACCCCAGGCCGCAGCCGCTGCAGCAGCAGAGCACGGTGAAGAAATGGAGCAAGCCATGACCAAGCAGGAAGCACTAAAAATGTTGCAAGCCGTCCGCGATCGCGACTTGATGCGACGGATGCAAAACCTCAAGAAAGTGCAAAGCCGTTACGTTCCCGTTGACAAAGATTGGTAATCCACCGCCCGGCCCTGATCGGTTTGGCGCATTATATTTTGGAGCATTAGCGATGAAATCAAGATCCTCTTTCACAATTTCGGCACTGGCAATTGCCATGCTGAGCGGCGCCGGTTTCGCCGCAACCCCGGCCTCGGCCGCACAAGTGCGGGCGTCCCTATCGACGCGTGAAGCCTATGTCGGCTCTCCAATTACGTTGTCCGTGGAGATCGAGAATGCGGATTCCTCCGTCGTTCCCCAGATTCCGCAGGTCGATGGATTGGAAATCAAGTCCATGGGATCACCCAGCCGGAGTTCGCAAACAACGATCATCAACGGACGGCGATCGCACCGTGTTTCCGAAACACACGCCTGGCGGATCGTGCCCCGGCGCACGGGAACGTTTGAAATTCCCTCGTTCGAGGTCAATGTCGGCGGCCAAACCGTTTCGACGCGACCACAACGTTTTGTCGTGACCCGCAGCGAAACTGGCGATCTGCTGTTCGCTGAAATCGTGGGGCATGACGACAAAATCTACGTCGGCCAGCCGATGAACTTGACGTTGAAAATCTGGGTCAAGCCGTACTACGACCGTTCCCTGGACATCAAACTGGGGGAAGGGGATATGTGGCAGATGATATCCGCCGACCGCAGCCAATGGGGCGTTTTTAGCGAACGCATGCAGGAGCTGGCTGAAAACAACCAGCGACCCGGTGGCGAAGAAGTACTTCGCGCCGATGCCGATGGAAACGAGCATAGCTACTACCAGTATGAAATCCCCGCCACGATTTACCCCAAACGTCCGGGCGAAGTTGACGCCGAAGATGTACAAATCGTTGTCGACTATCCAACCCGTTTGGGCAAATCGCGCGATCCATTTGATTCGTTTTTCGGCGGACGGAGTAGCATGTTCGGCGGCGATATGCCGAGTATGTTCGGACCGAAGTTGGTCGTCGCCGACGCACGGCCCATCGTGGCCACGGCCAGTGTCAATGCGACGCTCGTCTCGGATGTCCCCACGGAAAACCGTCCTGATGACTATCGTGGAACGGTGGGGCAATATCGAATCGGCACGCAAGCCACACCGACCGACGTGCAGGCCGGGGATCCGATTACACTGTATATCGGCATCAGCGGCGATGGTCCGATGGAATTGGTGCAAGCCCCCTCGCTGAGTGTGTTGTCGTCCGACTTCCGCGTCTCCGACGACCCGCTGGCGGGAATCGTGCAGGATGATACGAAACTGTTTACCGTCAGCATTCGACCTCGCAAGGCGGGGATCACCGAGATTCCAGCGATTCCATTAACCTTTTTTGATCCCAACCGGGAGGAGTTTGTCACGGTCAAAAGCGAGCCGATCAAGATCAACGTGACGCCGGGCAATAACCTGGCCGCCAGCGCCATCGTCGGTCGACAAGGAAACGGTTCGCAGCCGGCCGCTGATCCTCAACAGCCGCAGTCGTTTGTTAGTTACGCAAATTTTACCGGCGACAATGTTCTCACGGTCTCACGACCGATGGGAGATTGGCCCTGGACAATCGCCTTTGTGTTTCCGCCGCTGCTGTTTGTCGGCACGGTGTTGTACCGCAATCGTGAGCACTTGGGCCATTGGATGAGCGTCCTGCCGGGATCAAGCCAGCGGGCGACGAATGCCATGTTGGACCGGGCCAAATCGCCGGGTGAAGTCATCGAAGCTCTGCGGAGTCATTTGGCAAGCTGCCTGAATCAGCCGAACTCGACGATGAGTCCTCGCGATATGATCGCCGAATTACGGTCACGCGGTTTCAGCGGGCTTGATCAATGCGAGCAGACGATCGAACAGTGCGAACGTTGTAGTTACGCCGCTTCGGGCGGAGTCGACATCGCTGGTTTGATTCAGACGGCCAAATCGTGTGTTGCCGGCATTGGCAGTGCCCCCAACTATTCCAACACCACCATGAATTCGAGACTACAAGGAACTCAAATATGAAAACCAACCGCACGATTGCTGGCTTCGCGATTTTGGTCGCAGCCCTGTTAGCAACCACTTTCGATTCGGGAGAGGCCCGGGCGGGGGAATTGAATCATGAACAACAACAAACGATCCTGCACGAAGCCAACACGCTGTACGAAAGCGGGACAGCCAACGCAACCGATCGCGCCCTGTCAAAGGAGGCATTCGAAGCGGCTGCGGCGAAGTATCAAACGCTCGTCGACGACGGCGTTAACAACTGGCAAATGCACTTCAACCTCGGCAACGCGTACTTGCAAAGCGGTGCTTTGGGGCGAGCCATCGCCAACTACGAACGGGCGGCGGCGATGACCGGCGACAAAGCCGTGCACGCCAATCTGGAGCATGCCCGATCGTTGGTAAAAACCGAAGCACCGGCGGCAATTCCGCAAACGACGTGGGAGAGCGCCCAACAACATCTAGCGGCCGTTCCGCTCAAGAATCTATTGTTGGTCGCCGCCATCGCCTGGGCTTGTTTCTGGATCACGATGAGTCTGCGGATACCAAATTGGCAACGCTCGTTGAAAACCATCGGGGTTGTAGCTGCCGGTCTGTTTTTGTCCGCCACATTGATCATGGCCAACCGCGATCAAGGCCCGCAATTGCCCGTGGGAATTATCACGGCCGATCAAGTCCCGTTACGCGAAGGCAACGGTGAGGCGTTTGGTTCCCAAGAGGGGACGTCGCTGATCGAAGGCGAAAGAGTTCAGGTCGTCGAGCAACGCGGCGAGTGGATCCATGTGCAATTGCACGATGGTCGGACCGGTTGGTTAACCGATTCGCAGTTGGAAGTGATTTAGTTTGATGGAGGCTCGTCATGCGAGCAAAGCCGTTTGTGAAACCCGCGGTTGTTGACGAGCGAGTCAACGACCCGGTTTCGCAAATTGACGTAGACTTGACGTATGGAACGACGATGATTGACCCTTCAAACGGGAGGAGCCCAACGGTTTGTGGGCCAGCATCGTATTGAACGTAAGAACGTGTTGTCTGAGTTATTGAGCGGAATCTTTTCTCCGCAACCGCGAATTCCATCAATGTTTGAGTGGAGTTTGCGAATTATCGTCTGCAGGTAACGTGTCGCTGGGCCGTTCGCGGGACACGATCTCTCGCCGCAAACTTCAAAAGGAACTCGAATTTATGTCTTGTTTAGTCAACCGCGCACTGGTGGCGACGTCGTTATGTGCCGCCACGTTGTTGGGAAGCACCGCGGTGCAGGCCCAAAGTCCGCAGGAGGAATCTTCGCCGACAAAATACCTTCGCGTCTCACGCGATAAAGACCAAAAGCCCGAAGCACTGGAGACTGCTGTCGTTTCGTTTGCGCCCAAGTCAGGCGAGAAAAATGTCACGGTCGATTTAGTCAGCGCCATACACATCGGCGACGACGTTTACTTCGATGCCTTGAACCGGTTGTTCGAGGATTACGACATTGTGCTATACGAGATGGTCAAACCCAAGGATGTCACACCGGCTCGCGGCTTCACAGATCGCCAGCAGACACCATTGGCACTCGTGCAACGGATGCTACCTTCGATGTTGGACTTGAGTTTCCAAGTCGACTCGATCGACTACACGCCAAAGAACTTCGTGCATGCCGACCTCACGCCGACCGAACTCGGCGAAGCGATGCGTAAGCGGGGTGAAACCGGCATGAGTCTGTTCATCAAGGTTGTCAAAGAGGTGATGCAACAATACCAAGAAGAATGGGCGAACGGCGGATCGCTAAGCGGTAATGTGTCGGACGCGGAGATTCTATCGTTCCTAACCCGCAAGGAGGGAGCCCAACAACTGAAAGCGCTGATCGCTGGCAAACTTGAGGAACTAGGGCCGGATATGGGATTGGGAGCGACGTTGGATTCCATCCTCATCGTCGATCGCAATGAAGCAGCACTGAAGGTCCTCAAGGAGCAGTTGGCGAATCGCAAAAACGGCAAACCGCTACGCATCGCCGTCTATTACGGAGCAGCGCACATGCCCGACATGGCGTCGCGATTGACGGAGGATTTTCAAATGCAGCAAGGTGACGTCAGCTGGGTGCAAGCGTGGGATATCACGCGGGCGTCCAAGAAATCAGCCTTGGAAGGATTGTTGCAGCTCCTGCAGCAACCGCAATAGCTTGCTGCTGCGTGTTCTATGTGTGTGGGGTTAGTTAGACGCGGCATCGACCTGATCGGTTTCCGAAGGGGTCGGTGTCGCATCTTTTTTGCCACCAGTACCAAATTGTTTCAGTTGAAACTCCGGATCGCCGGTAATGAGACGCGCTTGCCGTGTGTGGCGAATGTAATTCCAAAACCAATCGCACATCACCGTCAACTTGTTGCCGAAACCAACCAGAAACATCACGTGTACGACGCTCCAGGTCAGCCAGCCCAACAGGCCGCCGAAATGTCTTTTGCCGATGGCGGCAACCGCCTTGCCGCGGCCGATCATCGCCATTGAACCTTTGTCGTGATAACTGAAAGCGGGCCGGTTTTTCGGATCGCCACCCTCCAGTTCGCGTTTGATTTGTGCGGCGACAAAGCGGCCGGATTGAATCGCTCCTTGTGCGACTCCGGGGACCGGCTTTCCAGTAGTGGCGTCGGTCGCATGAGCGGCGTCTCCCACGACAAACACGTCGGGATGGCCAGGGATTGAAAGATCCGGCCCCACCACGATGCGACTGCCGCGATCGATTTCCACTCCCAATTCATGCGCGAGTGCTTGCCCTTGAACACCGGCGGCCCAAAACACATTCTCCGCCGGCAAATGTTCATCACCGATATAGACACCCGTTTCGTCAACATTGGTGACGATGGTGTGTAAACGGATCTCAACATGCATCTCTTCCAAGGCCTTGTGCACGCGTTTGCTCAGGTCCTCGGGCATGGCGGCGATTAAACGTGGACTCCCTTCGATAAGAATCACCCGCGCCGTTTTGGTGTCGATGTTACGAAACTCGCTTGGCAGCGTGTTGGAGGCGATGTCCATAATGGCGCCGGCCAGTTCCACTCCGGTCGGGCCTCCCCCCACAATCACAAAGGTGAGCTTTGCCCGTCGCGCCTCTTCATCTGCTTCCCATTCAGCTTCCTCAAAGGCCAGCAAAATCCGTCGCCGCAATTCCAAGGCATCATCGATCGACTTGAGTCCCGGCGCAAACGGCGCGAAATCGTCGTGCCCGAAATAGGACTGACGCACACCAGTGGCCAGGACCAGATAGTCATAGCCTATCTCGCCTCCATTGAAACGGACGACTTTTTGGTCCAGATCGACCGAGGTGACTTCACCCAACACGACATCGGTATTTTTTTGTTTGCGCAAGATCGATCGCAACGGAGCGGCGATATTTGCCGGTGACAATTCAGCCGTCGCCACCTGATACAGCATCGGTTGAAACAGGTGGTAATTGCGGCGATCGATGAGAATGATCGCTGCTTGTGACTTGCTGAGAGCTGTGGCGATTTGCAGACCACCAAACCCGCCCCCCACAATGACCACACGCGGCGGGGAGTTACCGTTTTTCTGTTGGGAGTTCCTATCCATAGCGCAGAGTCCTCAAGTCCAATTTTGCTACAAGTCGCTATAAAAATCCTCTGTCGCGTTCCGCTGAGACTGCTGTACAAATATTCGGTAGAAGCACAACCGGGTATTTGAAACCGGTTCTAGTTCCTTCGTGGCGGGCGTCCATTGTTCTTCGCGACTTGCCCGCCCCATTTCAGCAGGTTTTTGCTGCAGTCATCCCGGTCGATGGCAACCTCGATTAAAGCCAAGCCGTCATGTTGCTTCGCATGGGCGATTGCGTCGCTCAATTCTTTTTCGGTCGTCACACGGCAGCCCCAACCATTTCCGTCGTTGGCGTTGAACACGTCGACCAAGCCGGCGTAGTCCCAGTTTTTGATTGTGTTGTACGGACCGTCGTGAATCTCGACTTCGATCGTGTATCCCCCATTGTTGATCAAAAAGATGATCGGATTCGTCTCGTAACGAATCATGGTCGAGACTTCTTGAGCCGTCAGCTGAAACGACCCGTCGCCAATCAAGGCCACGACCCGCCGCTCGGGAAGCCCGATGGAATAGCCCAACGTGGCACCCACGGACCAGCCGATCGAACCATACTGCAATTGAATCTCAAAGTTAGCTCCCGAGGGGAGGTCGAGTTGCATGCCGTTGAACCAGGAGTCACCCGTCTCAGCGATCACGGCACTCTGTTCATCGAGTAGCCCTTGGATTTCGGAAAACAAGGTTCGCGTGGTGAGTGGTGCGTCATCTCCGTTGGGCTGCGGTTGTTGTGCCGGTTCTTGAATACGCTTAAAGGCGGCCAATGATGCGTCATTGGGTTTGAGTTTGGCGGTCAAACCGTCTAGGAAATCCGCCAGTGCAACTTCGTTGTAAGTTTGTGTGGGAAGAATCACGCTATCGGACGTGGCGCGAATCATTTTTTGTGGATTGATCAGTGCTGTGTGGCCGGTGGTGGTGTAGTCGGTGAAGGTGGCGCCGGCGAATAAACACAGGTCGGCCGACTCCACGATTTCTCCACAACCGGGCGAACTGACCGGTCCCCAATAGTTACCGATAAAACCGGGATGCTGTTCGTCCAGAAAACCTTTCGAGTTGGGCATATGGGCGACCGCATAGCCGCTTGAATCGGCAAGTTGTTGAAATGCGGGAACCGCCCCGCCAGCACGAAGTTTCACTCCGGCGACAAGCACAGGTTTGATGGCTGCGTTGAGCAACTCAGCGGCGTGTTCGACGGCTTGATCTAGCGACGTGGGATCGCTGGAGAAGCGCACATTGAACGTACGTGGATTCGGCGAGGAGACTGTTGCGCCGGCAATATTGCAGGCAATTTCCAAATAGACCGGCTTTTGTTTTACGAGTGCCGTCTCGATGGCCCGGTCGATTTGCCGCGGGGCTTCGGTCGGATGTTGAATCATCACCGCTTCGGCCGTTACGCGGCGAAAGATCTCGCGTTGATATCCATAATCGACATCGCCCAAGGTGTGGTGCAGAAACTCGTATTCCGCTTCGGAGTTCGTATTCGGCCCACCGGAGATCGCAATGACCGGTAAGTCTTCGGCATATGCACCGGCAATCGCATTCAACAGGCTCAAGCCGCCGACGCTGAATGTCACAATCGCAGCCGCCGGACCTCCCGTCGCGCGGGCATAACCATCGGCGGCGTAACCGGCGTTGAGTTCGTTGCAACAGGAGATCATCTGCAAGTTGCGATTGGTCAAGAACTCATCGAGCAGCACTAGGTTATAGTCGCCCGGCACAGCGAAGTATTGCCGAAGACCGATTTGTTCCAGCCGCGCAGCCAGATAGCCACCCACGGTTGTTGGGGAGTTGTCCATATTGCTTGCATTCATGAATTGAACCAATGCTTAGTTTGAGCGCGTCAAAGGCGCATAAGTCGGTGACCAAATGGTTTGGTCAATCCGCTTTTCAAGTTCCTCAGGCGAGGTCTTCTCAGCCAGTCCCTGGGCTTGGGCTTCGGTCGCCACAGCGACCGCGATATGCCGTGCGACATCACGAATATCTTTCAGCGCGGGCAGCAGCGATGCCGTGGGGTCTTCTAAAGCGGGCGATTTTTCCTGCAGCGCGATTGCCGCCACGGCGAACATCTCGTCCGACACACGTGTTGCTCCCGAGGCGCGGATGCCCAATCCCATCGCCGGGAAAATGTAGCTGTTGTTACATTGTGCGATGGCATGTGTTTTGCCGGCATATTCAACGGGATCGAACGGGCTGCCGGTCGCGATCAAGGCACGACCTTCGGTCCACTCCAATATTTCAGCTGGCGTTGCTTCCACGCGGGATGTGGGATTCGACAGTGGGAAGATGATCGGCTGTTCCACGTGCTGCGCCATCTCACGGATAATCTCCTCCGGAAATGCGCCGGCATGCCCAGTGGCGCCGACGAGGACAGTCGGTTTGGCATTGCGGACAACATCGGCGAATGCAATCGAGCCGGTCACATCACAGTCCCAGTCGGTGAGATTGGCCGCACTTTGCGCCAGGCTTTTCTCGACGGCGCTGAGATTGCTACGGCCATCGTAGATCAGGCCGTCGACATCCAAAATATAAAAACGTTGCTGTGCCTGTTCTTCACTCAATCCCTGGCGAAGCATGGTCCGTTTGAGTTGGCTGCAAATACCGAATCCCGCTGAACCGGCGCCGAGCATCACGATGCGTTGATCGGCCAGGTCGCCTCCCACCGCAGCCACGGCGGCCAGAATCGTCCCGGTCGTCACCGCCGCCGTCCCTTGGATGTCGTCATTAAATGTGCAGAGCTGATCGCGATACCGCTCCAAGATCGGCTCAGAATCGACCGAGGCGAAGTCTTCCCATTGCAGCAACACATCGGGGAAACGCCGCTTGACTGTAGTGACAAAGCTTTCGATGAACTCGTCGTACTCCTTGCCTTTGATGCGCTCATGCCGCCAACCGATGTACATCGGATCGTTTAAGCGTTCTTGGTTATTCGTTCCCAGGTCCAGCAGAATCGGCAAGGTCTTGCCCGGGTGAATTCCGCCACACAGCGTATAGAGAGCAAGTTTTCCGATGGGAATTCCCATGCCGCCCGCACCCTGGTCGCCCAAGCCAAGAATACGTTCCCCGTCGGTCACCACGATGACGTCGACATCTTGAATCAAGTTATCCAATACGCCATCCATGAGATGACGTTCCGGATAGGAGACGAAAATCCCTCGGGGACGGCGATAGATATGGCTGAATTTTTCGCAGGCCGCGCCGACCACCGGCGTATAAACGATCGGCATCATTTCTTCGATGTGGTCGAGCATCAGCCGGTAAAACAGCGTTTCGTTTTCGTCCTGCAGTTGTCGCAGGTAAATGTGCTTTTCGATGTCGGACTGTTTCATACAGAACGCTTCGTAAGCCCGCTCCGACTGCTCCTGGAGCGTCTCCACATGCGGGGGCAGTAGTCCGGTCAGTCCGAAGTCAATACGTTCCTGTTCCGTAAAGGCGGTTCCTTTGTTGTCGAGTGGGGATTCGATTAAGGCCCGACCGTGCAAGGGAGAGCAGGCCTGCGTTGGTTGGTTGGATGTCACGATAGGGCTTTCTGCATAGAACCAGTTTCAAAACCCGGTTGCGCCAGTTCGGGAATCAATAACACAAGTGATTGCGTGACGCGTCAGAGGGTTTTGAAACTACTTGTGATCAAAAACAGTGCGAATAAAGAGACGCGACAACGATTTGGCGGGGCTGACGATTAGTCGAACACATGTCCATGTTCGTAACGTTCGTCTTGGCCGGCAGCAGCGGTCAGGGAGGCAACATTCGACTTCGTAAAGAACCCTTCATATCCATGGCAGCGTTCGACGTATTCGGTGATCAGAATAGAATACTCCGAATGTTTGGAGAAAATCTGCTTGAGGTTCGGATCGTCAAGACACTCTCCCACCACGTGGGCCAGAAACTTGACCCCTTTATCCCGCAAGGTATTGACCACAAAATCGACGTTTTTCTCGCCGCCACGATGGTCGCCGTCTTGCACTTCGTAAGCCATATGGTGCAAACGGCGTCCGTAATTGCGCACAAAATCCTCAGTCGGCATCGGCAGGCCTTCAAAGGAATTGATGAACGAAGGCGTGTTGTTGGCGGTGAAGACTTTGGCCGGCGATTCCTTATCGTCCTCGACATGGCCGTTGCGATTGACGTTGGTCGACGAGTTCATCTCGGCGATGTTGTAAGCCCCCCAGAAGTAGTAGTGGGTCATCGTCAAGAATTCCAGAATCGCATCTTCGCGTTCCCCAGCCAAAATTCGTGTCGCCAAATGATCGACACCCAGCACGAGGGGGTCGAGGCGTTCAGCCTGGGCGAACTCCGCGATTTTTTCCAAGGTCGCCAGTTCCGCCGCGTCGAATTCAAGCTGGTCTCCCAGCTTGAGTGCTTCAATGTCTTCAATATCACCTTGGAAATAACCGATCCGGTTGCAGGTGTAATCCGAGGGAAAGGTAAACAGAACACCCGAATCGGTGTAAAACGGGTTTTTCGTTTCGTGGTGATAATTGAAACGGATGTTGTGCGATTCCAAAATCTCTCGTGTCTGGCCAGTGTCAGTGGTGTTGAAGATTTCGCCGATGTATCGCGCGTTTGGTTTTTGAGCCGCCAAGGGATAGAGACGATTGAGCAACGTCACTTCGTCGGCATAGTCGGCGGTGAGTGGCTCCAGCACGATCATTCGCGGGAAATTCGGCTGTGAACACAGCGTATAAATGCGATGCGTCGCGTTTTGATGGAGTGCTTCAAAGCGATAGGGGCCGAGCAGGTAAAGTTCTCGCAAGTAGGGAATCGCTTCACCATGTTCGACTTGAACGACGATGCCCACCATATTGCCGAGCAACTGTTCCAAGCCCGCAGCGCGTCGTCGCTCATAAATTTTCAGGCGATATTCGTCAAAAAATGCGGAATTTTTCTTGTCCCCTTTAGGCGGGTACGTCAACTCATCAATGGCCATCGCTGAATCCCCATAGCTGATTAAAAATGAACGTCTGTGATTTATGTGGCAAGCTCTTCTTGGATTTTCACGTCCGCACCTTGAGCCTGAAATGACTCCGCTGAAGCAATGTCCCAATGCGTCTTGAAGTCCGGGTGTTGGCAACCCTTCAGCAACTCGCCCGACTGCAAAAATGGATGAGCTTCCTGATAGTTCTTTACGTTGGTGCGACTGAGGGCGATATGAATGTGGTAGGGGCGAAATTCTGAGGGATGATCGATGCCGGCGGCCGCGACGATCTCCGACAACGTTTCCATCGTATTGTGATGGAAATGGTAGGTCCGTTCTCCCTTGTCACCCACGTCCAGCGCCCGCTGACGGACGGGGTCCTGTGTGGCGACGCCCACCGGACAGCGATTGGTATGACACGATTGCGCTTGGATGCAGCCCACCGCCATCATGAAGCCCCGAGCCGCGTTGCACCAATCGGCGCCGATGGCCAGGTTGCGGGCAATGGCAAAAGCCGAACTGACTTTTCCCGAAGCGGCAATGCGGATTTTATCGCGCAGACCGCAACCCACTAGTGCATTGTGTACGAACATCAACCCCATTTTGAGCGGCGTGCCAATGCTGTCGGAAAACTCATTCGGTGCCGCTCCCGTGCCCCCTTCACCCCCGTCGACGGTGATGAAATCGGGGAGGATGCCGGTCTCCAACATCGCTTTACAGATGGCAAGAAACTCGTGGCGATGTCCCACGCACAGCTTAAAGCCAATCGGTTTGCCGTCGGAGAGTTCTCGCAACTGTTTGACGTATTCACACAAACCGCGGGGGCTGTCGAAGGTCGTGTGTCCCGGCGGAGAAATGCAGTCTCGGCCCATGGGGATTTTCCGCGTGCGGGCGATCTCCGGTGTGATCTTGGCTGCGGGCAGCACACCGCCATGTCCCGGCTTGGCTCCTTGTGAAATCTTGATCTCAATCATCTTGACTTGTGGAGTGAGCGCCTGTTCGCGGAACAAGCCAGGGTCAAACGCGCCATTTTGGTCGCGGCAACCAAAGTAGCCGGTGCCGATTTGCCATACCAAATCTCCACCGTTTTTCAGGTGATAGGAACTCAGTCCCCCTTCGCCGGTGCAGTGATAGAAGTTCCCCTTCTTGGCTCCGCGATTGAGTGCTTCGATGGCATTGGGGCTGATCGCCCCGAAACTCATGGCCGAGATGTTCAAGACCGAACACGAATACGGCTGCTTGCAATCCGGGCCGCCGACGGTGATGCGAAACGGCTCATCCTGCTTGGGACGTGGTGCAATCGAGTGATCCAACCATTCATACTCGTCGCCATAGACGTCCATCTCGGTGCCGAACGGTTTGAGGCCCGAAACATTCTTGGCTCGCTCATAAATCAACGAACGCTCGTCTCGATTGTACGGTCGGCCATCCAGGTCACTTTCGACGTAGTACTGATGGATCTCAGGACGAATCATCTCCTGCAGAAATCGCAATCGACCTAATAAGGGATAATTGCGGCAGATACTATGTTTAGTCTGCGTCAAATCCCAGATGCCGAGCAACGAGAGCGGCCCGAGTACGACTAACGGGATATACCATGCCGAATCGCGTAACACGCCCAGGAGAAGGCAGAGTAACGTGCCGGCCAGAACGATGATGACTGCGGAATATCTCATGATTCAAACACGTTGCAGGGGGGGAAGGAAAATGAATAACGCCGGGCCTGTCGTCTGCGGTGAAAACATCAATCGTTGTGGAACAACAAAACGGCCATTTGACCGCGAATGGTTCTACGAGAAATACGCGAATTGTAGCGGAAATACAACGTGAATTTGCTGTCAACCGGCGGTAGCCGGACTCGGTGCGCGAGCTTGGCGATATCGGACCGACTCCCGCACCCCAAACAGCGCGATCGGAATGACCGGAAACCCAATCCAAAAAATAAAGTCGACCCAACGGGGAACACGTGGAGCGACATTGAGTTCGAACGCGCTACTCTCCGTTTGTTGATTCCCGTCCACCTCGACACTGATATTCCAAGTGCCCGGCTGCGCGAATTCAAACGATGCTGCTTGAAATAGTTTGTTCGTCGCAGAAGCGGTCGTTGCTGTAACTCGATTGACGTTCAATGGTCGGTCGGCGTGAGAAACTGAGATAGTAACCGCCGCATCCGTTACGAATCCCCCGGTTTGCCGGTCCTGTAGCAAGACACTGACATCGACCGGACCGGCGCGCAACGGGGTCGGCTCGGTGAAGACAGTCATGCGATAGTCGCCAACGTTCCCCGAAAATCGGGCCGTGCCACCATCCCCGTACGCCAGCGCGGGCAGCCACGCCAAACTACACAGGCTCAGTATGAGAATTTTTCGTGAAGAGTGTGCCGCCATCATGTTCACATCCCCATCGGCATCACGCCGCGCATTTGCATCGGCTGGAACACGAGCCAAACACCCGTGAGAAACAAAATAACCGCTATCCCCGCCCAAGGCAGAAACGCTCCCATGGCGCGCCGCATTCCCAAATAGCGATCGCGGGCAATGCGGTATCCGACATACAACGACATTAACAATCCGGCATCGAGCAGCATCAGTTCCATTCGCAATAACCAATCGGCTGTTTCTAAGCCGCACGAGCAGACCCACGCTGCCGTCTCGACGTCGCGCCATCCAAACTCGCTGAGAAATCGTCGCAACGCAGCGCTAAACGCGCCACTGCTGGTGAACAGGTGGAAACTATAATGCGCCAACCACATCGAAAAACCGAGTGGGACAAGCATATACGAGAATCGCGTCGCGATGCGCAAGGCGGATTCGGAATCCCCACTCAATCGGCGTCCGGCCAGCGAAGCGATCGCCACCAAGCAGAACGGTACTGCTCCCAAACCCAACAGATACCCAGCCGTGACAAGGGGAATGCGACTCGCAAAACCCCACTCTGCTTGCAGCTTGTCAATTAGATCCAAGACAGGGGCAACCATGCCTGCCGCATTCACGTAAGCGGCGAAAACCAGCAGGAACACCAGCGCCGCTACATCCGTTCGACTGCCCAATTTACCGATCCCCGACCGCCGCGGATCACGGAGCAGTTCCCGACCGGGCAGCGTTGTCAGGATCCCCACGTTTTGATGCGGACAGGAATGCACACAGTCGAGGCAAAACGTGCAATCAAAGTTACTCGACTTGCGCGGTTGATACAGATGCAATTCACAACCGGGAATCGCCGCAGCCGTCGCTGTCGCCGCAGCCCCACGAATGCACTCCTTGGTCGTGCACTCTTCACAGACAGACGTGTCACGAACCCGAACTTCTAAGGGCGAAACGAGTGATTGCACAAAATTGAACTGACCGATCGGGCAGACGTACTTGCAAAACGCCGCTCCGCGAAAAAAACCATCCACCACAAACGCCGCCAGAAAATACCCCACCGCAATCCAAGCCGTCCACCACGGGCTTTGCCACAATGAAAACACTTCATAGGCCCAGAAGAACACGAACAACAAGCCGACGGCCAGCCATTTGGAGCGTAGCCATCGCGGCCAGTGTCGACGACCGCCGAAGAGTGTCTTCCCCAACGTTCGCGACAATTTGAACGGACAAGCCATGCAAAACAAATTCCCGGCGACGAGTAACCCCAGCACCAAAAATCCGCGCCAATGGATCCACGGCAGCACGCCCGCCAGATTCAGCGAAACAATCTGCGCTCCCAACAATCCATCGACGATCACCAAAGCCGCCGCTGCGAACATCAAGATTTGCAGCACCAACCGCGATTTGTTCCACCGCAGAAACCGGCCCAAGAGCGGCACGTTCAGTACGTCCCTCGCAGGGCGGTGGCAGGAATCCCCATCGGGGGAGAGTATCGGCAATTGTTGCCGCACCGGTGGGCGATGCTTAGCGCGATTCAATCGGCGGGGAGTCGGCCGCACTGCTGTGGGGGGACCATACGCGGTTACTCCACTCTGCACTGCTGGCATACCAGCCACGGCAAAGTGAAGTTGCCTCGAACGAGGCGCAAAGAGCAATTTATATCCGACCAATGCTCCGGCAATCACATAGGCCAGCATGCCAAACAGCCACATCAACGTTCCGGCGATGGCTTGATCATCGATTGCGGTAATGCCCCAGACCTGCGGCAGCAATTCGTAATGGTCATAAATCACATCGTTGGCAAACGACAAAATCCCCGACAGAACCGTCCCTTGAACTGCTGCCAGAAACAAATAGGGCAGCAGGACCCACCGCGAATAGTTCAATCGACTCGGATAGGGCTGCACGACCGGCCACCAAAACAGCATGGCTGCCCAGAAGAAACAGGCATGCTCCAAGTTATGCAAGGTTCCAGAGCTTAGCGCAGCATCATAAAAACGCGGGAGATGCCAAATCCAAGTCGCTGCGACAAACAGACCCCACGCCACCGGTGGCCGCGTGAGAAAGGCAAAACCGCTACGGATCGGTTTCCAACGATAAAGTGGCGCGATCCATTCACGACGCAGGCCTGAGGGCAATCCACACAGCAACGGCAGCTCCGGGGCGCTGAGCCAAAGCAGCGGCGGAATGAGAAACATCAGCAGCAGATGTTGCACCATGTGCATCCGCAACATCAACGCCGAGAAGGTTTCAATGGGCGAGAGTAGGGCGATGGACAACAAGGCCATGCCGCAACCAAACGCGGCCAATTGCCAGGCACCAAATCGCTGCGACCCACGCCGGCGAAGTACGTACCAGCCCCGCACATAGAGCAGCGTGGACAGTACAATCGGAGCCACGATCCAAACGTCGAACGACCAGGAACTGAGAATGGCTTGGAACGAGGAGTCCACTGAAATCACCGGTGAAAAATCGTCCGAAAAACGAATCCGCAGCGACAGTTCAATCAGCCCGATCGGTGACCACCGAGGCTTCAGCCGAAGCGTAACCCTCTGGCTTTAATGTCTCCAAAAAGCTGACCAATGCTTCGACTTCGAAGCGATTCAATTCTTTGCCGTAGGCGGGCATATTTCCGCCTCCTTGAACGACTTGTCGAATCAACTGGTCCCGTGTCAACCGCGTCGCCACCACGGTCAGATCCGGCCCACGCTGGCCTCCCTGTCCATCGAGCGCGTGGCAGTTTCGACAGGTCTTTTCTTGAAGGATGGCCGCCCCTTGCAACTCTTTGGGTGAGCGACCTTTGATCATGTGCGTTGGCACCGGCACGCCGCTCCAAGCAGTCATGTGTGGCGACCACGGTTCCTGCACGCCCAACTGCCATAACACACAGTAGCTGAGAAAACAGCCGATGACGATCAGCACGGCCACCGGTCGTCGACGCGGACTACGCTGTCCTTTTCCGGCGAAGACCGGAAACAAGAACATGATGGCAACAATGATCACCGGCGCAATCAAAATAATCCCGGTCTCCAACGAGGGCGGACTGAGCGCCAACACGGCGAACGCGGGCAGGAAATACCAGTCAGGCAACGGTTCGACGGCCAACAAAGTCGGATCGGGCGGCGCACCGGGACCGTCAGGCCCCAAGATGGCGGACATCCCCACAATCACCAACAACGTCAATCCAATAAACGCTGCATCCCGTAAAAAGACATCCGGGAAAAACGGATCGCCTGTTTTTAGTTTCTCTTCATATTTTTCAACATAGGTTTCCGGATCGACGAGGTCATCCGGCTTGGGAGGTTCTGAGATTCCTTTGCGGACCACCAGATACAGATG
Organism: Symmachiella dynata; assembly: GCF_007747995.1. NCBI lineage: Bacteria > Pseudomonadati > Planctomycetota > Planctomycetia > Planctomycetales > Planctomycetaceae > Symmachiella > Symmachiella dynata. Next base: position 7,206,986 of record NZ_CP036276.1, on the reverse strand, counting down.
CACCGTTAACGAGGCAAACAACAGGCCGGGCATAACAAACACGTGTAGCGCAAAGAATCGGCTGAGCGTATCCGCTCCTACCGTCGGGCCGCCCAACATCAACTCCACCAACTCCGGACCGATGTAGGGAATCCGCCCAACCATCGCCACTCCGACGCCCAGACCCCAATAGGAATCGGCGTCCCAGCGCAACACTTGACCAGTGAATGCCATGCCGAGCGTCAGCAAAAAGAGCACCACGCCGATCATCCAAGTCAATTCGCGAGGATACTTATAGGCCCCCATCAAAAAGACTTGGGTCATATGCACGACCACCAGCACCACCATGCCGTTGGCCGACCAATTGTGAATCGCCCGCAACATCCAGCCCAGTTCGACGTTGTAGTTGATATGTTCCAGGCTCTCGTAGGCTTCGCCGGCCGAGGGAACATAGACCATCCCCAAGCCGATGCCGGTCACGATTTGCAACACCAACAGTGTCATAGCCGTGCTGCCAAAGACGTACAGCCAGCCGACTTGTGTGCGGAGGTCGCGCGGAATGGGGTGACGCATCACCGTCCACAACGATGTGCGCAGCTCAAGCCGCTCCTCAAACCACCACAAGAGTTTACCGATTGCCTGTTTCATTGTGTTGCGGATTCCTTCGCCGCTGCCGTTATGAGTTTTTTCCCGAGACGTGTGCGCTTCCCGGATCTTGCAACGTGGGCAGATGTCCCAACTTGACCATCAAACGGTCTTTTTCGACGCGATGCTCGAATTCGTATAATCCGCGCGGCGGCGGACCGGAGGCATGCCCTCCATCTTCGTAGTACACGCCGCCGTGGCAGGGACACATGTAAAGTCCCGATTCCTTGAACCACGACACCGGACAGCCCAAATGGGTACAGTGCGTAGAGAAAATTTGAAACGTCTCCCCCTCGATCCGCCGGACATAAGCAGCCACCTTGCCGGTCATCCCATCGTTGGCGCCGCGCAGCGGATTCAAGACATCCACCAAACGCGTCGAATTTTGCGGGAAGTCCGTGAGCGGCCCGAAATCGACCCATTCATCGGCCCGCGGCTTGAGAATCGGTCCCAGAAAAAATCCCAAGATCGGGATCGCCATCGCCACGCTGCCTAGCCCCAGGAGCGCCCAGCTAAACCACTCCATAAACCCCCGTCGGGTGGTTGCCGTCTCCATGGTCGGAGGTTCGCCGGATTGTGAATTCATACAAGTTCCTTCGTCCATTCCGTTACTCATTGCCCCCTACATCAGCGGTCCGCCACTCTGCCAGCAGGGCGACCAAGTCTGTGATCTGTTGGGATGTCAGCGGTTTGCCTTCCAGCGAATCGTCGCCAATCGCATGGTAGTTCGGCATACCCAAGTCGCTGCGGCCTGTGATGATGATCCGCCTTAAGGCTTGATTGCTGATCGTGCCCAGAAAACCGGCGTCGTTCAGTGCTCCCGCTGTGTCCCCTTGGCCGTCTTTGCCATGACAGGTGGCGCAATATTGCGAGAAGACTTTTTTACCGGCTTGCGCATCACCGGGTGTCTCAGCAAGTTGGTAGGTCGGAAACGGTGGTGATAGTTGGGGCGGCGTTTTGCCCCATTCCGCGCGAATGCCGGCGACGATGGCATTGATTTGTTTCTCCGTCAGCGGCCCACTCGTTTTGTGGTCCATGGCTGGCATCGGTGTGTTGTCTCGACCGTGCATGACGATCTGCTTGATGTCCGCATCGGAACAAATCGCCAAAAACAGCGGATCATTCAAAGGCGGCGCCGGTCCCATTGTGCCGTCGGCACCATGGCAACCCGAGCAATTGGTTTTGTAGAGCGTGTGAAAATCCATAACCGTGTCGGGACGCTTATAGCGATCTGCTTCCGTCGGTTTGCCCGGCAGTGAGTCGAAACACCCCACGGAGAAAAACAGTGAGAGCAGACACAAGCGACCGCACCATCGTCGCAAGACACCGTGCGACGGTCGGGGGACTTTCCTGCGAATTTGTTGAATGCGTTGTCTGATCACGATTCGTCCGGTTGCGAGTGTTGGCTGTTGTCCGCCGGCTGTTGGGTTTCCACTTCCAAGACCTGTTGGATTTGAACTTTGGTCGATTGCATCACGACAAACCCCATGGTGATTCCGAAAGCGAATTGCGAAACGAAGAACCAGGGCCAATCCACCTGCTCACTCATCACTGGATTGAGGACGCCCATGAATCCGTACACAAATCCTGACCACAACAATGGAGCGACCAACCCGCCCCACAACAGCGGCCAGCGCGGGCACATCGGTAAAATGATGCCAAAGAACAGACCCACGATGATTGATGTCACCACATGAATGATCGTTCCCACGATCAAGCCCATCAGGTGGAATTTGTCGAGGTCCTCAGCGCCCATGTTATTGAAAGCGGGGATGACCATTGCCGAGAGCAGATTGACGGGATACCAAATGCCATGCCCGCTGAAATGCCCATAGGCCAGCGCCGTGAGCGCCATCATCAACCCGCCGACAAGTCCTCCCTTGAGACCTGCCGAGTAGGGATAAATCTCCGCGGGAACACGCAGCCGATGGCCCGGCATCCCGGATTGAATCGATGATACGCCACCTGGTGAGACCCGTACCGGTTGGGGGCGGTTGCTTTTGGGAACCCATTCTTCCCAGTGCACACCCGCTCCTGGGGTCAGGTGGCGAATCCAATACACCAATCCGCCCACTGCAATCACCAAGCCGACGACGGCAAAGGCCAAATGCATCACCACGCTGGAAAGCGCCAAGGTCAGCCCGAATGCCATCACCATCGGCGCAGCTGTGGCGTTGGGCATTTCCACCACCTCTTCACGCACCGGTGCGTCGCCACGTTCGGCGGAGCCTTCATGTTGTTCGGGAGAAGAATTCAATGCGTCAAATCCGCTTTCTGATGCCATCAACGGCCAAACACATAAACCAGACAAAAGACCACAATCCACACGCCATCCACAAAGTGCCAATACCACGAAATCAGTTCCGCTGCCGGACTGTCAGTTCCCAAACGTCCAGCCGCTTGGATGCCCAACAACGTCGACATCATGATCAAACCGATCGTCACATGCGTCGCATGAAAGCCGATCAGCGTATAGAACGTCGTGCCAAACAGATTGCGGCTGATCGTCAGTCCGTGATCTTCAATCAGCCCTTTCCATTCGATGCCCGTTCCCACAATGAATGCTGCGCCCAAAAAGATGGTCAGCCCCAGGAACAGGCGAAACTGTCCGAATTCTGATTTCTCATACCGTTTCATAGCCAGGGCGATTGTGATGCTGCTACTCAACAGCAAAATCGTATTCACTATCACCAGCGGCATGCTGAGCACTTCTGCCGGTGTGGGGCCAGTCAGGTCTCTTCCGAGATACAAACCGTAACCCACCAGCAAGGTCATGAAGAACGCCGCTTCGGAACACAGAAAGCAGGCCATGCCGACTTTCTTGGGATCCAGATGCGATGTTCCTTCCCCCTCCCAACCCTGTGGGGGGGCGGCAAGTTCGCCGGATGTAGTGTGCGCGATTTCGCTCATGAATTTGTGAGGCCGGTTATTCGTGTTTCCAATCCGGATCGTCGGGATGTTTCAAATCCCACAACGGCCGTCGGCTTTTGACAACCGGAAGTTCTTCAAAGTTATAAGCCGGAGGCGGCGAAGTCGTCGCCCATTCCAACGTCCAAGCATTCCAAGGGTCGTCGCCCGCTTCCTCGCCATAAAAATAGGAGTAACACAGATTGACGATGAAAAATAGCAACGAGATGCCGGTGATGATCGCACCGACGGTGGTCACTTGATTCCAAAATTCCAGCCCCACACCCGCCTTATACGTATACACGCGACGGGGCATGCCCAGGATGCCTGAGAAGTGCATCGGAATGAACGTCAGATTGAACCCAATGAACTGCAGCCAGAAATGCCACAGCCCCAATTTGCGGTTCATCTTTCGCCCAATGGCCTTGGGATACCAATAGTAATAAGCCGACATCACCGCGAAAAAGATCCCGCCAAAGGCCACAAAGTGGAAGTGGCCGATCAGGAAATAACTGTCGCTGAGTTGCCAGTCCATCGGCACAATCGCCAGCATGATGCCGGTCAATCCCCCGATAAGAAACAACGAGAGAAAGCCCAGCGAAAACAGCATCGGCACGGTCAGACGGATCCTGCCGCCGTAGAGCGTTGCCGTCCAGTTGAACATTTTAATTCCGGTCGGTACGGCAATCAGGAATGTGGCAGCGCTGAAGAACAGATCGACCGTACTGCTCATCCCCACCGTGAACATGTGATGCGCCCACACCCCCATGGCGATAAAGCCAATGCTCACCGTGGCTGCCACCATCGAGGCATAGCCGAAGATCACCTTACGCGAAAACACAGGAATGACTTCTGAAACAATGCCAAAGGCCGGCAGCGCCAAAATATAGACTTCCGGGTGTCCGAAGAACCAAAACAGATGCTGCCACAGCAGACCGTCGCCCCCGGCTTGCGTATCAAAGAAATGCGCGCCGAGGTGCCGGTCGAACAACATCATGATTTCTGCCGCCGTAAAGGGCGGAAACGCGAACACAATCAAACCGGACGTAACCAAAATCATCCAAGCGAACAACGGCATCGTCGACAACCGCATGCCGGGTGCCCGCATGGTGATGATCGTAGCGATCATATTCACGGCGAATGAAACGCTTCCCACGCCCGAAATCATTGTCCCCAGCAGCCAATAATCGGTGCTATTCCCGCGCGAAAATGCCGGCGAGGTCAGTGGAGCGTAGGCGTACCAACCGATGTCGGGAGCCGATCCGGCGCCGTATAAGCCCATCGCGCCGAAATAGCTGAAGTACAACAAAAACCCGCCGAACAGAAACATCCAAAAGCCGAACGCGTTCAACCGGGGAAAAGCCATATCCCGCGCGCCGATCATCAGCGGCACCAAATAGTTAGCCATGCCCGCTTCGACCGGCATCACGACGAAAAAAATCATCGTCGTGCCGTGCATTGTGAACAATTGGTTAAATGTTTGCGGGCTGACGATCTCTAGATCGGGCATCCACAATTGCAGCCGCATCAACAACGCTTCCACGCCGCCCAGCGTCAGGAAAAAACAACTCGCCACAATATACAGGATGCCGATTTGTTTGTGGTCCACCGTCGTCACCCAATCGTGCGCCACCGCTGTAGCGGGGCGACGGTTCGGGAGGGCGGTGTAGGCGTCTGCTTCCATGACAACAATTGCCCGCTAACGAAGGGATTCCAGATAAGAGACGATGGTTTTGACGTTTTCAGCAGTCAGTTTCATCTCGGGCATATAACATCCCGTTTTGAAAACATGTGGATTCGTGATCCAAGTGATCAGATTGTCGTGATTGTTCTCAGCGGCCCCGGCACCGATCGTTTGACGGCTCATCAAATGCGTCAGGTCCGGCCCAAAAGTGCCCCGCGCGTTGGTGCCGCGAATCGTATGACAACTGGCGCAGGAATGTTCCAAAAACAGCGCCCGCCCGTCGGCGACCGCAGGGTCGTTCACCGCTGGCTTCTTTTCGTTTTCCACCCAAGCTGCGAATTCACTGGGGGTTTCTACAATCACCCGCAGCAACATTTTCGAGTGTTGTGTCCCGCAATACTCCGCGCATTGTCCGTAATAGATGCCAGTCGCGTTCGGTGTAAACCACATCGTGTTGATTCTGTTAGGAATCAGATCGGTCTTGCCGGCCAGTCGCGGGACCCAAAAACTGTGCGCCACATCCGCCGATTCCAATTGCATAAAGACCGAACTGGGATCTGCAGATTCGTCCAGCGGGACATGCAATTCATTCGCGGTGGTGAAACCCAATTCGGGATATTCGAAGGACCACCACCATTGGTTCCCAATCACCCGCACCTGCACGGCATCGCCCGGAGCCTGCGTAGGCCGTTGTTCATTGACGGATCGGACGACCACGAGGAACAAAACAAAAATGATTAACAGCGGCGCAATCGTCCAGGCGATCTCGATCGGCCAACTGCCGTATATTTGCGGGGGTTCCGGCTCATCTTCGGTTTCACTGCGCCGTGCACGGAACCGCACGACAAAAACCGCGATGGCGGCAATCACCAGCACAAAAATCAACCCGGTGATCGCCAACACCAGCATGAAGATCTCGCTGATCTTTTCGGAGTTGTACGAAGCCGTATCGAAAATCGACGTGCTTTCGGCCAGTACGACATTGTCGGTTCCGAGCAAAACCAGAGCCGTTAGCAAGACGCACCGTATGCTGCGGGCGACGATTCGTGAAGGGCGCTTGGCCGTCATCAACACTCCATTCGCGCAAGAGCGGCGTCCCTCGTTCGGCTGATTTGTGCCGTTCGAGCGTTGCAATTGAAATCCATCCTGTGCAACGGGTCTATCCTTCATTGCTGCAAAGTACAAACAAATTCCTTTTGCGGCAACTACGAATTTGAATTGTTGTTGGGAGATGAACGGATTTTATCGACACCGAGAAGTCGCTGCATCGGGTGGTGTGGACCGCCGCCTTGATTCCGCAGGAGGAGAAATCAAATGCTCGAATGAGTTCAAAGCAAAAACTTGCATTGCCGCGCTATACAGAAACACCGAGCTGCGAACGGATATCCTGTTGAACTTCCTGGGGAGGACGCGTGCCGTCAATGTCTAGCACTAACTCCTTGCGGCGGAATAGTTCCAGGACTGGCTTTGTTTTTTCGTGGTAATCCTTCAAGCGTTCGGCCAATGCTTCGGGCGTATCGTCGGGGCGGGAAACCAGTTGGCCTCCACAGACGTCACAGACGTTCTCCACTTCCGGGCGGTGCGAGATCAGGTTGTAGTCCAACCCACATTGGCTGCACAGCCGCCGCGATAAGACCCGCTCGCTCACGACCGCATCGGGCACCTGAATATGAATCACGGCGTCGATGTCGTAACTTTCCAAGAAAAAACCTGCCTGAGAGACGCTCCGGGGAAAGCCGTCGAGGATAAAACCGTAATTCCAATCATGCTCGTTCAGCCGGCGTCGCACAATTGGCTCCACGACATCGTCGCCGACGAGGTTTCCGGAGGCGACAATACGCTTGACCTGTGCTCCCAGTTTTGTGTGATTCTTGATGAGCCAGCGGAAAATATCGCCCACGCTGATATGCACCAAGTCCAGGGTTTCAGCGAGCATTTTGGCTTGCGTCCCCTTGCCGCAGCCTTGAACACCCATGATGACGTACTTGTGCATGTTCTACTCAATTTCAAGGTGACGTGATTCGTTCAGCGCGCATCGGCGGCTGTTTTCAGGAATACCGGAACACAACATCGCCAACCAGCCGAGAAGCCGATCAAAACATTACTCCGAGTCGCAACGTAATGAAAGGCTCACCAGATTTCGTCGATGAATGTCTGATCCTCAATCGGCGGACGCATATAGCCGGTTCCTTCGGGCCGCGGCGGCAATTCGGGAGGCGTGGGGGTCAAATCCTTATAAGGAACCATGCTGAGAAAATGGCTGATGCAATTCAACCGAGCGCACTTTTTAACGTCGGCTTTGACCACAAACCACGGAGCTTGTTTGATGTCGGTGTGCGCGAACATCACATCCTTGGCTTTGGAGTACTCGATCCAGCGCGAGCGCGATTCTACATCCATCGGACTGAGCTTCCAACTGCGGGTCGGATCATTCATCCGCTTCTGAAATCTGCGTTCTTGTTCCGCATCGCTCACCGAAAACCAATACTTAATGACCATGATTCCTGAGCGGACCAACATCCGTTCAAACTCTGGGCAGGAGCGGAGAAACTCCTGATACTGCGCATCACTGCAAAATCCCATCACCCGTTCTACGCCCGCACGGTTGTACCAACTGCGGTCGAACAACACGATTTCTCCCGCAGCGGGCAAATGGGCAACGTAGCGCTGGAAATACCAACTCGTTTTTTCCCGCTCGGTCGGCGTTCCCAATGCCACAACGCGGCAGATCCGGGGGTTCAGGCTTTCAGTGATCCGTTTGATCACGCCCCCTTTGCCGGCGGCGTCGCGACCTTCAAAAATCACCACCACTTTCAGTTTTTCATGCTTGACCCACTCTTGCAGCTTCACCAATTCAATTTGTAGGCGGGCCAATTCCTTTTCATAGATCTTGGAATCAATGGCGTGCTTCTCTGCTTTAACGTCGCCGGTCCCGTTCGTCAAAGCCTCTTCCGCTCGCTGTTTCTTGGACGTCTTCTTTTGTTTCTCGTGTTTTTCTTTCGCCGCCATACTGCCACCAATCGAGAAATGAGGATCATGAAAGGGTGCTTTGCCAGTTTGAAGCGAGCAAGTGCGGTACCAAACAGGGAATTTCATACCACAATGGCGACAACTCCTGAGAACAGTCCGCATTTAATATCTGGCATGCCAATCAACATGGCGGAACATGCGAGGACTTCAGGCAAATCGCCTCCACTCTATCCTGGAATTGCACGTTCGCCTTGTCAAGAAATTTCTTCAAGCGATGCAGGGGCATGCATGGCGAAATCGACCAGCTCTGCATGCCGTCGCCTCCCCAGCGGGGGTCACGCGTCTGGTCCGCATGCCTCGGACTCTCAGCCGATAGGAAAGTTGATCGTCGGCTATTCGCCGTTCAGCAATATCACCGCTGGCAGTGGCTCCCCTTCGGGAATGAACGTCAGCGACACCGAATTCACACAGTGCCGCGTATTCTTCGGGGTCATCCGTTCGCCCAGAAAGACGTGTCCCAAATGACCCTCGCAATTCTGACAAACGATCTCCGTGCGCATACCATCGGCATCCACGTGACGGGTGACGGCGCCGGCGATTTCATCGTCGAAGCTGGGCCAACCGCAGCCGCTTTCGAATTTGTCCGTTGATCGGTAGAGCGGCGCGTTGCAGTGTCGGCAGAGATACGTGCCAGCCGTTTTTCGATCGGCATGTTCACCGCTAAAAGGACGTTCGGTCCCTTTGTGAAGAATGACGCGTGCTTCCTCCGGCGTCAGTGCATTCAATGCGTCGGTTGACGGGCGGCTGCTCATAATGGCGATCCTCGGTCTGCTCACAGGTGAAATGTTGAGTGAAATTGTATACACGCGGCGCAGGAAAACAAAATGCCGGTCCGGCGAAACCCTCGACCACAACCACTACCATGTTTCACACACCGTCGCTGACCGAGTCACAACTGCACGGCTGCCAGGAACAGCTTTATTAGCAATGACCGCCATTTCCGGCCGCTGCTTCGCTTGCTGGGAAGACCGGACGGGGGATACTTGTCGCGATATGCTTGCCGTGCTCTGTATCAATGGTCACACTTCACTGAACATCCACTCAAAATTTGTTTTGATCGGCCACGACTGCTCCCCAGTCGAGACCATGAAGGAAGAATATGCTGTTTGAAAACGTTGACAATAGTTCATTGCATCGGGAAATCGCCGAATTGGGCGAGATGCTCGAACTCACCATTGAGGAAATCGCCGGCCCCGAGTTGTTACAGCAAGTCGCGACCATCGTTCGCATTTCACAAGATCGCCGAAACCATAAGCAACACGCCAATGAAGAGCTCAAAACTCTGATTTCGTCATTGACGGAACCGCAACTACGTGTGGTGATTCGCGCGTTTAGCATTTTTCTGGACTTAGTCAATATTGCCGAAGACCGTCAACGGGTCCGTGTGCTGCGCGACCGTGCGCGAAATGCACAATCCGCACCGCGCAGCGAATCCATTGAGAATGCTTTGCTGCAGTTGAAGGATGAAGGGAGTTCGACCGATCGGATGCAGCAATTGTTGGATCAGTTGGAAATCGAACTCGTGTTCACCGCACATCCCACAGATGCCAAACGGCGTTCCATTCGCCGAAAACTACGACGGATCCGTGTCTTGTTGGACGTCAATACCAGCGACCTGCTCCCCGGCGAACTCGCCCGCAATCGTCGCGGCATTCGTGCTGAAGTCACCAAATTGTGGCAAACCGATTTCGTCCGCCCCTGGCGGCCAACGGTCTTGCAGGAAGTCCAACGCGGCCTTTCTATTCAACCCGTGTTGTGGGAGGTCGTGCCGCAGATTCTCAAAGAAATCCGCGCTGGATTAGCCGACGTCTATCCCGGTGAGACCTTTCGCGAACACCCCTACATCACCTTTGGTTCCTGGATCGGCGGAGACCGAGACGGGCATCCATTCGTCACGCATCGGGTAACGGAACAGACCCTGCTTTGGCTGCGGCAGTCTGCCATGGACGCGCATATCGCCACCTGCCGGAATCTCTTTGAATCACTGAGCGTTTCCAAACGTCAAGTCTCGCTCGGGACCGAAATCGACGACGCGCTGACAGCAGCACTGGAACGCTGGCCGCACTTGCAAGGCATCTTGCGCGAAATTCCGCCGGATGAAATCTTGCGGCGGAACCTGGCTGTGATTCTGCGGCGTTTGGAACAAACGCAAAACGTAGGGCTCGATGATTTCTTTGTCGACGGCGCTTATGCCACTCCGCAAGAGTTGGCCGAGGACGTTTCGGTCATCTACCGGGCACTGCTCTCGACACCCGGCAACGAATTGATCGCCGAAGAAATCTCTGAGTGGATCGATAAAATCAACGTGTTCGGATTCCATTTGGCGCGGCTCGATGTGCGTCAAGATTCGCGGCGCAACGGCGACGTGGTGAATGAGCTGCTGCAATATACGGGTGTTTGTGAAAACGCCGAGACGCTCTCCGAAACCGAGCGACAAGAACTGCTGGCCAAAACATTAACCCAACCCCTCTCGTTTTCCACCGAAGGCCTCTCCGACGAAACGCGGGAAACGTTGTCGTTGTTTCAATTGCTCAAACGGGTCAAAGTCGCTTTCGGCCCACAGACTTTGGGGGGATACGTGATCAGCATGTGCCACGTGCCGAGTGACATCCTCAACGTGCTGTGGTTGTGGGAGCATGCGGATTCGGAATTCCCCTTTGTCAAACCCGACCGCATCCCGCCGCTGCCGATCATTCCGCTGTTCGAAACCATTGACGACCTGCGGCAAGCTTCATCCATCTTTGCAACCATGCTGGAAATTCCCTGCTATCGGGAACATGTGCGGAGCCAACAGGATCGTCAGATTATTATGTTGGGCTACTCCGACAGCACCAAAGACGGCGGTTATTTGGCCGCCTGCTGGTCGCTGTATCGCGCGCAGCAACAGCTATACCAAATCGCCTTGCGCGAAGGGGTGCAACTGACATTCTTCCACGGCCGCGGCGGATCATTAGGACGCGGCGGGGGACCGGCGGCACGCAGTATCCTCTCGCTGCCACCACAAACCTTCCACGGCGCCATGCGGCTGACCGAACAGGGAGAGGTCTTGGCCGATCGTTACGATGATCCCAATATCGCTCACCGCCATATGGAACAGGTCGTCTGGTCGTCGCTGTTGGCGGCGGGAATGCCCCCAGCCGATATTCCTGAGGAGTGGTTTGAATCGATGCGTCAACTTTCCGAGGCATCGTTTAAGGCTTATCTCGAACTCGTCAGGCATCCCAACTTTGTCGATTTCTTTCGGCGGTGCACCCCGATTTCTGAAATCGAAAGGTTGCTCATCGGGTCGCGACCGTCCCGCCGTCGGGGAGGAAGCAGTCTCAGTGATCTACGCGCCATCCCGTGGGTCTTCTCCTGGACACAATCTCGCTGTTTGGTTCCCGCTTGGTATGGGCTTGGCGCAGCGATTCAAGAGTCATTGACCGATCCCGCCGCCTTGGAGCAACTGCGCTCGATGTACCAAAAATGGCCGTTTTTCCGCGCCACCATCGATAACGCCGAACTGGCGCTGAGCAAGACGGATTTGGAAATATCCAAGCAGTACGCGGATCTGACCGACGATGCCTCAGGATCGTCTGAGGTGGGAGATAGGATCGCCGAAGAGTACGCTCGGTCACGCGACGCAGTGCTTGCCATCTCGGGCAACGAAAAATTGCTCGACGGAATTCAGTGGCTGCAAGAGTCGATCAAGCTCCGCAACCAATTCATCGACCCATTGAATTTGATCCAAGTCGATTTGTTGCGGCGTTTGCAGAACCCCCAATCTCCAGAGCATTCCGAGAATGAAGAAAATTTGCGGCATCTCATGCGGCTCACAATCAAAGGGATTGCTGCCGGCATGCGAACCAGCGGCTGATTTGCGGACCCCGGTAGTCCGACAGCGCTAAGTTAAATCACCGGAGTGTGGGTAACCACTTGTCATTTAACAGGTTACGCAGTAGGGTGCCACTGTCAGCTTGTTCGCCAGTGGCACTCTAAATCGGGATGACCCAATATTTTAAGTCCTACTGTCGTACTAGGAACGGGTGTGTCGGGCAATTACACTCTGCACTGTATTCTTCTCTCTTTAAGTTCCTGTCGTATCGATCCCCATTGGAGAAAGCGAACGCATGCGATTCCCGCTTGCTTCTTGGTCCACGTTGTGTCTGTTCATCGTGTTCGGCTGTGTTGGTTGTGAAGACGACAAACCAGTCGTTGAGACCAATCCATTTGCCGGCACCCAAGTCACCGTCTCGTTTCCCGCTGGGCTGGGCCTGGAACAGAATTGGGAATTGGCCTTGGCCGAATGGCAAAAGCGGACCGGAGCCGAAGTCGTTCTCAAGCCGCGAGAGCTGGATGGGAATCAGTCCTTAATTGAGGCCTATGGTGGAAACGCCGATTCCGCCGACCTGATACTGTTTCCCGTGACCGGAATTTCAGATCTTGGGGATGCGGGATGGTTTCCGGTGATCACCGAGCAACTCCGCAAGCCGAATCACTTGGACTGGAACGATTTGTTTAAAGGGCTGCGCGATACCGTCGGCGCTCGGTACGGCGGCCCGGCGACGGTGCCGATTTCTTGCCCTGTGTTGACCTGCTATTACCGCGAAGACCTCTTAGCAGCCGCCAACCTGTCTCCTCCTCGAACCTGGGAGGAGTACCAAAAACTCGCCGAGACGGTTGATGATTGGGCAGGGGGATTGCCGGTCATTGAGCCCTGGAGCGAAGAGTTTCGCGCTACGATGTACCTCGCCCGAGCCGTCTCGTATGTGAAACATCCCGACGAATACACAACCTTTTTCGACATCCGCAGCGGCGAGCCCCAAATCGATGGCCCAGGTTTTCAGCGCGCACTTGAAGACAGCCTCAAAGCCGTCCAAGCGATGCCGCCTGAGGTACTGACTTATGACACTTACGATTGTCGCCGCGAATTTTTCGCCGGACGAGCGGCGATGGCAATCACGTTTGAAACCGGCTTTGAAAACCCGTTACCGGTCTTGGTGCCGGCGAATCCTCGTGAATCAGAAACCATCACCCCGCAACCCCGCGCCGCTGACATCGCCATCGGTTTCGTACGCTTGCCCGGATCGACTGAAGTGTTTCATCGCTCAAAAGACGTTTGGGCGCCCGGAGCGGACGACGGCATCAACTATGTCACGCTCTCCGGATTTGGCGGCATGACCGCCGCGGTCTCCGCTCGCAGTTCTGAGTTGGAAACCGCTGCGGCTTGGAATCTGTTCAAGTTCCTCACGTCACTGGAACAAATGGCAACCACCTTTCCTCCGGACACGCGCACGGTCTGCCGCACCTCGCAGATGTCTTATCCTGAACTGTGGCTTCCCGAAGATATGAGCGCCGCCGAAGGGGGCAGTTATTTGGGCGAGGTGGCTGGCAGCCTCGACAACAAAGCCTTCGTGGCAGCACTGCCGGTCATCGGCCGCGAACAATTTCGCGCCGCCCTGACCGCAGGCTTAACCTCATGCTTGTCCCATCCCGAGTCCGCCGAAGAAACGCTCAAGACGGTCTCCACACGTTGGAAAGAGATCGCCGAAAAAATCGGCATGGAAACCCTCCGCGACAGCTACCGCCGCTCACTCGGCCTGCGCCCGTTAGCCAACCTGGAATAACAACTGATTGTCCCCGCGTTCCCAAACTCTGTTACCTCGTTCCCAAACTCCGTTTGGGAACGCAATTTCCCGAAGCTCCGCTTCGAGTCAGTCAGTTCGCGGAATCTCTTCACCTCCGGCGCGCGTGAACCAAGCACGTGCATCGCCATCAATTTGGTCAGCAATGATCCGAAATACCGAGCCATCGGCACATAAAACCGTAACGGCAATGTTGTCGAAGCCGTTCAAGCCGTTTGGGTCGCCAAAGCGGGTGAATTTCTCAAATTCAATATCGCGCGGCTCAGTCCAGGGAATCCCCGCTCCTACAGCCTCGCCGATGATTAATGTGTTAGATGAGCCGTCGGTCACTTCGCTGAGGCTCACCGGCACCGCGCCGCGGAAAATGCATGGATCGCCGACCATCGCGGCAAAATGCGTTTTTGTTTTATCTCCATCATAAAATCTCCCGCCATAGGTTACGGGCCGTTTGTCCAGCAAGCGGATATTGTGAGGCCCGTCCCACGGTTCCGAGAAATCGTAGGCTTTGTACAATGCGCCTTGATCCATATAAGGCAGGATCAACACCCGCCAGCTATGCATCGGATTGCCGTCCTTGTCGGTGACATAAGCCGGCGGAAAGCGACCATAGTCATCATGATAAGTGTGTAGCGCCAGTCCGATTTGTTTGAGCATGCCGCGGTTCCAAGTTGCCTCGGTGCCATGCATGCCCCACAAAACCACACGCCACGCCAAAAAGCCAAAAATCACGGCAACGCCGAGGCTCCAGTAGACCCACCGTCGGCGCTTCGGCTTGGCAGAGTCACTGGCATGGTCCATTCGGAACTCCTAGTACGGTGGCACCTCTTCCCCACCGGCGCGTGTAAACAGCGTTTTCAAGCTCTCCGCAGGCATCTCCTCGCTCACAAAATGCACGCTTCCATCAGCGTGCAGCATAAATGCGCCCCCATAAGCACCATCGTGTTCGCTACTAAAACCATCGACATCGCCAATGTGCTTGAAGGTACCCAAGCTCACATCGCGCGGCTCGGTCCAGCGAATGCGCGACCCGGTCGATTCCCCAAGAACAACTGTGTTGCTGGATCCGTCGGTGATTTCACGGATTGTGACTGGCACGGTTCCCCGCATCACGCACGCATCGCCCACCACAGCTGCGTAGTCGGTCATCCCCGCTTCCGCGTCCTTATGGCTGGGGCAACGATATAGCTCAGGCGTTTTCTCCAACAGGCCGATATTGTGCGGCCCGTCCCACGGCTCGTCGAAGTGATATTGATCGTGGAGGGCTCGGTATTTTGAATCGTAGAAATACGGCAAAATCAACACCCGCCAACTGTGCATCGGTTGGCCTTGGTCGTCCGAAACATATGCGGGCGGAAAGGTGCCGTAGACATCGTGGTAGTTGTGCAGCGCCAGGCCGATCTGCTTGAGATTGTTGCGGCAGGCCGTCCTGCGAGCCGCTTTGGGATGCGGACCGACCGAGGGCATCATGAGCAGAAAGAAAACAAAAAGCACACCAGCAAGAATGCCGTATACGATTACACGCTTTACAAAGGGCCGTGAGTCGGACGTCTCGTTGCGGGGAATGGCTATGCCTTCGCCTTCGTAATAAACCATGTCAATCTCCACCCGCACGTGTAAACATCGACCGGGCCAGTTCCTTGTCAGGCGCCTCGTCGCTAAGAAAGTGCACAGATCCATCGGCGGACAGCATATATGCTCCTCCGACGGGAAAGCCGCCGCTGAAACCATTCGCGTCGCCCCAATGCGTGAATTGATCGAAGTCCACGTCCTGCGGCTTGGTCCACGGAATCCCTGCCCCAACGGCCTCGCCTGCAACGAGCGTGTTTGACGTGCCGTCCCGGATGTCCTTGATCGCCACCGGTTCCGTCCCTTGCAATACGCACGGTTCCCCGACGATGGCGGCATACGCCGTCATGGTAGTATCTCCCTGTTGGCCGGGACCGCGGTAAATATTAGGACGCTGCGTCAGCAACTTGACGTTGTTCGGGCCGTTCCAGGGTTCGGAGAAATCGTATTGCTCATACAATTCTTGCGCCTGCTGTTCCCCAAGATAAGGGAGAATGAGCACCCGCCAACTGTGCAGCCGGCGTCCGTTTTCATCCGCGACATAAGCAGGGGGAAACGCTCCATAGTCGTCGTGATAGTTATGTAATGCCAGACCGATCTGCTTGAGACTGTTTCGACGTTGGCCACGAAATAACGAGTCGCCACCACGTGAAGACT
This sequence comes from Symmachiella dynata, assembly GCF_007747995.1. Lineage (NCBI taxonomy): Bacteria > Pseudomonadati > Planctomycetota > Planctomycetia > Planctomycetales > Planctomycetaceae > Symmachiella > Symmachiella dynata. The sequence goes on along the minus strand of NZ_CP036276.1, from coordinate 7,190,894 downwards.
GTAGCACTGGGAGTAACAGCAGAATCAGCACGATGATGATCACAACCACCACGACCAATTCGATTGTTGTGAAACCCCGCTTATCGATCGATTGCCTGTCCATGTCATCCATTCCTACCACACCGGTATCATTTCTCCCCCCGCATGCGTGAACAGCGACCGCGCCACGTCCGGGTCTGTCTCTTCGGACAGAAACTGTACGCTGCCATCGGCAAACAAAAAGAAAGCGCCGCCGCTGTGGTCGCTGCTGAATCCCGCCGGGTCGCCGATATTCGTATACGTGTCAAACTCCACGTCCCGCGGCTCCATCCAGGGGATCCCCATGCCGGAGACCTCCCCAACCAGGATCGTGTTACTCGCGCCGTCAGTGATGTCCCTGATAGCGATCGGCTCCGCGCCGGCAAAGACGCATGGTTCCCCCGCGATCGCCGCGTAATATGTCGAGGTCGCGTCCAAGTCACTGCTGGGACAGGCGTAAACGGGTGGGCGGTTCGCTAACAAGCGGCTGTTGTTGGGGCCGTCCCACGGTTCGTCGAAATCGTATTGATCGTACAGCGCCTGTTGGTCCAGGTACGGCAGGATCAACACCCGCCAACTGTGCATCGGGCGGCCGGTTTCGTCAGCGATATAAGCGGGCGGAAACGACCCCCAAACATCGTGATAGTTGTGCAGAGCCAGACCGATCTGTTTCAGGTTATTCCGGCACTGCGTCCGCCGCGCCGCTTCACGCGCTTGCTGAACCGCCGGCAACAACATCGCGATCATGCAGGGAACGACTAGTAATGCGCCACCGCCCAATACAGCGACTAAAATCCATGCTGTCGAAGTAGACGATTTCGGCGGAGGATCACTGGAGGCATAGGCAGCGTCTCCCTGGACCGCCGGCGCACCGGTCAGGTCCGAGTTGCAATACCGGCATTTGACCGCCGCCTCTTGAATCTCTTCAGCACAAAACGGGCAGGTCTTCATCTTGAGTCGCTCCAGGATAAGCAGATAGGTGAACGGCAGCAGCGGTTCATCATACCCGCTGCAATTCCCGTGACAACAAATTTATTGGGTCATTGCCGTTTGGCTTTGACCATAATCACCGCTCCGAAAATCCACACCAGCAGCGAGAAGTGCAAACTGATAAAAGAAATCAGCACCGACAGCGCACCGGATATTCCATAAACGTGTCGTGCTGCCCAAGGATACGTCAGCAAGGGGGGCGGTTTCCCCGGGTCGCGCAAATCGGGCCGGCTGGCCATACGATGGGCAATGAGCATCAGCGAGCCTCCGCCTGTGGCTAAGTCGACATTGAACAAGATCACGGCAAAGCGATCATTGTCGTAATGTCCGACCAGTGAAGCTGTATACGGAATCAAAGTCACCAAAAATATGTGCAAGAAATTCAGGCTGACGATTGTTAAGTCGCACTCGCGCTGATGCGTAAACAGCCGGTGGTGCCGCTGCCAGATTTGAGCCACCACGGTGAAACTGGCAATATAGGCCAAGAATGTGGGGAATTGCTGCAAGACGTCTTCCACCAGTGCGTCATTCGAGAGGTTGGCATCCTGCGGCGGCTTGAGGTCCAACACGAGCAACGTCAATACAATCGCGTAGACGCCGTCGGTCAGTGAACATAATCGGACCGGAGAAGAGGTCCACCTTGCATCGTTATTCGATTTCATACATCTCACCTTGCGTGAAATTCGATTGCCGGTCATTGTGCCGATGGCCCGGCCAACAAAGAAAGTAAGTTGCCAAGCCTGCATCGACGGCGCACAATGACCGTCGAGCTGACAGCCACCAACACTTGCACGATAACGAGTCCCACTGAAATAGTTTTCAAGGCAAAAGCATTATGCATAAAAAAGTCGATCTCAGCGAATTATCTCCGGCCGATACGATGCTCACCCCGGCATACGGGGGGCGAGCGGTCAATGAACCTGTGCCCAAATACGAAATGCCCGCCGGAGAGTTGCCCCCTGAGACCGTCTACAACCTGATCCACGACGAATTAATGCTCGATGGCAATTCGCGGCTGAATCTGGCAACGTTCGTCACCACTTGGATGGAGCCGCAAGCCGCCAAGCTGATGGCCGAGACGTTCGATAAGAACATGATCGACAAAGACGAATATCCGCAAACCGCTGAGATTGAACTGCGGTGCGTAAATATTCTTTCCCGCTTATGGAATGCCCCCAAACAGGCGACCGCCACCGGTTGTTCCACGATCGGTTCCAGCGAAGCCGCAATGTTGGGCGGGATGGCGCTGAAATGGAAATGGCGCGACCGCCGCAAAGCCCAAGGCAAGCCGCACGATAAACCCAACATGGTGATGGGCATCAACGTGCAGGTCTGCTGGGAAAAATTCTGTCGGTACTGGGAGATCGAACCGCGCTTCGTGCCGATGGAAGGGGACCGCTACTGCCTCAACGCTGAGGAAGCCCTCAAGCTGGTCGACGAAAACACCATCGGTGTCGTCGTCATCATGGGCAGCACGTTCGACGGTCGTTATGAAAACGTGAAAGAGGTCAACGACGCCCTGGAAAAACTGAATGCCGACACTGGTTGGGAGGTCCCCATTCATGTCGACGGTGCCAGCGGCGGCATGGTCGCGCCCTTTTTGCAGCCGGACCTGGAGTGGGATTTCCGTCTTCCGTTGGTGAAATCGATCAACACCTCGGGACATAAATTCGGACTGGTCTATCCCGGCGTGGGTTGGATCATTTGGCGGGACCAAGCGGAGTTGCCCGACGATCTGGTGTTCCACTGCAATTACCTGGGAGGCGATCTCCCAAACTTCGCGCTCAATTTCTCGCGGCCAGGTAATCAGGTCGTCGCACAGTACTACAACTTTCTGCGGTTAGGCCAAGAAGGCTACCGGCAGATCCACGAAGCCTCGCGGGAAGTCGCTATGTTTCTCTCCGGAGAAATCGCCAAGATCGGCCCGTTTGAATTGATTTCCGACGGCAGCGATATTCCCGTGTTCGCCTTCGCCGTCAAACCGAGAAACAATTTTTCCGTGTTCGACATTTCCGACAAAATGCGCGAACGAGGCTGGCTGCTCCCTGCCTACACGTTCCCCAAAAACCGCGATGACTTGGCCGTGCTGCGCGCAGTTTGCAAAGAAGGCTTCACCCGCGATATGGCCAACATGCTATTGATCGATCTGCGGCGGGCGGTAGAACATTTCCAATCGCAGCCAGAGCACACCGCCAAAGTAAGCGGCTCAAATTTTCACCATTGATGCCAGCACGCAGGTTAAAAGAACAACAAGTCGCGATGGTGCAGGCCGTTTAATTGGGGAGGCACGAGAGAATCGTTCTGCGTGACTTGCGATTCACAAACCAATCACATCAGCCCATTCGATATCAAGCAAAATCAGATTCCTTCGCAATCAAATCGGAATCAACGATCAACCGCCACTTTTTGTAAGAATCCCCTGATTCCCCTTGGCGCGATTTGCGATGCACCTCCAGGTCATCAAGAATTGATTTCGGAAAGCTACAATTTTTCAATATGGTTTTCGTATTGTTAGAACCATATACATCACGTCCCCCTACCTCCCCGTGACGATTGATCGAAAAGTTGTCACCGGGCATGACTTTGGAGACTTCTCCACGTGCGAGGCTGCCGTGATCCATGACAAAATAATGGTAGTCTTGTGACTCCTCTTCTAAATACCACAATGACCATTCACTTCCGCAGTCAACCGCACCGACCACCTCAATCTCATTTTCTTGCATCATTGGCAAGAGTTTCGGTACCCGCGACTTAACCCACTCGAATTGTCTGATTTCTGAGCCAGCAATCTCCCAATACAGGCGAGCCGCTTCCGTCTTCCAATTCGAAAAGTCGGACGCCTTGTCCATTCCAGAAGCGAGGTTTCCGTAACGTACCGCATTGGGGTAGACAAGTATGTCACAAGCCTTCGCAGCTCCTGTAAGCAAATCCAAGTCGATATCGGTTGTCTTTACGTACACTCTCCATAAAGGATATTTCGCTAGAATATCATTCTGCAAAAGCGTGATGAATTCTTCTCGAATCAATTCATGAAACAGAATCAACCAAACCGTTCGCCCCCTCGGAAGATCGAAATTTGAGTAATAATCGACCTCGAAAACCGTTTCCCAGTGCCCTAAAGGTGTAAGATTAGGATACCTTTCTCCAGCTAGGTATCGGGGTGGTAACAATCCGGAGATGGCTTCGTGAAATTGTGTCCATTCTTCGATCAATTGTTCGGATGTGCAGTCCGGGAGCTTTTGAACCGTCTGAAAATAACGAAGCCCTTCAAGCACTCCGTTTGGATCGCGAGACTGCTTTTGAAGGTTATAAACGACATCATCGTCGGCAACCGTCGGGTATTCGTGATCGGTCATTGGGGCGCTTACAAATATGTTGGCGTAAATCGTGGTTACTTCGTCAGGAATGCAAATTCATGAGCCAATGAGTCGTCAGATAGGACAAGAATCGCATGAGGCCGTTATTTTAGCGCGGCAGCCGAATTGCCCTTGAGGTTGGTTTCTAGCCCCAAACCTTTGCTCAAATGGCCGGAGAACATTCCTGCGGCTTCGTTGGCACCCCGACAACTCGACGTTGGTCATTTGGCGGTCGACAGCCAGCACTCACACCGGCGACCAACCTTCGGTGATGGTTTTATCCGCCGCACGCTCGGCGGCTTCGGAATTGACGGCGTCGGAGACCACGTTTTCTAGCACGTTGATATATTCCGTGAACCGTTGACGTCCCACGTCTGACAACCGGCAGAGCGTTTGCGGGCGGTTGTTCTTCAGCCCTTTCCAGACTTCGATCAACCCAGCTTCTTTAAGGACGTCGATGTGTCGGCTGAGGTTGCCGTCGGTCAGTGCGCAGAAATCCTTCAAGTCCGAGAACAGCAAGCCGTGCGGATGCGCGACGAGCGAGGTCATAATGCTCAACCGGGCGCGTTCGTGGATCACGCGTTCCAAACCGTTGTAGGCGAAACGTCCGTTCTCGGCGGCGGATTCAGTTTTTGAGGGCTTCGTCATCGTTTCGTTCCAACGTCCAATACAAGACAGCAGCGGTCGCCAATTGGCCCAATCCGAATGGCATACCCATCGCCCACGGCGAGAGCGCCAAGTCGCCCCGCGCCACGGCCAAACAGACAATGCCGCTAATCACATAAAATGCAGCTACCCAAAACACAGCTTTGGGCAACAAGCGATAGGTGGCGAACATTCCCAGCCCAATCAGCATTTGCCACAAACCGGGCAGCATCCAAATCGTTTCTTCGGCGAAATTGACCAAGACAAATGTCAGCAGCGCACCGGCGATCACACTGGGAAAGAATTGCTCCGCCGCCAACAGCATAATGCTTTTGGAATAAGCCGATTGCGAGGTGCGGGAACGCATCCACATCTCGATCGCTTGCGCTCCCAGGCTGATCGCCGCCACGCCGATCCACAAACTGAGATAGTGCGTCGATTGTGCCAGCGGATTCTCGATCCAACTGGCCTGCGCAACGGCTGCGGCAATCGCCAGTCCGCCGGAGCAGGCAACGGGAAGCGCGCGAAAACCACGAAACACCTCCGCCCGCGCCATCTGTTGGCGGATCTCGGATATCTGAACCAGTGCTTCCTGGAGTTCCATAGCGGGGACAACCCTCAAGTGGCGAACATGCTTGCTTTGTAGTACAAAGCTACACGCCCGCACAGGCTGCCGTCAAGAGAAATCACCGGGAAGCGTCGCCAGAGCCGGATCATGGCAGGGGCCCCTGGGCGCAATTCATGAATAGCGTCGTACGGCAATCGCACCGGGTTTCATGGTAATTGAGAGCAGTGACACCACGAACAGCCCATTGAAATATCGCAAAATAATCAAGAGTCGGGTGCCACTGCTGGCTTGTCCAGCAGTGTTTTGCCGATCACCTGTTCCACACTGGCGGACAAGCCGCCGGTGGTACCCTTTTTCGGGTGGGCTGCTACATGGCAAACAGTCAAAGCTTGTGCGTCGTGCGTGAAATTCGTGGGGGAATTTCTGTCGATCCACTCGCACAATGCGACCGCAAGCGGTCGGTTTGGGATTCTCGGGAGTCATACCCGAAAATCCGTGTTTCATCTGTGTTCCATCTGTGGCTAAGAAAACCCGGCCATTTTGGGCTGCGTTACGATTTTGATGTCGCAGCGGGACCACGGAAGATGTTGGTTGGCTTTTTGACGTCGCTCGCCTGAGCCAAGGGGAATTTCAGCGTAAAGGTCGTCCCTTTGCCGACGGCCGAATCGACTCGCAACCGACCGTTGTGCGCCTCGATGACGTCGCGGGCCATCGCTAGTCCCAGCCCCGTGCCACCTTGTCCCTGCTCATCGACGGTCTTGGTGGTATAGAACTGGTCGAATATCTTTCGCAGTTGGTCGGCAGGAATTCCCTGTCCCGAGTCGCGGATCGAAATTTCGGCACAATTCGACTCCGGATTCGCTCGGATCCCGATATCCAACCGTCCCCCGCCATCCATCGCTTGGCGGGCATTGATGATCATGTTCAACAAGACCTGTTGGATTTGGCTGGCGTTCACTTCGGCAACCGGTTGGCCTTCGACATGCGTCTGCATGCGTACCCGATGATTCTGCAGGTCTTTTTCCACCAACACCAAGACATCTTGGACGAGTTCCACAAGATCCATCACTTCTCGGCGATCACTGCCGTTGCGGGCGTAGGAGAGCATGCCGGTCGTGATTTTGCTGGCGCGCTGCCCGGCGGCCAGAATCTTGTTGAATGCCTTCTCGCGTGTCTCTTCGTTCTTATGCCGCAGGCCCATTTTGGCGTAATTGATGACGGTGGTGAGAATGTTGTTGAATTCATGCGTCACCGAAGAGGCGAGTGCGCCGACGGAACTCATCTTTTGCGCTTGCATCAATTCCTCGCGGAGGGCTTTGATTTCAGCAAGGTGTTTTTGGCAATCGTGTTGGTCCGTCATGGAAGATTCCCACCGATCATTATTCTGGATTTCAATACGTTCCCTGCAGACACGTGCGTGGCGGTCGTGTCGTAGGTTTCGTTTGGATAACACTAATCGTATCGGTGCTGCTCAAGCCGTAACTGTAGTAGACCACAGGTAACCCGCACCCTTAGCCCAAAACCTGCCCAGCGATGACCCGGATGTACGGGAGAGTCAAATTAGCGACTTTGCCACAGGTTCTCCGGTTCTGGTTGCCTCCCCGAACTGCTGCGCGGAGTCATTTTCAGGTGTCGTTGAGTATTTCAACGAGTATGAGGCGCGATGTAAGCCCAATGATAGTAGTTGTTTATGCGTGATTTCCTGTGCGGTGGGGCAGTGGGGGGAATGGCCGATTTCTTCGTCGTTGGGGGTGTCCGGCGGACCGGTTGAAACTTGCTGCCTTGAGCTGCCGGGGTTGGTTTTACCGTTGCATATTCCCCCAGCATTGATAGAGTTAAAGCAATTCTTCGACCCCGATTTTTACCGGGGCCGGAACTTCACTTCCAAATGCTGGAAACGGGCTGCCTGACCCCGCGACTTGGGCACCCGGACTCACTATGCCGTTGCGGGAAAACTAGGAAATGATGGATGTCGATTACCAAGGATCGTAAGTCGGAATTGATTAAAGAATACGCTCGTTCAGACGGGGATACCGGTTCGCCGGAAGTACAAATCGCCGTATTGACCGAACGGATCAATGAGTTGACCTCACACTTGCAGACGCATCCCAAGGATCACGCTAGTCGGCGCGGTTTGTTGATGCTGGTCAGCCGTCGACGGGGACTGTTGGATTACCTGAAAGGGAAGAATCAACAGAAATACGTCGACATCATCGGGAAATTGTCGATTCGTAAGTAAAGATTCCGTCCGGAACGCCGCGCGGTTTCCGGCTGCGCGGAATCAAGCTCCGGCGGCGATGCTGTTCGAGACAGACGAGTTCCAGTTATCAAAACTGAAATGCACTCGTCTCCGCCGTTTGGTTGCACATGCGTTTCGGCGCCAGTTGGCCATGCGCGATATATACCCACCCCAAAGTATTGCGAGCAACGCGGTATCAATTGGGTTGGTCAGGAAAAATGTGTTGGCTTTTGTGTTGGATTACCGGTGTGACCCGTCGAAAGTGGTTGCATCAGCGGAAATTTGTGTCGTTAGGTACCGGCTGGGCCGGGTGAGGTGAATGCAGTGAAAGTTGTTGTCGAACGAGAATTTGCAGGCAGAAAACTCAGTATCACAACTGGCGAAATTGCCAAGCAAGCCGACGGTTGTGTGTTGGTGCAATATGGAGAGACGGTCGTACTTGTGGCCGCTCAATCCGGTCCCCCGCGACCGGGAATCGACTTTTTTCCGTTGACTTGCGATTACCGTGAGCGCATGGCGGCAGCCGGTAAATTCCCCGGCGGGTTCCTCAAACGCGAAGGACGGCCCACAACACGGGAAATCCTCACCAGCCGCTTGATCGACCGTCCGATTCGCCCCTTGTTCCCCAAAGGGTACCACGAAGAAGTACAAGTCATGGCCAACGTCTTGGCGTTCGACCATGAAAACGACCCGGACATCCTGGCCATGCTAGGGGCCAGCGCCGCGTTGTGCATCGCTCCGGTGCCCTTCCAAGGACCCATCGCAGCTGTCCGCGTTGCTCACGTCGATGGCGAATTCGCCGTTTTGCCGACGCAGGAACAACTGGATGTTAGCGACTTGGACTTGATCGTTTCCGGTTCGAAAGACTCGGTGTTGATGATCGAGGGGTTTGCTGCCCAGATGGACGAAGAGCGCATGTCCGAAGCGATTATGTTTGCTCACAAGCACATCAAAACGCTGTGCGAAATTCAAGAAGAGCTCATCGAAAAGGTTGGAAATTCGCCAGTCGAATACGAGGCTCCGCCCGCCAATCCCTTCGATGCGATTGTCACCGAAAAAGCGCTGGATAAAATCCGGGCCGCTAAGGAAGTCTCGGGCAAACACGCCCAAGCCGACGCCACGAAGGCTGTGCGCGACGAACTGATGGAAGAGTTCTTCCCCGAAGGTGTCGAAGAGACTGCCGACGGCGCAACGATCGGCGATTTGAAAAAAGCATTCCACGACGTCGAAGCCCGAGCGATTCGGGAAATGACGCTCGGCGGCAAACGGCTCGATGGTCGTGGTCCGACCGACTTGCGTGCGGTCTCTTGCGAAGTGCAGATCCTGCCCCGTGTCCACGGTTCGGCTCTGTTTACTCGTGGCGAAACCCAATCGGTCTCGACCGTCACGTTGGGAACGACGCGTGATGAACAACGGGTCGACGGATTGTTTGACGACTACGGCAAACGGTTCATGCTCGATTACAATTTCCCGTCCTATTCGGTCGGTGAATGTCGCCCGATTCGTGGTCCCGGACGCCGGGAAATCGGTCATGGTGCCTTGGCCGAACGTTCCGTTAAGCCGGTGTTGCCCAGTTCCGAAAATTTCCCCTACACCATGCGGGTGATTTCCGACATTACTGAGTCCAACGGGAGTAGCTCGATGGCGACGGTTTGTGCCGCCACATTGAGCCTGATGGATGCCGGTGTGCCAATCAGCCAACCGGTGGCCGGAATTTCCATTGGTTTGGTCAAAGAGGGCGACGAATATGTCATTCTGACCGACATCATTGGGAACGAAGACCACTTCGGCGATATGGACTTCAAAATTGCCGGAACCCAAAAAGGGATCACCGGCATCCAATTGGACCTCAAGATCGACGGAATCAGCGAAAAAATCATTCGTGAAACTTTGGCTCAAGCCAAAGAGGCGCGATTGGATTTGCTGCGATCGATCCTCAGTGCGATTCGCCGGCCGCGTGAAGCGATTTCAAGCTTCGCGCCGCAATTGCTGCAAACTTCGATCGACCCGTCCAAGATCGGCTTGTTGATCGGGCCGGGCGGCAAGACGATTCGCGCCATTCAAGAAGAAACCGGCACGACCTTGGATGTGGGTGAAGACGGCACGGTGACTATCGCCGGTGCCGGTGGATCCCAAGTCGAAGACGCCTTGGCGCGTATCGAAGCTTTGACCGAAGAGATCAAGGTCGGCAAGATCTATAGCGGAACCGTCAGCTCCGTGAAGGACTTCGGCGCGTTTGTCGAAATCGCTCCCGGGAAAGATGGCCTTTGCCACATCAGCGAGCTTTCCGATGGTTATGTGAAATCGGTTGGCGAGGTGTGCAAAGAAGGGGACAAGATGCACGTGAAGGTCATCGCCGTTGACGACCAAAACCGCGTCAAACTCTCTCGCAAAGCCGCCATGGTCGAAATGGGTGAATCCGACGAAAAGGCCGAGTCGGACGAGTCCTAACTTTGCGTCGTGATAGATGATTAAGAATTTCACGAGGCTGCGACTCGCATCGCAGCCTCGTTTCCTTTTGCGCGTTCCAGCGGAAAGTGGGTGATCCGGATGGCCGCTGAATCCATGAACGCAGCCGAACAGCAGCGGTTGCTTGATCAATACGAGGAGATCGCTGCGCTGGCCGGTGGTTTGGCGCACGAAATCAAAAATCCGCTCTCGACCATCTTGCTGAGCCTCGAGTTGTTGCAAGAAGATATCGTGGAAAGCGAAGTCGCCAACGGCCACCGTATGTTGCGGAAGGTGGAGACCGTACAGCGCGAGTGTCAGCACCTGCAGTCCATCCTAGAAGAATTCCTCAATTTTGCCCGCATGGGTGAAATCGACTTGGCCCCGGCTGATTTGAATGAAGTGATCAGCGAATTCGTCGAATTCTACAAAGCCGAAGCTGCAGAGCAAAATGTAGAAATCAGCCCGCACTTTCAAAGCAATATTCCCCACGTGCGTCTCGATCGCGCGCTGTTTCGTCAAGTTCTGATGAATTTTGCCTTAAACGCGCAACAAGCCATGCCCGAAGGCGGACTGCTGGAATTGCAAACCTATACACGCGATGGCGAAGTTCTGCTGGATTTGATTGACAACGGCGTTGGCATGAGTCCCGCCACGGTGGAAAAAATGTTTCAAGTGTTTTACTCCACCAAATCCGGCGGCAGCGGACTCGGACTCCCCACCGCCCGCAAGATTGTTCAAGCACATGGCGGCCGCATTGCCGTCGATAGCGAACCGGGGCGCGGAACACGTTTTACAATCGCTTTGCCCGCCGCGGATTGATCATTTTCATCGGAATGTCTACTCTTAGCTGTCACGATGAAAAACTTCAGGCGCGCATCCGCTGTCAGAAGTCGAACTAGAGACGCACAGCGCCATACCCCCCCCCAAAAAAAAAAATAAGAAGCTGATTGTCCATGGCGGACTCCCAAGACAATTCCATCGACCTCTCGGCGATTCAGATCCACGTGCTGATTATCGACGATGATGAGCCGCACGCGCAGGCAGTCGCTGAAAGCTTGGAACGGGTCGACTACGATTGCACCGTCGCCGCCTCGGGCGTACGGGGGGCCGCTCTGATTGAGAGTGATACATTCGATGTCGTCGTCACCGATCTCAAAATGGACGACATGGACGGGTTGGCGATTCTCGCCAAAGCCAAAGAGGAACTCCCCGACGCTGAGGTGATCCTGCTCACCGGACATGGTTCGATCAACTCCGCTGTCACGGCCATGCAACACGGGGCCTATACGTACCTCACCAAACCGCTCGACATTTCTGAACTGCGAGCGGCGGTCGAAAAGGCTTCGTCACGCCTCAAGCTGGCCCGCTACAATACGCAACTCAAACGACAACTCGACGAAAAATTCGGCTTCGAAGGGGTGGTCGGCAACACGCCGCAAATGCTGAAGATCATCACGCAACTGCAGCAACTCGCCCCAACCGATAGTTCGGTATTGATCTTGGGGGAAAATGGGACCGGCAAGGAACTGGTGGCCAAGGCGATTCACCAAAACAGTCGCCGCAAAAATAAGCCATTCGTACCGCTGAATATCTCGGCCCTGTCCGAAGGTATTCTGGAAAGCGAATTGTTCGGCCATGAAAAAGGCTCGTTCACCGGAGCGGAGCGGCGGCGGATTGGACAATTTGAATACGCCAACGGTGGCACGCTGTTCCTCGACGAAGTCGGCGAAATGCCCATGTCGACGCAAATCAAGTTGCTCCGCGTACTAGAGGACGGTCAGATCAATCGTGTCGGCGCCAACGAGCCGATCAAGGTGAACGTCCGTTTGGTGGCTGCCACCAATGCCGATTTGGCGCAGATGGTGGAAGACAAAAAGTTTCGCAAGGACCTGTACTACCGCCTGGATGTGGTCAAAATCAATCTCCCGCCGCTGCGGGAGCGCCGGGGAGACATCCCGCTGTTGATCGAGCATTTCATCAAAGAAATGACGGCACGACATGGACGTGAGGTCGAACATGTGTCGAAATCGGCGCGGCAAGCACTGATGGCCTATGACTGGCCAGGCAATATCCGCCAATTGCGAAATGTCATCGAACGGATGGTGGTCGTCGATATGGACGGATTGTTAGACGTCGACGATCTGCCCGAAGAGATTGCCCCCCCGCCGCGCGCGGGTGATGAGCCAATTCTGGGATTCGATGGCCACGATGCTCTGATCGGCAAGTCGCTCTCCGACATCGAGCGGTTTTACATCGAAAAGACTCTCCAGTTGACCGAGGGCAAACGCGAGGAAGCGGCCCGCATTCTGGGGATTGGCGAGCGGACGCTCTACCGCAAAATCAAGGAATTCGGGCTGAATCAATAGCCCGCTGCGCCTGAAGAATCTCGCTCGACCGCTCTTTGGTGAATGTTAAGAACGGTTGAATGTAGGGATTGTACTGAATTGGGCGATTCTGCTTGTAATTCCCTCTGCGAGGCTTCAGAATGGGCCTAACCAATTTGCTGCAATCAAATTGAATTGCGCTCCAGCTACCGCCGGAATTCGGCCCAGCTTCAATACTGCTAATTTCCATGCGGGCCACCCTGGATTTTGATTTCGTTCTGCCCCACTTAAACCATGGAATGTTGAGGAGAGATGCCCCGATGAAGAGACTTACTACAGGATTTGCGGTTATTGCCGTTGCAGCCTTGCTGACAACGACGGCACAAGCTGGGAATGTCACGCCCGATGTAATTTTTGGCAGTGGCAATCCCAATGGCGGCTGGACGATCAGCCAGTCCAATGGAGTGGAAGTTGGTTTGCGTGGCAAGCAGCGGTTTGGACCTGTGCTTCCGAACAGCGGAGGCGTTTATCAGGCCACACCTGGAATTTCTTCCGGAACCGCAGCAACGTGGAATTACGAATTCTCGGCAAATGTCGATTGGGACGGTACAAGCGGTTTGACCCTGGCTGACGTGCAGGTGATGCTGGAGATCGACGTCGATCCCTCTGCTGGCGTAAGTTTCTTGGGGCCTTTTGATGTCTTCTCTGCGTGGACAGATAATGCGGTCGGAACCAACGCCACTGGAAACGGCGGCGGCGTCATCGACAACGCTAATCTGAACCTCTACAACGTCGTGCAGAACTCGCAAAACCTCGGTTGGGCGCCAATCGCGTTCGATCCATATGCCGACGGAATTTACGATTTCCGTCTGACGGTTCTGGACGCTAACGGAGGCACGCTAGCTCAGACGACGGCGCAAGTGGTCGTCACTCCCGAACCCTCCAGCGTGGTGCTGCTCGGCATCGGCATGGTCGGATTGGTTGGCTTCGGCATGCGTCGCCGCAAGCAAAATCAAGCCGCTGCCTAAAAATGCTCTCCGCTGCTTGTCAGCTGGTTTGAGTCATTTGAGGAATAGCTAGGAATACGACCCGGGCGGGTGTGATAGTCTGATCACGCCCGCCCTGTCGTTGCTCCGATTGTGGCTGGATTTGGCGAGATTCCCCAACGGTGGAACCTTGCCGCGCAAAACTGCGCACAATCGATATCTGAACAGGAACAACGACTGTGGCATTTAGTTCCGCAGTATATAAGAATGAATCGGATAACAATCGCTCACCATTTAGCAGTAGGAAAGACAACATGATTAAAAAAGTTATGCGTTCACGATGGCTCGTTGCCGGAATGGTAATGGCCGTGTCGACTTGCCTTGTATCCAAGGCACAGGCTGGTAGCTTCACCGATTTTGAATCGTTTGCACTGGGAAGTGTGAACGGGCAAGGTGGATGGAGCGCGACAAACGCCAACATCGACCAAGGAGTCGTTGATGATGGCACTGGGAATCAGGTTTGGCGGATTTCCAATGCAGTGACTGGAAGCTCGTTTGGTGATATGCCTTTTGCGCCGCGGCCTGGGGGAATTCCCTCACTTCCGTTGGATCCCACCAATTCCATGCCGAATGAATTCGCGGGCGAAGGTTCCACCGGCGCGACCTATAACCGCTACTTTACGGAATTCGACTTCCAATCAGCGACTGGTGCCGCTCAAGCTGGTTTGAGCATTACGCTGAGCCCCGACAATGGTTCCGGTGGCCGTCAAGGATTTGTTGATATCGAAGATACTGGGTCTTCGCTGGAGATCATTACCTATGACGTGGATTCCTCAGGTAATTTCGTCGGACCGACGACAATTTCGACGGGCCTTAGCTATACCGATTGGCACACGCTGGGAATAGAAGTGCTGTTCATGGATGGTGTGGAAAACGATGTTGTTAACTATTACGTGAATAACAGTCTTGTTTATTCTGGAACGAGTTGGGAGCAATTTTATGCCATCCACCAACCGGCCCTGCAGCCATTGGGTGTTCCCGTGCAAACGACACTGTTTCGAGTTTCTGGGACTGCTGCTACCGGTACCCTGGGCGGAGGACTGTACATTGATAACGTATTGACCGAAGTCAATAACGTGAATGCCGTTCCCGAACCCTCCAGCATGGTGCTGCTCGGCATCGGCATGGTCGGATTGGCCGGTTATGGCATGCGTCGCCGCAAGCAACGTCAAGCGGCTGCCTGAAACCATCTGACAACAATTTGATATTTGGCATTCGGCCGTCCCCGCATCCCGGGGGCGGCTTTTTTGTTAGGATGGACGTAGAGAAGTGGCTACGTTTTACCCGCCGTTGGTCCTCAATCGCTGAGGGGAATTGTGATGAAATGTTGGTTGGGAATCGTGGTGGTCGTGGCCTGCCTTTAAAAAACTGTGCCATTGGTTATGAAGGTTTCTGAGCGATTTTTGCAAGGAGATCTTTTAATGACGAAACGACGCAGGCGGCATTCGCCGCAGCAGATTGTGAAGAAGTTGCGTGACGCCGATGCGATGCTCAATGCCGGGCAAGACGAAGCGGTCGTGCTGCAGGCGCTGGAAGTCAGCCAAGCGACATTGGACCGTTGGCGGAAACAGTACGGCGGGATGAAGTCGGAGGAGGCGATGCGACTCAAGGCCTTGGAAGATGAGAACCGGCGGCTGAAGGAAATCGTGGCGGACCAGACGTTGGACATCAAGATGTTGAAACACCTTGCGGAGGGAAACTGGTAAGCCCTTCTCGAAAGCGTAGTGCCGTCCGTGAACTGCAACACACGTTTGCGGTGTCGGAGCGGCGAGCGTGCCACGTGGTGAAGCAGCCTCGTAGCAGCCAACGCTATGTGGCGCAACCGCGCGACGATGAGCATGGTTTGCTCAAGCGGATGCTGCAGTTGGTAGGCCGTCGTTCGCGGTTCGGTTATCGCCGCATCGCCCATTTGCTGCGTCGCGAAGGTTGGCGGGCGAGCGACACGCGGGTCTATCGGCTGTGGCGTCGAGAAGGGCTGAAAGTGCCGCAGAAGAAGCGTAAGAAACGCCGTCTGGGAACGACTGCCAATGGCTGTCACCGGCGAAAAGCGGCGTCCCAGAACGATGTGTGGGCGTGGGATTTTGTGTTCGATCGCACGGCGAGCGGCAGTCCGCTGAAGTGGTTGTCGATCGTCGACGAACACACCCGGGAGTGTTTGGCTTTGAAAGTGGATCGCAGCATTACAAGTGAAGATGTGATCGACACGCTGGCGGAATTGTTCGCCATGCGGGGCGTGCCGCGTCATGTTCGCAGCGACAATGGTCCGGAGTTTGTGGCGCAGGCGCTTCGGAGTTGGTTAGGACAGTTGGGCGTGGAGGCGTTGTACATCGCGCCGGGCAGTCCGTGGGAGAATGGTTTTGCGGAAAGCTTTCACAGCCGGTTTCGTGATGAGTTTTTAGCGACCGAGGAGTTTGAAAGTTTGCGAGCGGCACGACAGCTGACAACAGTTTGGCGTGAAGATTACAACGAGCATCGGCCACACAGTTCACTGGGATATTTGACGCCGGCGGAGTTTGGGCAGAGGTTGACCTCAGCTCGAACTCGACAAACGGGGTCCGCCCCGCCCACCATCGCCGCCCCCTCGGCCCCTCCCGCTACGCAGGCCGAGGCGACAGCGAAGGCGAACGGGGCTCACGAAGCTTCCGATGAAAAACAGGACGTGCTTTACCTAACCCGATCTTCATAAGCGGTGGTACAGGAATTTGATGCAGGTCAGTCGCAATGGCGATGCAGAACTGTTGGTCTGTCACCCCCGCCGCAGCGCAATCTCTGCTGCTGGAGTATAAAGCCGCCGAGGCGTTGCCGAATTTTGACATCGATGGAAAGCCGGCGCGGATTCATACGCAAGGCTTGTTTGTCACACAGCGGCACTACTACGTCACTGGTCGTTTGGAGACACAACCGCGCCGCGCATTGCTGTTGCGATTTGATCGCAAGAATCTAGAAACAGTCGAATTCGTCGAGATTACCCCTCCGCAAAAGAGTCCGGACGATGCATTGCGTTTGGATCATCCCGGCGGCTTTGATTTCGACGGTCAGGATTTTTGGATCCCCATCTCCGCCAGTCGGCCCCATAGCCGCACTGTTGTGCTGAGATTCCCCCATCAACCGGACAAACCATTATCCACTACCGTGAGCAAAGTGGCCTTCACCTGCGATGATCACATTGGGGCCATCGCCTGTGATTCGATGTCCCGCGAATTGTACGGAGCCAATTGGGATACGAAGCTCGTCTATCGTTGGCGGACGGATGGGACGGTAGTGGAAACCATTCCCCGCCAAGAACTAATCAGCGACGACAAAACTTGGGCTCTGGCAGTCCAAGACTGGAAAGGAATTGGCAAGCAACGAGTCCTTGCCGGTGGGGTCGACAAAAATCGCGACCGCGAACCAGCGACATCCCCCGCGCTGGTGGCCATTGTGGACATTCGCCAACGATCAAAAATTGCTTCTGCCCGCGTGCCGCGTCCAAAGGGGACCGAACAGACCCTCACCCGCGAGGGACTAGCCGTATTGGGTGACCAGCTATTCTTCCTGCCCGGCGATTTGGGACAGGATGCTCGCATATTTCGCTACCAGTGGAAGATCGCTGCGGAATGATGTCGTGATCCCTTCCCGTGGGAATTTGCGACGATTGCAACGGCTTTACCAAAAGCTCCGGATCTGTTGGCGCCGATAACACTTCCAAACACCGGGAGTGCGCGCGTCGACACCACTGGTAAGGACGCGGTTTCGAGATAAAGGGGGACCATGGCCGATTTCTCATCGACCACCGTTGAGGGGATTGTCAGCATTTGCTGCGAAAATAGTGCCGCAATTGCCGAGTCGCTCAATCAATGCTTTGACACCAAGCAGACATTAACCATCGGCGAGCCCGCCGATTGGTCCAGCGACGATGCCCCCTCCGAACTTGCCGGTCCGGGATTGCTGGTTTGTTGCCGCGTCGGCGATCAGTCGTTGGTGTGCGCCATCCCTGCATCTTTGCCGCTTCCCGAGTGGTATACCGAACCGGGAGACAGCCAGCGTGCGCGATTGGAAACATTGGCCATGGAATGGTCGATGAATCTACTGCCGCCCGATATCGAATGCGAAGAATTCACAACAACGGCACATGACAATCTACTGACGGCCATGACGCAGCCCGGTCCAGCGGAATCCGCGACGATGTTGCCGGTCAGTGTCGATGAGGATCAAAGTCGTCTATGGATCGTATGGCCGCTGCCCGCTGCCGTGACTGCATCGGCCAGTGCCGAACCATCCCGTGAAAAAGTGGCTGAAACCGCAGTCGAGGCACCCGTCGCGGCATCCACCAACACACCCGGGGCACCGCCGCCGGTCGATCCGTTGGCACGCATTCGTGGCATCAATGTTCCCGTGATCGTAAAGCTGGCTGAGCGGCGTATTGAAATCGATGAGCTATTGCATCTCTGTCCCGGAACCATCGTCTCGTTCGACAAACCGTGCGAGGACCTGTTGGAACTGATGGTGAGCAACCAGATGTATGCTCGCGGCGAAGCAGTCAAAATCGGTGAGAAATTCGGGATCAAGATCAGCGAAGTCGGCTACGTCCCCCGCCGAGAACCACGAATTTTGTCTTAACACCACAGACACTTCGTGAACCGCAATTAAAAGTCGATCGGCCTGTCCCCGCCATCTGCCGGGACATCGCCGCTACGGGCGTAAATCGGCAAATGCCGGTAGTAGACTTCCAACGTCAAAATCGACATCGCTGTCATGTACAAGCGTCCGCCTGGTCGGCTGCCATGTCGACAGGTCGGAAGCCAGCTCCCGGCGGCATGCCCCTTTTTATCTTGCTTGGCCACCAATTGGTCCCGCAATTCGTTGTTCCAACTGATCCAGGTGTCGCCGCCGACTTGGTACATAAACTGCGTGGCGTAGTAGTTGTAATACATGTCCTTG
Organism: Symmachiella dynata; assembly: GCF_007747995.1. NCBI lineage: Bacteria > Pseudomonadati > Planctomycetota > Planctomycetia > Planctomycetales > Planctomycetaceae > Symmachiella > Symmachiella dynata. Next base: position 7,172,337 of record NZ_CP036276.1, on the reverse strand, counting down.
GCCGAGGGGCCCAAGACGGACAGTCGGTTGGCCCCCAACTTAACGACCGGATTGGTCGGATCCCATCCGTGCTGTTTACCTAAGTACATCCGCGACAACAAACCGACAGCCGATAACGTGGGCGTGGCACCAGGTCGTCGGTAACCGTAGCCGACCCCTTCATCGGATTGCACGCTGTCCAGAAATGCCCACGCGCCGTCAAACGTTTGTTGCGGCACATCCATTTCCGCGATGCGACCGCTGTAGAGTGCCATCACTTGCCAGCCGACAACAGACGTATCGCCGGGGTCACCGGGATTATACCGCCAGCCTCCGCCGGAGGAGTCTTGAGCTCGGACAATAAAGTTCAGCGCATCTTGTGTGGGCTTTCGCAAAAATTTGCTGTGGCCCAAATTATACGCTTCGCAAAGTGCCAACGTGGCGATGCCCTGCGCATACATTCCTTCATTACCTCCACGCCGACCGCGGCGGGCGGTGCGCCCCATCAGATTGCCCGTGTCACGTTTCGAGGATTTCATCTGCGACAGCAGGTATTTCAACCCGCGATATACGGTTCTTTTGTATTCCCCCGATTGGTCCGAATGTCCAGCACCCAAAAAACATAACAACGCCAAACCGGTCGCGCCGGTCGTGCAGTTGTTGAGTGAGCCGGGGTGGCTGCATTGACCACGGCATTGCCGGGTTGTGTGATTAAAACTCCAACTGCCGTTGCGATTTTGGTGGTTGGCCAGCCATTGCAATCCCAGCGCGACGGCGGCTTCACTTTCCGGCGTCCCGCCCTCTCTCGCAATGAGTGCAGCTTTTCCGGCACCCGTCCGGCCTGATAACTCCGGCGACCCGACCGTTGGGATCGATTCCAGCGAAATTAAATCGGTCTTCTTCGACACTTGGATCGGCTCTTGAGGCGTTTCCTCCAGCGGCAGCGGCACCGACAAGCTCGACACCATATCCTGCGCATCAAACGATTCCAGAGAACTGTCCGAAGCAGGCATCTCAATGGGCTGGAAGGTCGTCTCTAACTCTTCCGCTACCGGCGCTCGTTCGCGTTCGCCGAGAACAGCCAAAATCTCCGGCAAGCGATCACGAAACTGATGCGTGACGGTGATCAGTGCGAGAATAATCAGCAGAGCAGCATGAATTAACAGGCTACAGACCCATCCCGGGGCATCACCCAAGTTGCGAAAGGGCCACGAGGCAGGGCGATTGCTGTCGCCGGATTCGTCAGCAAGGGGTTTCAATTTGGGCGCCGTCCGCCGGGACTTCGGTCGCCCAGGCGGGGGAGAGGCGATCCGCTGATTCGCGGACGAAGAATCGAAACCGATTGGAGCACGTTGCGTTGGCCCATTCATAATAAGCACTCTACGCATCTGCTCAGCGGCAATCAACGAGGATTTCGAGAAATGTCGCCAGTCAACTGTCGAGATTGCCTGCTAGAAACGCCCTCAACCGTGCCTTAATGGACGAAATACGGGCGGCCAAGACAGAATGCGAAGTCAGCAGAACCGTAGAGGACACAAAGTATTTGTGATAATACACCTCATCGACCGACGATTCGCAGCCGGGAAACCAGTCCACCATTGCCGGGATGAGAACCCCGCTCACAGCAAGCAGAGCAGGGGGCGACTCAAACCCAATCTTCGGTTCCGTACATGATTCCGAAATAGGTTTCCACAGCGGCATCCAGGGCGGAAATGTCGGCGATCCGTGGCTGTCCTTCAAACTCACACAGATTGCGGACCTGTTGCAGGATGTCGCGGGGATGGCAAAATCGCATGTTGCGGCGCGGCGATTTGTAGTGCTGCTCAATCAGATGTTCGAGGGCACCGGCGGGCAGTTCAATGTTCCACGTCGCTGCCTGCTCTGCGAACAGTTCGCGGAACTGCGATTCGGTGGGATCCTTCGCTTCGATTTTATACGGAATGCGCCGCAAGAAGGCTTCGTCGACCAGATCCGACGGATCCAGGTTGGTCGAAAACACAATCATCTGGTCAAAAGGGACACGCACCTTGCGGCCGCTGGCCATGCTCAAAATGTCATACCGTTTTTCTAGCGGAACAATCCAACGATTCAGCAACTCAGCGACGCTCATGCGTTGCCGACCGAAATCGTCGATCAGCAATGTGCCGCAATTGCTTTTGAGTTGTACCGGCGCTTCGCTGATTCCCGAATCGCGGTTTTTGGTCATCTCCAGATTGTCCATCGTCAATTCGCCACCCACGATGATCGTCGGCCGTCGAATTTTGATCCATCGCCGGTCGACTTTAATACCGTTTTCCAATCCGTTGTTGGAACTGAGTGGCAATTCCTCATGGCTGCTGGGATCGAACAACCGTACGATTTCACCATACATGTTCAGGATGCGGGGGATCCAAATATGTTCCCCGAATGCACCGGTAATCCGTTCGGCAATACTAGTCTTGCCATTCCCGGGACTTCCGTAAAGGAATAGGCCTCGTCCGGAATGGATCGCCCGTCCGACGCGGCGCATCAAATCGTCGCACATCGTCAATCCCGCAAACGCTGCCTGCAGTTTGGCAACCGTCGGTTTATCTTTATCGATGGATTGCGCTTCGATGGCCGCAATGTAATCCTTGATCGAAACCGGCGCGGATCCAAAATGTGTGTTTTTCTCCGAGAAACGTCGCGCGCGGACAGCCCCAATTTCGGTGATCTCGTGAATGTAATCATTCAGCGAGCCCATCCCTTTATAGACGAGTTGCTGTTCATCCTTGAGACGCCGTAGGACAGGGTCGATCATTTTTTGCGGCAGCTTGATCTGTTCTGCGATCTCCGCCCCGGTCGCCGAGGCAGTATTCATCAGAAATTTCAGAATGAGCGCTTCAACTTCCGCCTCACGCAGATCCGCTTCTTCAAATGTCGTTGGTTCTTCGGGAATGAATTCCGAATCTATTGTGCTGGCGGCAGTCACGGCGTCTGGTGCGGGAGATTGAGGAACCCCTTTTTCCGCAAACAAAGAGGCCAACAACGATTCGGTACTCATATCGGAAGACACCATGGCAATTCCTCGACTAAATCCTGAAACACTTTTGCGAACATCAACCGAGGGCAGGGCAGTTCGAACGCAATGCAGAAGTTGCCTGCGCAATCGGTCAGTTAAAGCCTAGTCCGTCTTCACGACAAAAGTCGGAGCATCGGCTCGAAAAAAAGTGTTTCGCCCAATTCCTCTAGGAGCGCTCGCGAGCAGCAACGGTAACGCCACAATCGGCACGATTGTTACGATCGTCTTGGAGGAATGGAGTCAAGCAATGGTGCGTCAGCTGACGCGAGCAGGCGTGGTCAGCGGAATCCGCGTATGGATGCCGCGAAGATCGTGCAGTGTTTCGGAGACATCGTGCAACAACGATTGCTCGATTTCTTGTCGGGTGCGCCGCGGAGGACGAATGTCGAGGACTTTCAGAACTCTCCGGATATCCTGAACCAGCATCTCCGCACGGCTGCGATCGAATCCCTCGCCCGGCACAATGCGGAGGATCTCAACGGGACCACTGCCGACGCGCGAAGCCGGCACCTGCCAGCCCCGTTCGTGCAATTCCTGTGAGACGTCAAGCACCGAAAACCGGGAGCCATCCCGCAATTTGGCGCACACCAGCGGCAATGAGTGACTGTCGCTCAAGACCTCAAATCGATTTGTCGCCGCCAATCCTTGCGCAACGATTTGTGAAACGTCCTGCAGATCCTGCATGATCCGCGTATACCCGTCCCGACCGAGTCTGAGGAAACTGTAATACTGGGCCACCACGTGTTCGGGTGCGGAGACCGCGTTGTCATCGTGATTTGTGTCGCACAATCCGGCGGGCAATGTCGCCGGGTCGCGCCATAAGACCCACTCAGCTGCGGGTTGGACCATCCCATACTGTCCTCCCGAAACCTGAATGGACTGCACGCGCGGCAAACGGAAATCCCAGGGCATTTCGGGTGTCAGAAACGGCGCCACGAAGCCGCCCGCCGCATCGACGTGAATCGGCACGTTGTGACCAGTTGTGTTGTCAATGTGGGTCAGCCCGTCATTGAGTTCCGCCAGGGAGTCGTAATTGCCAGTCACATCATTGCCCAGCACACCGACGACGCCAATCGTATTCGCATCAATCCGCGCCATTGCGCTGTCGACATCCAACACGAAACGGTTGTCGGTCGACTCTGCGCTGCGCGGTTCGATTTCAAAGATGCGCGAGAATTGCGCCCATGCGGGTGAGGGGGTCCGACCCCAAATGATATTTGGACGTGTGATCGGTTGGCCCGACGTCCGGTGATGGCGGCGCCAATTCCAAAGCATTGCCAGCCCCGCCAATTGCACGGCCAGTGCTGGGCTCGAGACCGAAGCTCCCGCCGGTTCGGCGGTATGGAACAGATCCCCTAGCATTTGCAGACAGCGACGCTCCAGTGTAGCAGTCTCGGTGGCTGCAGTTTTTTGGGAGAGTTGCTGAATCAAACGCGTGAACTCTGGTTCCTGCCACGTGTGGCGAAACGACGATAAGTCGTAGTTCCGGTCATTCGCTAAGTGGAGTGTTTCCTGCACGTCGAGATAAGCGACAGCAGCGGGGGTTTGCGTTTGTGGAAGTTGTGCACCGACCACCGCCGCGGCTTGTGCCGGCTGGGCGATATCGGCGTGGGTTCCCCGCTGTGGGATGTGTGTGGCGTGCCGATGGATTTTGCGATTGAACATGCTTTGTCTCCGGCGGACCAAGGGACCGAATCGACGCGGAGATTCGCGAGTCTTCGGGCAATTGTAGGGAACATGCCGGTTTTGCGTTCACAAATCGCAACGCGCACCGGAATGGCTGTGGTCTACTGGAAACATACGATGCATTTTGGCAACATGCGGCGGGTTCGCGGGCGGATCCCGCAAAATTTCGCCCCTCAGCCCCCGGCTTTGCCGAGCGACCGGATTGTGCCAACAGTTCAGACGTTGATTGTGGGCAATTCCACCTGCCCGAATTTTTCGAAATAGTACATGAATGCCATGTCGTTGCTTCCGCGGGGGACGCCCACGTGCAGCAAGATTCGTTGTGGTCCGGCGTATTTTCCCTCTTCGTCTTCCTGGAACGCGCTCTCCTGCCAGATCTGCACCGAGTGAATCCCCAGTCCGGCGTTTTCTTCCGGATCGTCCGAATCATCACCGTCAAAACGGTTTCCGGAATAATCAAAGGGCACGAGCATCAACTCTGCCGGTTCCCAATATTGAAACGGCGTCTGTTCGCGGCCTTCGCTTGGCGTCGCTGGGGTGATCGTCACATCAATCTCATACCAATCGGCAGCCGCATCGTGTGCGATCAAATCGCGTAGATATTCCTCAGAGCTGTACTCTTCTTCCTCTTCCTCTAAATCTTCATCATCAAAACCCGCCTCTTCCAGCATGGCTCGTTCTTCGGCGATTTCGTCACTGCGATCCGGAGGATCTGCCGGAGCGACGCGGTGCACTTCAACGGTCGCATTCTTAAGCACCGCCGCCTTCTTGCGAAACGGCGTCATCAGCAATCGGATAAACAACCAACTCATCAGTCGCTTGAGGAAGATCACGCCCAAAAACAGGACGACCAACACACAAGCCAACCCCGTCCATCCAAAATACTGGAAGACCAGAATTGTGCCGACCATGCACATGATGATGAAGATAAACAGCAGCACCAGGAATTTCATGACGCAATCAGACTCCTGAAATGGTGGTTCTCAGCGGTCGGCGACTTTACACATTCAACTCAACTTTGGTCGTCCCACAGGGACACGCCCCGATCGCCAATGCCACCCAACCTACAAGAAACAGCAAACCACCTATGGGTGTAATCATGCCCAGCTTCGTATTGCCGGTGAGCGTGAGTACGTACAGCGACCCCGAGAACAAAACCACGCCCCCCACAAACGACCAACCGGCGATCTGCAACGACCGCTTCGGCTGCATCGTCGACAGCAATCCGACTGCCAGCAAGGCTAAGCCGTGGTACATCTGATAATCCGCCGCTGTGTTAAAATCGCGCAGATATTTCTGTGCAGCGGGGATTTCTCCCCCGGCGAGTTCTTTGGTTTGATCCGCGTATTTATCGGCGAAATACCCATCCACGCCGTGCGCGCCAAACGCCCCCATCACGACCGCCAATCCGGCAATCACCGCCCCGATCCACGTCCAACTTTTCGAGCAACACATTAGCAAGCACCTTTATATTCAGTTATCCGTGTTGAATCGTAACGCCCAACACATCCAAAAACGCCGCCAACCAGCGGGGATGCGCGGGCCATGCCGGTGCTGTGACAAGGTTGCCGTCAACGTGCACACCGTCGACCGGGATTTCCGCAAACTGACCGCCGGCCGCTTCGACCTCCGGTCGGCAAGCGGGATAAGCGGCACAGCTGCGGCCTTTAAGAATTCCAGCGGTCGCCAACAATTGCGGGCCGTGGCAAATCGACGCGATCGGCTTGCCGGTTTCCGCAAAGTGCCGCACCATCTCGAGGACCTTGCCGTCCAGCCGCAGATACTCCGGCGACCGTCCCCCCGGCACGACCAACCCGTCGTAGGCCGTTGGATCGACCGCATCGAAATCGGCGTTGAGCGTAAAATTGTGCCCCGGTTTTTCGCTATAAGTTTGATCCCCTTCGAAATCATGCACGGCGGTCCGCACCGAATCCCCCGCCTTTTTCTGCGGGCAAACCGCATGCACTTCCAACCCGACCATCCACAGCGCCTGAAACGGCACCATCACCTCGTAGTCCTCAACGAAATCGCCGACGAGCATTAATATTTGTTTCGCCATGATGAAGTCCTCAGCAGTTCTCTGATAAAGTGTTCCGGCAGTGCGACGGTTCCGGTCAGCCGCGCTATGTTAGAACGACAGTCGGTCCTTCCGCAACTCTTGGGCTGTCCCCGTTGCCAACCAGCAACGTAGGGTGCGTCGCGACGCACCTTTCTGCAGAGGACGAGAGAACTGCGCATCTAAAAACCTCGCGCAGAGACGCAGAGGCGCAAAGAAGAAAAGAAGCGAGGGTTGCAAACCCACATTGGCGAAAACCTGAAAACGCAAGGCTCCGGCAGCGAGTCGCGCACAGACCAATCCGTGTCACACAACACCCTCTGCGCCTTCGCGTCTCTGCGCGAGGCTTTTTGAACTTTGCAGAGTACGTGCATTGTGTAGCGCGCTATTGTACAGCACTGAGATGTTCAGCATCGAGAAGCCGCGTCGGGTGCTACTGCTGGCTCGTCCAGCAGTGTTTTTCTGGTGACATCGTAGGCACTGGCGGACAAGCCGCCAGTGGCACCCTTTTTCGGGCGGACTCTCTACGGTGATAAATCCATATCAGCGATGAAGTAGCTCTTCAAATCCTTGAAGACGCCGGCAGCGCGGTGTTGGAAGACGTCTTTTTTGCGGATCCAGCCCACAGGACTAATTGTGACCAGAATCTCCACCCGCTTGGCCCGTGCGCGCGTCTTGCCAGGCTCTTGGACTTCTTCCTTGCCGATAACCACCTCAATCGTCACCGGGCGTCGGCCGTCATGATTGCCCCACCCTGGAATGACGCCGCGGTTGCCGAGACGCATGACGACGCGCTCGGGGGTCACTTCCAGAATTTTGGATTGGTAATCGTCGACAAATCCTGCCAGCTTATAGACCAACATGTCCGACGCGATCACTGCGTGGAAGGTGCCTTTGTACATAAATGCCTCCGCCTCTTTGGCCTCTTTTTGGGCGTTCTCCAGTTGGCACTGGATGTCCAACTCTTTGTTTGCGTACGCCCGCGTCGTATTGCGGCCGGCCCCTTTGGCTTCGTACAGTGCCTTGTCAGCGCGGCTGAGAAGATCCGTGACGGTATCACCCGGCTCGTTCACCGCGATACCCAGCGATGCGGTCAGCTTGCGACCTTTGAGATCGGCGATCTTGAGTTTGCTCACAGCGATGCGGAGCCGCTCGGCTCGCTTGTAACCTTGGTCGAGGTCCGTTGCGGGACAGATGACCACAAATTCCTCGCCGCCGTAACGCGCCACCAACTCGCCAGAGTAGGTTTCATTCTGCAGGAGTTTGGCGAGTTCGACTAACACGTCGTCCCCGACCGTATGGCCGAAATCGTCGTTGATGCTCTTGAAATGATCGGCATCAATAAAAATAACGCAGAACGTCTCAGCGGTTTGGCCATTTGTCGCCTCGGCCAATGTCTGTTCGAGTTGCCGTTCCATCTCGCCGCGATTGGCCGTTTGCGTCAGCGAATCGCGACTGGCGGCTTCTTTGAGCTCGCGATACTGCTGGGTTTTTCCTCCCTGTCGAGAGGTATTGCGGAAGATCTCCGCGACGCCCTTCAGGATTCCCTCGCTATCGATCAACGGTACGGTCTGGACTTCCACCTCAACCAGTTCGCCACTGCGATGCCGCACCGGCAGCGTGGTGGTAACCGGCTTTCGTTCGGCCAATGCTTGAAAGAGGGGACACTTCTTGTCGGCAAGCGGTTTGCCTTTTTCGTTGCAGTAGCCCAAGGTCTTGTTGGACCAGACGTTGTTCAGCATATGGTGTGGGCGATGCCCCAGCAGGTCTTCGGCGCGGCGGTTCCAGACGACGAAACGTTGATCGGAATTCATCAAATAGAATCCGTCATACAGATTCTCTAATAAGTGGAGATAAGCAAAAATATGGCACAGAGCGCCGGCATTTTCTGAGTCGCCGCGAAATTCACGTTCCGAAACTTCAGAGGGCAGCAAACCCTTGCTGTTCAAATGCATTCCCGTCGGCACCCGGCCATCTTCCACCCAGCGTGACAACGAACAAATGATATTTCCATCAAATTGCGTTCCCGCGCCGAGCATTAAGATCTGCATGATCTCATCGTGCGGCTTGGCCTTGCGGTAGACCTGTTCGGTCGCCAAGGAATCATAGGCGTCGGCCACTGCTAAAATCCGCGCGCCCATATGGACGTCGCTGCCCACGCGTTGGGAATCATACCCAACACGGTCGTAGTGTTCGTGACATTGGCTGACGATCTCTAAGACTTCAGGATCTACGTGGTACGCCTGCAGCACGTCGTTGGCAATGTAATAATGCAGCGACATGAGTTCCGCTTCTTCGGGACTCAAGGAGCTTGGCTTGAACAGGATGCTGTCCGGAACGCCGATCTTGCCGATGTCATGCAGCAGTGCGGCTACTTCCAGTACCTTCAGTTCCCGATCTTCCCAGCCAATTTGCGATGCCATGCCCAATGCCAACATCGCCACCCGCCGCGCATGTTCGACCGTCGCCACGTCGCGGTAATGCAGCGCCGACAGCAAGCTGGTCAACGCCGGGCGCGCAATGACGTCGCCGGTATCGTCATCGGTCGTGCGGGGATGTGCGACACAATTGTCGGACAACGTCAACAAACCCAACAAGACTTGCGAAGAGTCGGTGAGATACTGTTGGCTGTTTGAGTTAGAGGGGGCCGGTACTTCAGTGACATTCATCATGGGGGGGATTCTCCGAGATCATCTTGGCACCGCGCACGCTCCGCAATCGCCAGAAAAGACTATCTCACGGAGAGACGGAGTCAAACACATCTCCGCAACTTCCGTCCCCACAACCAATTAAGCTCCGCCGCAGACAACAATCCCTCGCCAACGCGACACGATTATTTCGATTAAACCAATCACGCCGGCCTACTCATCTTTGCAGGGCGCGTCGCGACGCACGTTCCTGTTCGGCAATAAAGTCCCTCCAAACAAAAACGGCGCCGGGAAACGTTTTCATTCGGCAATCAAAACCATGCGTGAACACCTTCCGGACGCGTTAGATACACATCGATTGCGTCAGGCACGTCGATTGGATCGGTTAAATTCACCACGGAGCGACGGACATTTGTGATTGAGTCGCGTTATATACGCGTGGCGAAATCGCCAAAGTGCTCATCGTGGGGAATCGTCTCGATATCGTTGCAAAGTGCCCGATTCTCTTCAATTTGAAGGCAGTCAACCGTTCGAGGGATTATCATGCAGCGCGATTTGTTTGAACTACCAGGCCTATTATTCGACTTGAACACACTCGGGGGAATCGCCGTATCTCTCGTTTTTTTGAGCTTTTGCATGCTCGTTTTCACTTTAATTCAATTATTTAAACGGCCGCCTCGACCGATCTCGTTTTTCATTTATCTCAGCTTTTTCACATTCGCGTTGGTCTTCGGCAACGAGATATTCCATAACGAATACCTGGCGGTTCACTTAGTCCCCTGGCTCGGTTGTTGGTCGATTCTATGTATTTTGGAAGCTTGGGTGCGTCAATTTGAGCCACTGGATTACGTAGCTCCGCTATCCACCATTCTCCTAACGCTCGCCTATTGGACGTTTACTTTATTTGCATTCATCGCGGCCAGCGTTTGAGTGGTGCAGGTTGCGTCGCGACGCACTTTTCTGCATAGGACGACCGTTGAACCGCTGCAAGAAAACCTCGTGCAGAGTGACTGTCTTCTTTGAATCGCGGCTCAGCAGGAGCTTCGCCCTCCCGGTTCGCTGGTCTGTATTCGCAAAGCAGGTATTGAAAAGCCGTCGTTTAGCGCTCGAAGGGAAACAGTGGGTGGCGGCGGTTTTGGAAATCGAGCCGCTGCATGTCAGCTGTCGTCACCCCCGGTGTGTTCACGCGCAACAGCGTCGGGCAAACCGGAGCATAGGCGGCCGTTGGCGCGTGAACCCCTTTGGCCACCAGAATTTTGTACTGTTGCGGTTGAATCTCGCAACTGGTCAATTGCGCCAAACTAAACGGCACCATCCGCCGCGTGGTCAGCATCACTGTGGGACCCGCTGCGGTTCGCACGACAGCGGTCCGGCCCATGTCGTAATGTGTCCGTCCTCCGTGTCGCGGTTGGTCCTCACGGAATTTGCCTTCGTGCAGGCTGACCACCGTTGCGGTGGTTTGGTAGGGGGCGCCGTGGCGATCATCCGTTTTGCCGCCAATGTTCAATTCTACCGTGCTGCCCGGACCAGTTGCGTCGGCAATTACCACCGACTCAGGGTCATAAATGCAGACAAACGCCTCACCCACGCCCGCCTCACAGAGCGCGTGCAACAAAAATGTGCTGTCCCCCGGCGAACCGCCCCCGACATTGTCTCCCATGTCCAACAAGCAGGCTGGTGTGGCCGCTGCGAGTGCGCGGGGCACCGCTTCGTCGATTTCCACCATGTGCGGCAAAAAATCGTCGCGATGCTGGACCAGATAGTCGCCCAATTCATCAACACTCCGTTGCGCTAACGCCCGGTCGCCATCGGTAACAACGAGAAACGCCGATCCCATCTCTGCGACGTCGGCATAGGGAAATCCTAAGAGGAGGCTATTGGCAAGCACACCTTCGCGATCTAACTGTTCATCCGCGAAGGCGTACATTTCCCGGCAGGGAGAGTCGGAGGTCAATTGCCGTTCGATGTTGATCAATACCGCTGGCAGCGAAGCCACTTGCACCGGATGAATCTCGCCGCGCAATGTGCGAATCATCAATTCCCCCGCTTGCTCTCCCCGTTGACGTTGATCGAGATGAGGATTTGTCCGGTAGGCAATCAAGGCATCACAGGCATCGGCCATCTGTTGCGATAAATTGGCGTGCAGGTCCAATGTCCCGATGATCGGTACCTCAGTACCGACTTGTTCTCGCAACTGCGACAACCAATGCCCGTCAAAATCGGCATACGGCTCGCTGACCGCCGCCCCGTGTGGCGCAACAAGCAGGCCATCCAATTCTCCAGCGGCGGCCACGGCATCCTTGAGTTGCCGGCACAAAAACTCCGCCGACGCGGTGGTGATCGTTCCGCTGGGTAAGGCCCAAGCAAAGAATAGCGGCACCGCTTGGATGTCACTCGCATCGAGCGCCGCAAAGAACCCGCCCAATTCGTGATGCGAGTCGGCATACTCCTCGCGGATGGCCTCACCGCTCAGCAAGGCCCCGTTGCGAAAATGCTCCTCCGTGGTGGGGACCGGCAAAAATGTATTCGACTCATGCTGAATCCCCAATATCCCAACCCGCATCACTCCCCACTCCTCGCAAAAGCCTAGACGTAGTAATCAAAAAATCCCCAAACCGACGGCTTGCCGTCGCGCACTGTGCAGCATGCCAGGAGACGCCCCAAAGTCGTACCCGGGACGATAAAAACAGGTTTTCAGTTGAACAAGAATTCAAGCAAGATTCGCTACTTACCACCGATCGCACAATGCGACCGCAAGCGGTCGGTTTGGGATTTTCAAGGCCCCCCCCGGAAATCTGTGTTCCTTCTGTGTTCAATCTGTGGCTAAGTAAAACAATCACGCATCGTTGCGGCTCCGTCGCTCTGTGTCCTCCGTGACTCCGTGGTGAATTTGCGCACCCCGCTCAAAGCACGCCATACTTCGCATAAGCATCGACCGCTTTCATACCGTTTTTGATCGCGTCACGCGTGATGTTTTCGGCATGCACTTTATCCCAGGCAGCGCGGATGGCTTCCTGTTCCACGGCTTGGGGCACGACAACGACCCCGTCTTCGTCGGCGAAGATTAAATCGCCGGGACAGATCGTCACGCGGTCGATTTGTACCGGCACGTCGATGTCGATCACACGTTGGCGATGCATACTGTCGTAAACGCAGGTTCCACGGGCAAACACGGGAAATTGCATCGCCCGCATTTTGACAACGTCGCGGACCGCGCCATCGATGATTGCTCCCACGCATCCGCTGTTGCTTGCAGCGGTTGATAATAACTCGCCCCACACCCCGGATCGCCACGATCCACCGGCGGCAGCGACGAAGACGTCGTCCGGTTGGCAACTGTCGACCGCCTGCAATTCTAGTTCGTACGGCTGCGGGTCTTCATGCGCCATATCCGCCCACAAAGTTGTTTTGGCACGGCCAACGAGCGTGGTGTCGACGGTGATGGGAGGCAAGGGGACGCGCGGTGATTGATTGGAATATCCCAGTCCATCCAATGCGTCGCTGACGACCGCACTGTAGAGTTGCTCGCGCATTTGCGGGAGTGTGATTGTTGCCGGATCTTCAACGGCCATGGTCGGTGCCTTCTTTAGAAAACGTAATGCGTCGCACGCGGTTGTGAAGTAGGTACGAGTATCTGACATATTCCCGTCGACAGCTCCAACACGCAACGCCTGTTGACGCCTTTGCCGTCTGTTTTGTTAAATTGTGGACTGACCGGAAGCGCGCCCAGATCACTGCCAATTTCCACACGAGTCACAACCATGCCGAAATTCAAAGTACTGTTAACCGACCGGCCATGGTCGGATTGGGAGATTGAACGCAAAATTCTCTCCGCCGCCGATACCGAGATCATCGCAGCCCCCAACGGAGACGAAGCCACGCTGGTCGATTTGGCTCAGGATTGCGACGCCATTGGCACCTGTTGGGCGCAGGTCACCGAAGCTGTGATCAATGCAGCGCCGCGTTGTCGGGGAATTGCACGGTTCGGCATTGGCTTGGACAACATCGCCGTCGACACCGCCACGCAATTAAATATTCCAGTCACCTATGTGCCCGACTACTGCGTCGGCGAGGTTGCAGACCACACGCTGGCATTGCTGTTGGCCTGTGCCCGGAATGTGGCTTTTTTTCACGCGCGGACCAAGATGGAGGAATACGACCTGAGTGCCGCCCCGACCATGCGCCGCCTGAGTGAATGCGTGCTCGGTTTGGTCGGTTTGGGCCGCATCGGAAGTGAAGTCGCAGCGCGAGCCCGCGCTTTCGGCATGCGGACGCTGTCTCATACACCGTCGGGCAATCCGCGCAGCAGCGGTTGCGAGATGGTCAGTTTTGACGAATTGTTGGATCGTAGCGATTTTGTATCTTTGCATTGCCCATTGACGCCACAGTCGCGGGGAATGTTCGGGCTACTCCAATTCCAACGAATGCAGCCTTCCGCCTTTTTGATCAATACCTCGCGGGGCGGGGTGATCTCCACAGACGATTTGTGGTCCGCTTTGAAGAACAATGAAATCGCCGGTGCGGCATTGGATGTTTTCGACCCCGAACCTCCCGATTTGTCACAACCGTTGTATCTCGACCAACGGGTGATTGTCACACCGCATGCGGCGTTCGTTTCACAGCAATCTTTGGCGGAATTACGCAACCGCGTCGCGCGTCAAATCGCCGACATGTTGCATGCCCGCCAACCGGAACATCTGGTCAATCCGCAAATTTGGCCGCACTCCAACTGATTGATGGCAGTGAGTTGGGCCATGTTGCTCAACTTCAACGAGGACAATTTGACGCTGCAAGATGTGTGACCTATATCTCTTGTAGCCTGTGACCTCTGTCGATGTGCTGTTTTGGAAACGGCATTTCTACTGTCACAAATCACAGGTGTGGCACGACACCCCTCGGAGATTGCCTCAACGATGTCCTCAAATACAGACAACAACGCCGACCTGGAAGGCATTGATTTCGATTCTTTGCCTGCGCCTGAAGAAACCCAAGAGAATGGCGCCTCGATGACTGATCCAGGGCAAGGTCCGCAACAACAAATCGAACTCTTGGAGTCGCAACTCCAAGAGAAGGAAGATTTGGTCTTTGCACTCACCGAGCGCCTGGAACAAGCCGCGGAACAATTAGATCGTTACCGTAGAGCCGGCGCCAGGCAAAGCCGCTCCGGTGGCGGAATGCCGAAAGAGATCGTCGAAGAGCAAAAAACGCTCTTTGACGAAATGCGGCAAATGATCGCTCAATGGGAAGCCACCCAACCGGGTGTCACCTTGGGGCGGATTGAACTGCAGGTGACCGAACTGCGCGATATGGTTGCCGGGAACGTCCTGGGTGAGGGAAGTGGCGGCGGTGGAATCGGCAGCGCGTTGTCAGCGCTCACGAAATCCGACCCAGCTCCCGCCGCTGAGGAGCCTCAAGAAGAAGAGGCGCCGGCCAACGACTTCAAACCGGGCAGTTGGGAAGCGCAACGCGCCGCATTAATGGCGGGCGAACCGGTTCCGGAGTCAAAACCCGAACCCGTCGCTGAAATCGAAACACCCGCCGAGCAACCAGAGGCTGCGGTTGATGAAGCCGCTGAGGATCTGACCAATACGCCGACACCGATCGATTTGCACAGTGCCGACATCGATCAATTGCGGCAAGCTGTTCAGGAGCGTGATCGGATTATTGCCTCGCTCAAGCAGCAAATCGAGGAACAGGAAGGCTCAGGCGAAGTCGTCAAGTTCGACACAATGGAAAGCATGCCGGACGAATTTCGCGAAAAACTGGAAGCTCTCGAAGAAGAGTGGAAGGACAAAATTCGCGAAACCGAAGTCGAGCTTTCGTTGGAACGCGCCAAAATTGCCCGAGAAAAAGCGGAATTGCAGCAGCAACAACACCAAATGCAAAAGCACCGCGAAAAAATGGGCGTCACTGGCCAAGCGAGCCCGTCCAACAATGCCGCGCAAACTGGCGAAGATGCCAATAGCGGACGCTGGCTCCGATTCCTCAAACGGGGCAACGACGACGAGTAACCGAAAGTGCGCTCCGTCGCTCGCAGGTTGTGTCAGCGGAGTCGCGATTCTTTTTCGATACCTGCATAGGGAAGCGGCTCTCGGAGGTCGTCGGATTCCGGCACTGCCGTCAATTGCGAGATCGTTTGTTTGGTCTGCGGAATCGATTCGCCGCCGGGCAAATGCACGACCATCTGCATCACCTGCTCGACGCGGCTATTTTGTGGCAACCCCGTTTGACGGTCAATTGTACAGCGACCCGAAATCCGCCCGCCGACAATTTGTAGTTGCACATCTCCGAGTTCCTGCGCCGCCTGCGGCGTCACGGTACCCCCGACTGCCAGTTCTACCAACGATTCCTGCACCTCATCGATGGTATACGTCAATTGCAAGTTCACTGGCAGCGGTTGGTGAATCTTTCGTTCTCGTTGCCAAGTCTTGCCGCGCACTATCGTGTCCAGCGGCAACAGGCCCATGCCGTCGTCAATAAAATTCGCCAGATAGTCTTCCTCGGTCATCCCGGCCAGTGAGTTCCAAACGAAGGTTCGCTGTTCAGGCGACGCATTTTGCAGGCAGGATTGCAAGAAGTCTTGAAACCCGACGAGATTCCGTAAACGATTTTGCTTGTCCAACCAAAACGAAAAACCGTGGCCCGGCAATCCTTGATAAGCTTCGGCTTGAGGTGGCACGGGACTGTTGGGTTGGTCCGAGTTGTAATTGATTTCTTGTCCTGGAATATCTTGCACCAATTTGACGTTTTGATACCGCACGTTGAACAGCGTGTCGCCGGCGTTTTGTTGAGAGCTGGCAACCTGCAACTCATCGTCGCTGACCGTATCTTTAACTTCCAACGTCAGGCCAATCGTCAACCGTGAACTACCACTGGTTGCACCAACGGCTTGATCTTGCGTGATGCGTTGTTCCACGGTCTTTAAGTACGCATAGCGGTTGCCAATCCGCAATCCGCTTTGACCCGGCGCAACCACCGCTGCCGGCGGCTCAACGTCATCGAAAAACGAAGCCGGCAATGCGGCTGTCTGTTCGGATTCGGCCTCTGCCTTGTCGTCGCTGTCAGCCGACTTGCCAAACCAACCGGAACTCGTAACCAAAAGCGCGATACCCAAGCAGCAGGTGGCGATTGGCAGGATTCGTGATTTTAACATGAGGATTTCAACAGCCAATAAAAAAGTCGTCGAAGTCGTAGAACCAGTTTCAAAACCCGGTTGCGCTTGTTCAGGATTCTACAATGCAAGTGTTTGCGTGACGCGCCAGAGGGTTTTGAAACTTCTTGTAGAGACCTCGCCGCGAGAAACCGTTGTTTTGAGATGCACGGCATTCCGCATTCAGCGAGGGAGGCGGAACATACCAATCAATCCACATCTTGGAAACCCGGAACCGCCGCCTCTCACCAATTTCTGATTCCGATTGAGGAGAATTCCCAATTCGATAAATCGCCATCTCAAGAGGGGAGCACTGACATAGAGGGGGTGCTGCTGGCTTTGCCAGTGCGATGAGAGATGCCGGAATGACTGATAAAACACTGGCAGTCCGCTATCTCATTTCGGCGATTCGTCTGGCAAATCCGCGACGCGAAAATCAATCGTCTTTCGCGATGTGAGATCCTGCGGACGCTGCTTGACTAGGTGGATACGCAAGATCTCGTAAGGGGACAGATCTTGGTGTTGCTGCGCCAACTCAACGATCCGCTTCGTCGCCGCCTCAGCGAGCGGCGCGTTGGCTTCTTCGCCGGGGTGAAAATCGACTTTCATCACGATCCGCAATGTCATCGGCGAGCCTTTGTGCTGGCCCCCCTCGATCTGTGGGACCGACTTGGGGAATTCCGCTGCTAAGGCCTTCTTCAGTTCAATGAACGGTGCGTTGTGCCAAATCGCATAGGTCACACAAATCGTTCCGCCGATGACACCCAGAATAAACATCGACATGACCACCAATCGACCCGATATGGTGCGGGGGGCGGCGTCCGATTGCGTCTTGTCGGTCTCAGAGGAAGACATATTTCGTTGGGTCGCAAGATTGCGTGGCAGTGCCACTAGTATTTGGTCACACTTAGAATTTCGAATGCCACTGGCTCGGCCAGTGTCTGGTAATTCTTCCCGACATCTCGACTTCGACTGGCAAAGCCCTACTGAAGTCGTGCGAGTTGATCGAGAAGTTGGGGCAAGTCGAGGGGCGAATCGGGCGGATCAAACTCTTGCGAATCGCGGATCACGCCACGAATATCGACCAGAAACATGACCGGCATGAACGGTCCTGTTTCGGGAACCGTAACACCCCATTGCTTGTGTACAGCATAGTCGACATCGGCCAGGATAGGAAACGGGATCGAGCCGCCGCCCCATTGCGCCATCGTTTCCGACGGTGCCCCGCTGACTGCCACGATCTCAGCGTTGGCGTCTCGGATTTGAGGATAGGCATCGCGGAGCATCGCCAATTGGCGGACGTCTTCGGGTCGCTTTTGGCCGTCAAAAAACAGCACGATCAGCGACCGCCGGCCGAGATACCGTGCCGTGCGGTGCCGCTCTTTGCTTTGATCAAGCAACACGATCTCCGGGGCAGGGCGGGGCTGAAATCCCCCCGACCCGTCCTTTTGCCAAAGCGGCCCGTACGTCGACCGGATCACAATTGCGGACACGATCAACACAGCCGCCGCCGGAATCACCCACACAATTTTTGGCAGGCCGCTGCGCGGGGGGCGGGATTCCTCAATAAGTTGGTCATGGGACTCGGTCATGGCGGACTGCAGCAAAAATCTCAATTTCGGCGGAGTGAAAAAGCACATCATGCAGCGTAACGACTAACCAAGGTCATTGCCACGTTGCCTGGAGTCTCTCTGTGCGTTGTAGAAGGATTGCCGGCGTATTCAACGGCCCTGGGCTACAAAAAGTTGAATCGCCAAACCCAGTCCGCCCTGCTATCATGCGCTGGTTGTCAGGTCGTCGCCGGTTATGAGGGGATATTCGCGGTCGATGTCGAGATTTGGACCCGCTTGGTGGAATGCAATTCGAGCCCGTATCGGAGGCCGCGCTGCACGTGCCTTTGCGCAATCGGCGCTCAACGTTCGCCGTGTGAATGCGCTCGAAGATGAGATCAAAAAGCTCACCGATGCCGAACTACGCAAGGCGAGTTTAGACCTCCGTTGGCGGATCAAAGGGGGCGAAACCCTTGAGAAAGTCATGCCTCGTGCATTCGCTATCGTCCGCGAGGCCGCGCAACGCACCGTCGGACTAAGGCACCACGACGTGCAATTGCTGGGCGGTACCGCCATGACCCGCCGTGCGCTCATCGAAATGGAACCGGGCGAAGGCAAAACCCTGGTTGCCACGCTCCCGGTTTACCTCTACGCCCTGGCCGGTCAGGGCGTGCATGTGATGACCGTCAATGACTATCTCGCCCAACGCGACGCCGAACTGATGTCGCCCGTCTATAACCTGTTGGGCATGCGGGTCGGGGTGACCAATCCCGATTTCGATAAAAACACCCGCCGCGCCGCCTATCAATGCGATATCACCTACGGAACAGCCACGCAGTTTGGCTTCGACTTTTTGCAAGATCGCTTGGCGATGGGGGGCGAAGCATCCGCATCCGGTGCCGCGGATTTGTTGTTCGGCGAGAAGGGCAAAACCGAAACGCCCATGCAGCGCGGGCATTATTGCGCCATTATCGACGAAGCCGATAGCGTCCTGATCGACGATGCTCGTACCCCATTGATCATCAGTGCCCCCAGTTCCGAGCCGGAACAACAGGTCGTCGATACCTACGAATGGGCGGCGCGGCATGCCGGTGAGTTTCAGGACCGCGAAGACTTTACCCGTGATCCGGAAAAGAAAACCATCGAATTGAAACGCGAGGGACGTTGGAAGGTCCGCGCGCTGCCGATGTCTAATCTTGTCCGGCAGATGCCGTTGGAGGAACTATACGAATACATCGAGCGGGCGATCAAAGTCCTGCTCGAATTTCAGTGTGATCAGCAATACGTCGTGATGGATGGCGAGATTCAACTCGTCGACGAAGGTACCGGGCGGATTATGCACGGCCGTAAACTTCGCGGCGGATTGCACCAAGCCATCGAGGCCAAGGAACGCGTGGCTGTAACGGTCGGCACCAGCCAGGCGGCGCGGACGACGATTCAAAACTATTTTTTAAGGTACAAAAACCTTCTCGGCATGACGGGAACGATTTGGAGTTCGCGCTGGGAAGTCCGACGGATCTACAACCTGACCGCCTTGAAAATCCCCACACACTATCCATCGAAGCGCAAACGCCTGCCCGACCAAATGTTCACCCAAGCCGAGGCGCGTTGGCAAGCGGTCGTCAACGAAGCGCGGAAATTGCATGAGCAACAACGACCGGTCTTGATCGGTACCCGCTCCATTGATGCGTCGGAGCACGTCAGCAAACTACTCAAAGAAAACGGCGTCCCGCACACCATTCTCAATGCCAAGGAACATGCAAAGGAAGCGGAGATCGTTTCCAAAGCCGGAGAACTCGGCGCCGTGACCATTGCCACCAACATGGCGGGCCGCGGGACCGATATCAAAGTGTCCAAAGAAGTCGATGCCATGGGGGGCCTGCACGTCATCGGGACCGAGCGGCATGACTCCGAACGGGTCGACAACCAACTGGTCGGTCGCTCCGGCCGCCACGGTGCACCCGGCTCCAGTCAGTTTTTCCTCTCACTGGACGACCAATTGCTCGAAGGCTACGGCACCGCCAAAGCGCGGCGCATTCGCGAAAGTTACCGCTCCGCAGCTTCCAACGGCGGCGTCCAAAAAGACCGCCTCGTCAAATTGCTCCGTAAAGCACAACGCAGGATCGAACGCAAACATTCCCGCGGACGCACACAAATGATGAAATTCGAAAAACGCCGCACCGAGATGCAAGAAAACATGGGCCTCGACCCTTTCCTCAACACCGCAGAATAACCCCACAACGCAGTGTGCATCGCCTAGCCGCTGAAGAAACACCGAAGAAACACAGTTTTTCAGGCCTGAAACAGCAGCACCCCAAACCGACGGCTTGCCGTCGCAATGTGTGATCGGAAGCAGAATGATGTACCGGGGTGTCTGATTCAGTGGGCGTCAACGGAAGTCTCTGCACAAAATTCTGACGTAGTGCCTACTTTGGAGGCTTTTTTATCGTAGCGATAACACTTCCAGACGCGGATTCGCTTGAAGTCTGCGGCGGGAGGCTTGATTCATCGGTGAATTACGCAACCATTATAAATAGGAAAACCGTTTATCGCGACGGCCGCTGCCGAACGAGCCGTTCGTACATTTCGCCTTATTCTAGGCTAGGCAGCAATTCCCGTTGGACGGATTGCCATGCATCTGGCAGAATACAGCAACCGAAGGGCTGCTCACTTTCGGACTGTGCTGTCGTGTAATTGTGACAACCTAAATGATCGTATCGATCAGGACACGAAGCCCGTTGGGGGTTCGTGCGGAATCGGCAAATTGCCGCATGACAAATTGAAGTGGTCATTCCAGGAGTAGACCATATCAACTTAGTTTTCGAGTACGAACAACGAACAGGAAAGCGACACCGGAGTGGCGTATATGAATAACCGCTCCGAAAACCAAGCTGCCGAGCAGCACTAGGACTTTCATGTCTACGACCGAAACCGCCGGCACCAGCCAAATTGAAAAAACCAAGCAGCAGATCCGCCGTCTGGTGAGCGAGATTGCACGGCTGTCGGAGACCGATGTCTCGGACGAGGAGTATTTCCCCAATTATCTGGGGCGAATCCTGGCCGCCTTAGCCGCGCCCGCCGGAGCGGTTTGGCTCCGCAATGATGCCGGCGCTTTGGAACTTGTTTATCAAATCAATTTGCAAGAAGTTGGTTTTGATCAACTTGGCGAAGCGGGACAACAAACACACGGCCGCTTGCTGGGACAAATTCTCACCAACAATCGCGGTGCAGCGATCCCGGCCAAGAGTGGGGGCACCGAACCCGGCAGCCCCGGCAATCCGACTGATTATCTGATCGTTGCCAGTCCCTTGACTGTCGATGGCACAGCCGAAGGCCTCGTAGAAGTTTTTCACAACCCCTCGGCGGCGCCCGTCGTGCAACAAGGCTACGAGCGCTTTTTGAACCAAGTCTGCGAACTTGGTGCGGGTTTCCTCAAAAACCGTCGCCTGCGGGGACTCGTCGATCGCCAACATCTTTGGTCGCGTTTGGAATCCTTCACCCGGCAGGTCCACACTTCGCTAAAAACCAATGCCGTTGCCTACACTGTTGCCAACGACGGACGCCGGCTCATCGGTTGCGACCGTGTCAGCGTCGCGCTGCGGCATGGTAAAAAAATGCGGATCGAGGCCATCAGTGGGCAGGACGTCGTCGACCGCCGCGCCAACCTTACACAATTGATGTCCGCACTGGTCGATTCGGTTGTCTTCGCCGGTGAACCATTGGTCTATACCGGTTCAACAGATGATCTGCCTCCTCGAATCGAAGAGGCCCTGCGGGACTATGTCGACGAAGGAAGTTCCAAAGCGGTGTTTGTCATGCCGCTCAAAGAAACCCAAGACGACCCCGAAGCAGAGAGCCGCTATTTTGGTGCGTTGGTCGTAGAGCAGATCGAGGACAATCAGCCCGAACCGCAATTGCGGGAACTGGCCGAGATCGTCGTGCGGCACAGCGAAACCGCCTTGTATAACTCGCAGCGCTACCAGCGCGTGTTTCTGCTGCCAGTTTGGCAATGGATGGGAAGCCAGGTCTCCAAACTCAAAGGCCGCGGACTGGCGAAATTCCTGGCGGTGTTGATGTTGCTGGCCGGAATCATTGGTGTGCTCACGCTTGTGCCGGGTGAGTTCCGTCTGGAAGGTGACGGGAAATTGCAGCCCAGGATCCGCCGCGACCTATTTGCCAGCGAAGCGGGAACCGTCCGCAATATTCGCGTGGACCATGGCGATCGTGTTCATCCGGGCGACGTCTTGGTCGAGATGGAAGATCTCAACCTTGAAAGCCAACTCCAAAAAGCCCAAATCGAATTGCATCGCGCCGAAAGCGAATACAACATCAAACGCAATCAGCGTAATGCTGAGGGAATTTCCGAGCAGGAAAAAATCCAAATCACGGGCGATTTAATGTCGCTGGATGCCAACCGCGAAAGCTTGAAAGCGGATGTGGAATCGCTCCAGCAACGCAAACGGAACCTCAACATCATCTCCCCTATCGAAGGTGTGGTTACGACTTGGGGTATCGAAGAACGCATCGCCAATCGCCCCGTCCAACCCGGAACGTTGCTGGTCAGCGTCGCCGATGACCAAAAATCCTGGGTGTTGGAAGTCAAAGTCCCCGAGGACCGCGTCGGCCATATTCTCCGCGCACAACAAGAATTGAAACCGGGGGAACAACTCGATGTGACGTACGTCCTGGCCACCAATCCCGAGCGGCGTTATCACGGCAAAGTCGAAAAAACCGCCATGATCACCGAGGTTGTCGAAGAAGAAGGAAACGTCGTCCTCTTGACGATCACGCCCGACCCCGAAGACATGCCCGAAAAACTCCGCCCCGGTGCTGAGGTCAAAGCAGGCATCATCTGCGGCGAACGCCCCCTAGGCTACGTCTACTTCCACCCCGCCATCGATGCGTTTTATTACAACGTCAAGTTCTGGCTCGGCTACTGACAAGGTAGGGTGCGTCGCGAAGCACCTTTCTGAGTAGTACGAGAAATTCCCAACCGGAAAAAAACCTCACGCAAAGTCGCAGAAATCGCAAAGAGGAAAAAAGCAAACAAAATCGCAAACCCACGTAAAAAAAACCGGGAGGTCGAGGCTCCCGCCAAGCCGCACACAACCGATCCACGTCACACAACTCCGTAACTTCACCCAACAACATACTCCCTGTCCCTTTGGGACAAATTCATTTAGCCTCGGAGGAAACAATTACAGGGTGGCAGCGATTGCCAACGGCAATCGGTGTGCCGTAGGCACAAGACGCAGCAGTTTCAGCTGTCCTTGCCATCGAGACTCTACTCGTATCAGGGCGCGGATATTGCGGCTTCTTGCGGGCTGCGCCCGCCCCGATGTCTGCGCCATCGCGGCTACCCCGAACTTTTTATCAATCGTCCTCCACAGATAAGTGCGTCGCGACGCACCCTACGAATCAACCAATCTTCTACCCGATGTGAACTATGGCCTCCCCCAATTCCTCGATGGCTGCCTCGATCGAACGGCCGGTGATTTTGCGCCGCCGTCCCGATTTGGTCGTCAGCGAGCAACGCTACGAGGGGCGGACCTACTACCTGATTAAGGATCCGGTCGGACTCAAGTACTACCGGTTTCAGGAAGAAGAATACAAAATCCTCGCGTCGCTCGATGGCGTGCGGAGCCTCAAGGAAATCAAAGACGAATTCGAGGCGGAATTCATTCCGCAAAAAATCACGCTCGAAGAATTGCAGCAATTCATCGGCCGGCTGCATGAATCGGGAATGGTCATCAGCGAGGCGGCAGGGCAGGGGGCAAAGCTGCTCAAACGCCGCGAGGACCGCGCCAAAAAGCAATTGAAGTCCACGCTGTCGAACGTGCTGTACATCAAACTCCCTGGTTTCGACCCCGCACGGGCGCTCAATTGGCTGTATCCCCGCTTCGAATGGATCTACACCCCATGGGCGCTGGCCTGTGTTGTTCTGCTGGCGTTCTCCGCTTTGGGGTTAGTCTTGGTGAATTTCCATGAGTTCCGCGGTCGCCCGGAAATGGAAAGCTTTCACTCCTTTTTCAACATGAAAAACATCGTCTGGCTGTGGATCGCCATGGGGATGACAAAAATTGTCCACGAGTTCGGACACGGCTTGACTTGCCATCATTTTGGCGGCGAATGCCATGAAATGGGGATGCTGTTCCTCGTGCTCTCCCCGGCGCTGTATTGCAACGTCTCGGACTCCTGGACAATGCCCAACAAATGGCACCGCATCGCCATCAGTCTGGCTGGAATTTACGTCGAAGTGGTGCTCGCCTCGATCTCTACGTTCATCTGGTGGTATTCCGCACCCGGCTTGATCCACAACATCGCCTTTAGCACGATGTTTGTCTGTTCGGTAAATACCATCCTGCTCAACGCCAACCCGCTGATGCGATTTGACGGCTACTACGTCATGAGCGACTGGTTGGAAATTCCCAACCTGCGAACCAAGGCAAACCAACTGCTGCAACGGACCGCCGCGCAGGTCTGCCTCGGCTTGGAAATGCCCGCCGATCCCTTTATGCCCAAATCTCGCAAAGGGTGGTTTATTACTTATGCCATCGCCAGTTGGTGTTATCGCTGGATGGTCACGTTCGGGATTCTGCTGTTCTTGTACACGTTTCTCAAACCGTACAAGTTAGGCGCCATCAGCGCGATGATGGCTACCGGTATTGTCATCATGATGTTTGTCATGCCGGTCGTCAAAATGGTGAAGTTCATCTTTACTCCGGGAAGGTTGGAAATGATCAAAAAATTCCGGGCCACGGTCAGTGGAGTCGTCGCTGTCGCATTGCTGGTCGGCTTTTTAATGATCCCGGTGCCTAAGCGAGTCAACACGGTCTTTACCGTCCGGCCCCGCGACGCCGAAGCGGTGTTCGTCAAAGGGGGTGGTCGCATCAAAAAGGTGCTTGTGCAACCAGGGGAACAAGTCAAAAAAGGGGACGTACTCGTCGAATTGGAGAACGAGGACTTCAACTTCGAACTGCGCGCACAGGAACGGATTGCCACCGACCAAAAATACGCGGAAGTCGTTTATCGCAATCTGGGCAGCAAATTTGGCGGAGAGAGAGCCCAGTCCGAGGAGCTTTATCATGACGCCCTCAAACAAGTCGAAATCCGCCAAGAGCAGATCGACGACCTCCGCGTCACAGCGCCGGTCGACGGAACCGTGTTTCCTCCCGAAATTGTCTCTGAACCGCCCCACCACGATATCTACGAAACGCTCCCCCGCTGGCATGGGAGCCCGCTCGACAAGCGCAACCTCGGTACTTTTTTAGAACCGGGTACGTCCGTTTGCACGATTGGCGATCCTCACCAAAAAGAAGCGATTCTGATCATCGACCAATCCGAGATTGAGTTCGTCCAGGAAGGTTTTCCGGTCTACATCAAATTCGATGCGTTTCCCGACAAAACCTTTCAATGCAAAATCGAACAGCTTTCGCGGCGCGTGATGGAGGACTCCCCCAGCCAACTCTCCAACTCCCTCGGCGGTGAACTTGCCACCACCCAGGATTCCTCCGGTCGCATGAAGCCGCTCAACACCTCCTATCAAGCACTGGTCTTCATCCAAGACCCGGAGGGCAATTTTCCTATGGATCTGTTGGTGTCGGGATTAAAAGGCCGCGCCAAAATCGAATGCAAACGCCGCACCCTCGCACAAGTCGCTTGGCGGTATCTCGCTGAGACGTTCCACTTCAGGTTGTGAAACGGATGGCAGAAGCGGCAAATCTCAGCGTGCTCCTCTCGTCCCGATTTAGCGACCATGTTCGTCCCGTTTGTTTGTAATCCATCACGACTCCCCGAATTAAGACGTCTCGCCACTTATGCCGCCTTCGGCCATTATTGTGCTCGGTTCGGTGAACACCGATTTAGTCATTCGTTCACCACGGATTCCTGCTCCTGGAGAAACGGTTCTGGGGGGCGAATACTTTCAGGCGCCGGGCGGCAAAGGGGCCAACCAAGCCGTCGCCGCTGCCCGTGCCGCCCGCGATCCGGTCACCTTTATTGCTGCCGTCGGGGATGACGAATTCGGACGCGCTGCGCTTGATAATTTCTCTCGCGAAAACCTCGTCAGCCAGTACATCACGACCGTACCCCACCAACCCTCCGGTGTGGCGCTGATTTTTGTGGATGAACAGGGCGAAAACGCGATCAGCGTTGCCTCCGGTGCCAATCTGCATCTTACTCCTCAGCACGTTGATGCGCTCCCCGAGAACTTGTTCGCCGCCGCAGGGGTGTTTCTGTGCTGTTTGGAATCCCCCATAGAAACCGTCGTCCGGGGACTACAGCGCGCGCGAGCTGCCGGACTGATCACCATCCTCAACCCCGCACCGGCGCTCCCTGAAATCGCCACTCCTGAGATCCTGGCATTGGTCGACGTGCTGACCCCCAATGCCGGTGAAGCTGCGTTGCTGACCGGGAGAGACGGTGTTGGGGAGGCGGCGCAACAGTTGCGCGATCTCGGATGTGGCTGCGTCATCACCACCTTGGGGCCCGACGGTTGCCAGATCACGGGTGAAACGAACGTACGCATTCCCAGCCGGAAGGTCACCGCCGTCGATACCACCGCTGCCGGAGACGCTTTTAACGGCGCACTTGCCGTAGCAGTCTCCGAAGGTCTGGCGCTGGAACAAGCCGCACACTGGGCAACCGCCGCCGCGGCCATTGCCGTCACCCGCTCCGGCGCGCAACCGTCTCTGGCCGACCGCGACGAAATTGAGGCAGCCCTGTCGAAAAAGGGCGAATAACGCCCCGTGTCAATCAACCCTGTGAAATCACGATTGTGTTGCAGTTCACAGTCACCGTGCACCCTAAGTCTCATAATTCTGCCGTCCGCGTAAAGAACGCCGTTTCACATGCCGCGAAGCGGCCGATGTTCAAGGCACTTTTCCAAACACAACAGCACGACATTTTCCAGAAAGCGAATTCCATGAATCGAATACACATTCCGTTGACACTGCTGGCCATCGCCTGTGGACTATTTTGGACAGGCGGCGAACTTCGCAGCGCAGAAAAGGAAACCAAACCACCCGCCGTCGGTAAAAAAGCCCCCGATTTTGAACTCCCGACATTGGAGGGCAAAAAACACAAACTGAGCAAGCTGATCGAAGAGGGACCGGTCGTGGTCGTTATGCTCCGCGGTTTTCCCACCTACCAATGCCCACTCTGCTCCCGGCAAATGACCGAATTTCTCAACGCCGCCAAGGGGTTCAACGAGCAGAAATCGACGGTCGTGTTTGTGTATCCCGACAACAAAGATGGGGTGGCCGAGCATGCTCAGCAATTCATCAAGGGAAAGAAGTTTCCCCCGAATTTCCTGTTTCTGCTCGATCCCGATTTTGCGTTCACCAATGCCTACGGATTGCGCTGGGAAGGGGAGAAGGAAACCTCGTATCCTTCGACCTTCATCATCGATGGGGATCAGAAAGTCACGTTCGCAAAAATCAGCCGCTCACATGGCGGGCGGACGAAAGCCAAGGAAATCATCGCTGAACTCGGCAAATGATTTGGGCATGGACGGCCCGTAAGTGCAGTCGCTAGACAAAAAACGCTCGGCCTTCGGTGTCATAACCGAAGGCCGAGCGCTATTCTCGTGTTCCCACACCGCGGAGAACATTACTCCGTTGCGGCAATCTCACCATACACCTTGAAGTGTACCGGTTCAGAACGACCGGCGATGCGGACGTCGAATTCCTCCACGAACTTGCCCATGGGTGAGTCCCCTTTGAGGTGAATCGGAATCACGTGCACGTTCTTTTCATCTGTCGGTGATTGCCAGGCAAATGCCGATTCATCGGCGCCCGAGGTGATCTTCTCGATCATGATCGCCTTTTTCCCGCGGACCACGAACTGCACCGTTTTTTTGTCGCCCGGGTGGAGTTTACCCACCGAGGCGGTTTGCGGTGAGACGATTACATCCGGGGCGATTTTCCCTTCGACCAATACCGTCACTTGCGACGATTCCCCGCCCACGGTTTCCAACACGACTTGATCGCGGAAGTCTCCCACCGGTGCGGTCGGTTTTAACAGAACCGAAACTTCATACCCCGGTTTTCCATTTGCGTTCGGCGTGACAGTCACGTCCAAGTGTTCGTTGTCCGTATGCGCGCTGCGGACTTTCCAGTTGGGCGAACGTGCATGAGAAACCTGCACCTTTTGTCGCCATCCCGTTCCATAATCGACCGTCCCGAAATTCACACTCCCCGGCGCGAGGATGATGTCTGGTTGAATGAATGCCGTGATCGGAATCCGCACTTCAGCCCGCTGTGGTTTGTCGAAGGTCACGATCACATTCGAGTTCTTGCGGTGCGAAAACTTGTGCGTATTCATCGTGATTTCGATGTACGTCGATTCGTTGCTTTTGAGCGTCGTTCTTTCCGGCTCAGCAGCAGAGCACCCGCAGGTCGTGCGGACATCGGCAATGTGCGTATCATCCCGCCAATGACTGGTGATCTTAATCCGCGCCTTGGCAACCGAGCCTTTGGGAACCGTGCCAAAATCCTGATTCAGCCGGTCGAACATCTTTTCTGCCCAAGTCAACTCTGCGGCCTGTGCCGAAACTGCCGAGCACAGCAGCAAGCAACAGACCGCGACTGCCGCCGGTCTCCCTTTCTGCAAAAGTGTGGCAGGAGTAATCGTGCAAAATTTGAACATCATGGTCCTCCTCGTTGGATGAATCGGCCATTCCGTTGTCAGTCTCCCTGCCCACCTTGGCACATTCAGTCGTAACAATTTCACCAGCCGGACCGACCGCGCAGCAGACACCGCAGATGCAAGAAATATAGAAATCGCCCGCGATGAAAGAAGTCGCCGCCGGTCGTCACTGCCCAGTTATGATTCGTCGAAGGGTTATCGCGTCTGACCCAGAAACGCGAGACCCGTTCGTAATTGTTTTCGAATCTGCTTACTTCAACATACCCGACTCTTGGGGGCTGTGAAGATGAATTTCCGGGATTTCACAAAATCAAATCGCCGCAGCAGCGAGTTTCAGCCGGATTGGTGGTCTGGGAAAACTTTGCCTCCCCACCCAGCAGCGGAGCAAACCGAACGACGCACCAAGTTTGTTCAAACGCCAGACCCACCGCCACGCTGCTAAGCAGATCGACCTAGCCTATCTGCCACTGAACACTGCTAGGGCCCAATAATCACTAAAAACGGTTCTCGAACAGTCGTTACATCGAAACCGGTTTGCGTCGAATCCACTTTAGAAAGACAGTAATTGCCACCAACGGAATAGCCAGGACGCAAATCCAAGGAGCGACGAAGACCACGGCCAACACGATCGATTGCGCCAATTCGCTAAACGATTCAATCGACGATGACCATGTGCGTTCGATGCGTGTCGTAAACGATGCCGATTGCACAGGTGCGTAATTGCTGATCTCTTCGAATCGAAGTGTGACCGTCGAATAGGCTGTCAGATCCGATAGAACGCGGAGTTGACCTTGCAGTTGTTCCACTTCCCCCCGAACCCTTGAGATCTCGCGTTCCACGGCCAAGATTTCCTCCAACTTGCCGCTGTGCTGATCGAGTAATTCCTTGAGTCGCTGTTCTTCTTGTTGCTGATTGGCCAGCCGTGCCTGCAGGTCATAGAATTTTTCGCTGACGTCCTGGGCCGTTTGGCTTTCGCTACGAACTTCTCCCAAGAGTCGACTCGCAACGAGAAACTCCTCGAACTTCTCCGCCGGAATGCGGATTGTCCAATACGCGTGACGCGGCACGTTGGCAGTGCCTGATACTTGAGCATCTGCAACAAATGCATCGAGGCGGCGGATGATCGCCTGCACCTGTGCGGGTACACCGGAGAAATCTTCAACGACGATATCCATGTCAGCGCGGTAGATGATCTTGCGTTCAAGTTGCCCCCTTTGAGCCAAGTCCCCCTCGTCAGCCGCCACCTTATCGCCGCGCGCAGGTGCAACGGCGACCGCTGGTTTCTTATCGATTCCCTCTGCTGCACCGCAACCGGTCAACAGAAGCAGACACCACATCGCACAAGGTCTAACCATGGAGAGCGCCCTTTCAAAACGTCCATGAAAGAATTCGCGAGATCGCACAATGGTAAGATCCTCCATGCATGCCGTTTATTCCCTGGGGCCACGCTATTGATCAAATCAATCCACGTTTATACTGTAAACCAACGGCCAGCCTAAAAATCGTAACCACCAACCTAAATCTCACCACCCACCACTCGGCGACCCCCTCTCCCTCTGGGAGAGGGCCGGGGTGAGGGTTTTCACACCACCATCAGGCGCCCACCAGCATGAACAACGCAAACACCATTCGCTGGACATCAGTCTTACTATTCCTCGCTACCCTCGTCTTCGCATCCCCCTCCATGACGAAGGCCGCCGATCCTGCCCCCGCGCGGCCCAATATTCTCTGGATCGTTGTCGACGACATGTCGGCCAACTTTTCCTGTTACGGAGAAACGTTGATCGAAACACCACATGTTGATCAACTCGCCCGGGAGGGCGTGCAGTTTAACCGCGCATTTGTGACTGCTCCGGTCTGTTCCACGTGTCGTTCGGCCTTTATCACCGGCATGTACCAAACAGCGATTGGAGCGCACCATCATCGCAGTGGACGTGGCGAAGAAAAAATTCACCTCCCGCCCGGCGTCGAACCGATTCCGCTGTTGTTCCAACGCGCCGGCTATTACACGACCATCAGCGGATGGCCGATCCGTCCCAATCGACTCGGCAAAACCGACTACAATTTCGAGTGGGATCGATCGATGTACGACGGTTCCGATTGGGCCAACCGCAAACCGGGGCAGCCCTTCTTTGCTCAGATCCAACTCCCCGGTGGAAAACTCCGCGGCGGTACGCGGCAGTCGGCGCAAAAATTTGCTCAAAAGGCAAAGCAAAAGTTTGGAAGCAAAACGGACCCTGCTGACGTAAAACTTCCTCCCTATTACCCCGACACACCGGTGCAGCGCGAAGATTGGGCCGCCTATTTGGATTCCGTCCTCGAAACGGACCGCGTTGTCGGGGAGATCATCGCGCGGCTCAAGGAGGAAGGCGTCCTTGACCAAACACTCGTGCTGTTCATGACCGACCACGGCATCAGCCACGCCCGCGGCAAACAGTTTTTGTACGAAGAAGGAATTCACGTTCCGTTCATCCTCCGCGGCCCGGGGATCGCAGCGGGAACCATTCGGGAGGACTTGATCGAACACATCGACATGGCGGCCATATCCCTTGCAGCAGCGGGAATTCCGCTCCCCGAAACCATGCAGGCGCAGGATGTACTTGCCGAGGACTATCAACCCCGTGAAGCGATCTTTGCCGCCCGTGATCGCTGCGACGAAACGGTCGAACATCTGCGATGCGTGCGGACGGATCGTTTCAAATACATCCGCAATTATTTGCCACAA